>NZ_LRIB01000034.1:0-338127 GCF_001758715.1 Janthinobacterium sp. HH104 | reverse complement strand
ATAGTGCTGCAACCAGTGTGAAAGTAGGTTATCGTCAGGCTTGTTATTCGCAGTAGAGAAAAACCCGTCAAGCAATTGGCGGGTTTTTTTTCGTCTGGTGGTTTGATACGCCGCGGGTGGTGTCGGCTTACGCGCGCAGCGCTAAGCCGACCTACGCTCATGTAAAGTCCGGTAGGTCGGATTAGCGTAGCGTAATCCGACAACATTGTTGGCCTCGTGGCATCAGCTACCGCGGTAAGTGGAATACGACCACGGCGACACCACCAGCGGCACATGGTAGTTCTCATCCGTATGCGCAATGCCGAAGGCCAGCGTCACCAGGTCAATGAAGCGGGGCGATGGCAGTTCTACGCCCTGGGCGGCGAAATAGTCGCCGGCATTGAACACCAGCTCATACTGGCCCGCTTTCATGCTCTCGCCTTCCAGCAATGGGGTGCTGCAGCGGCCGTCGCTGTTCGTCATATCCATCTTCAATAACACTTTGCCTTCCGGCGCGACTGAAAACAGGGCGACCTTGACGCCGGCTCCCGGCCTGCCGTGGGCGATATCGAGTACATGCGTGCTGAGTTTTCCCATTTGCTATCCTGTATATAGGGTGAGTGAATGTGCTTATCGTGCAAATCATATACCGGTGACTGCGCCGGGCTATATGATTGGGCATATAGCCAACATTGTCCTCCTATAGGCGCGCCTCCGCATGAACAATTACGAAGATTATCCACGCGACTTGATCGGCTATGGCCGCACGCCACCCCATCCGCAATGGCCGGGCAAGGCCCGCATCGCCCTGCAATTCGTCCTCAATTACGAGGAAGGGGCGGAAAACAGCGTGCTGCATGGCGATCCCGCGTCGGAAACGTTTCTATCGGAGATGATCGGTGCGGCCGCTTTTCCAGCGCGCCACCTGAGCATGGAGTCGATTTATGAGTATGGTTCGCGCGCCGGGCTGTGGCGCTTGCTGCGCATGTTCGAGGAGCGGCGCCTGCCGCTGACGGTGTTTGGCGTGTCGATGGCCTTGAAACGCAATCCGGAGGCGGTGGCTGCCTTCCAACAACTGGGGCATGAAATCGCCTGCCATGGCTTGCGCTGGATTTCCTATCAAAACATGGACGAGGCGACGGAACGCGAACACATGCGCGAAGCCGTGCAGATCATCCGCGAATTGACGGGTTCCGCCCCGCAAGGCTGGTACACGGGGCGCGATTCGCCCAATACGCGCAAACTGGTGGTTGAACATGGCGGTTTCCGCTATGACGCCGATTATTATGGCGACGACCTGCCATTATGGGAAAAGGTGGCGTACACGGATGCCGCCGGCATGCCGGCCGTGCAGCCACAACTGATAGTGCCCTATACCCTGGATACGAACGATATGCGCTTTGCCGCTATGCAGGGCTTTAATTCGGGCACGCAGTTCTTCGATTATCTGAAGGATGCCTTTGATGTGCTGTACGCGGAAGGCGATCCGGACGGCTTGAATCAGCCGAAGATGTTGTCGGTAGGCCTGCATTGCCGCTTGGTGGGGCGGCCTGGCCGCGCGGCCGCACTGGCGCGCTTCCTCGACTATGTGCAGGGTCATGAGCAAGTGTGGATCACGCGCCGTATCGATATTGCCGAACACTGGCATGCGGTGCATCCGTTCCAGGAGTGAGTTCTATTGAGATGGGATGATAAGTAAAATCAGTCTTTGCGTATAGTTGTCCCATATGCCGGTGTTAATCTCCTATACTGGGACTATACCGAGGCCAGCATGTCAGAACCGATCCGTTTTTACTATCGTGGTACCGTACAGGAAGTACGCAACGCCGCCCCTACGCAGACTGTGTTGCAGCACCTGCGCGAGGATTTGCATTGCACGGGCACCAAGGAAGGCTGCGCCGAAGGCGATTGCGGCGCCTGCACGGTGGTCATCGGCAGCCTGGTGGACGGCCAGGTCGAGATGAAAGCCGTCAACGCCTGCATCCAGCTCACGCCCACTCTCGATGGCAAGGCCCTGTTTTCCGTGGAAGACTTGCAGCAGCCCGATGGCGCCCTGCACCCGGTGCAGCAGGCAATGGTCGAGTGCCACGGTTCCCAGTGCGGTTTT
The DNA here is from genome assembly GCF_001758715.1 of Janthinobacterium sp. HH104. Taxonomy (NCBI): domain Bacteria; kingdom Pseudomonadati; phylum Pseudomonadota; class Betaproteobacteria; order Burkholderiales; family Oxalobacteraceae; genus Janthinobacterium; species Janthinobacterium sp. HH104. The sequence continues at coordinate 336,041 of NZ_LRIB01000034.1, read as the reverse complement.
TGCACGCCCGGTTTTGTCATGTCCTTGTGGGGCATGTATCTGGAGAAAAACGGCGAGACGCCCACGCGCTGTGAAATCGACGACACCCTGTCGGGCAATCTATGCCGCTGCACGGGCTACCGGCCCATCATCGATGCAGCCAGACGCATGGGTGAATTGCCACATGTGGCATTCGACCGCGATGCGTTGCGCGTGCAATTGCAGGCGCTGCAGCGCGGCAGCCTGACTACGTATGAACACGGCGGCCAGCACTTCCACGCGCCGCGCACCATTGATGAACTGGTGGCATTGCGCGCGGCAAAGCCGCAAGCCTGCCTGCTGGCCGGCTCCACCGATATTGGCCTGTGGGTGACCAAGCAATTGCGCGACCTGGGCGACATCATTTATCTCGGTAATGTCGCGGCGCTGAAAAGCATCGCCGTGGACGATGGCAAGCTGCACATCGGCGCCGGCGCCAGCCTCAACGATGCCTATGCGGCGCTTTGCGAACATTATCCGGAAGAATTGTCGGAACTGTGGCAGCGCTTTGCTTCCTTGCCGATCCGCAACGCCGGTACCTTGGGCGGCAATGTGGCCAATGGTTCGCCGATCGGCGACTCGATGCCGTGGCTGATTGCGCTGGGCAGCGAGATCGTGCTGCGTGGACCTGCTGGCCAGCGCAGCATGCCGCTGGAAGATTTTTATCTCGGTTATCAAAAGAAAGATCTGCAGCCAGACGAATTCGTCGAAGCCGTGCGCGTGCCCTTGCCCCGTGCCGACGTGCATTTCCGCACGTATAAATTGGCCAAGCGTTTCGACCAGGATATCTCGGCCGTGTGCGCCGCGTTTGCCTTTGAGCTCGATGGCGAGCGCATTGTTGACGCGCGCGTCGCCTTTGGCGGCATGGCGGCCACGCCGCAGCGGGCCGCGCAAACGGAAGTGTTTTTGCGCGGACAGGCTTGGACGGAAGAGAACTTGCTCATCGCCATGCGCTTGCTGGCTGACGATTACGCACCGCTGTCCGACATGCGCGCGTCGAACACTTACCGCATGACGACGGCGCAAAACCTGTTGCGCCGCTTCTGGCTGGAAACACGCCCCGGTGCGCCTTTGCTGCGCACTGCCGTCAACGCCTACGCTTGCCGCGCCTGAAAGGACCAGCATGAACCATCCTGCCACGCCCGAACTGCAAGCGGCCGCCTGGGCCGCCGTGGGCAAGCCCAGCCCACATGAATCGGCGCAATTGCATGTGCTGGGGCAAGCCACGTACACGGACGATATCGCCGAGCTGCAAGGCACCTTGCACGCGGCGCTGGGTCTGTCGCAAAAGCCCCACGCGCGCATCACGGCCATGGATTTGTCTGCCGTGCGTGCTGCTGCCGGTGTTGTCGCCGTCTACACGGCACACGACATTCCCGGCACCAATGACTGCGGTCCCATCATCCATGACGATCCCATCCTGGCCGCGGAGCTGGTGCAATACGTGGGCCAGCCCATCTTCATCGTGGTGGCCGATACGCATGACCATGCGCGCCGCGCGGCCCGCCTGGCGCAAGTGTCGTATGAGGAATTGCCCGCGATCATGACGCCGCAAGCGGCCAAGGCCGCGCAATCGTATGTGCTGCCACCGATGCAGCTGACGCGCGGCAACTACCAGGCCGCGTTCGAGGGCGCGCCGCACGTGATCAAGGGCCAGCTGTATGTGGGCGGCCAGGAACAGTTTTATCTGGAAGGACAGATTTCCTACGCCATCCCGAAGGAAGCGCAAGGCATGCTGGTGCTGTGTTCGACCCAGCATCCGAGCGAGATGCAGCACGTGGTGGCGCATGCGCTGGGCGTGCATTCGCACAACATCACCGTCGAATGCCGGCGCATGGGCGGCGGTTTTGGTGGCAAGGAATCGCAGTCGGCCCTGTGGGCGGCGGCGGCATCGATTGCGGCGGCGAAATTGAAGCGTCCCGTCAAATTGCGCGCCGACCGCGACGACGATATGCTGGTGACGGGCAAGCGCCACTGTTTCTACTATGAATACGAAGTGGGCTATGACGACGATGGCCGCATCCTTGCCGCCAAGGTCGACATGACCACGCGCGCCGGATACTCGGCCGACTTGTCCGGCCCTGTTGCCACGCGCGCCGTCTGCCACTTCGACAATACCTATTACCTGTCCGACGTGGACATCCGCGCCGCCTGCGGCAAGACGAATACGCAGTCGAACACGGCTTTCCGGGGCTTCGGCGGGCCGCAGGGCGCCATTGCCATCGAGTACGTCATCGATGAAATCGCCCGCCATTTGCAACGCGATGCGCTCGATATCCGCCTGCTCAATTTCTATGGCCGCAACGATGTAGAAGGACGCAACGTCACGCCGTACGGGCAGAAAATCGTCGACAACGTCATTCATGAACTTGTCGCGGAACTGGAAGCGAGCAGCGATTACCGCGCGCGCCGCCTGGCTATTGATGCGTTCAACGAGGCCAGCCCGATCCTGAAGAAGGGCCTGGCATTCACGCCCCTGAAATTCGGTATCGCCTTCAACGTCACGCATCTGAACCAGGCCGGTGCGCTCGTGCACGTGTATGTCGATGGCTCCGTGCTGGTCAACCATGGCGGCACGGAAATGGGGCAGGGCATCAATACCAAGGTCATGCAAGTGGTGGCGCACGAACTGGGCCTGGACCTGGACAAGGTACGGGCCACGGCCACCGATACGAGCAAGGTGGCGAATACGTCAGCCACGGCGGCGTCCACCGGTGCCGACTTGAACGGCAAGGCGGCGCAGGATGCGGCGCGCCAGATCCGTGAACGCTTGGCCGACTACGCGGTCAAACTGTACGGCGGTGAGATGGCTTCCGTGCGCTTCTTTAACAACCATATCCTCGTGAATGGTCACGCCGTGCCGTTTGCGGAGCTGGTGCAGAAGGCGTATCTGGCCCGTGTACAACTGTGGTCGGACGGTTTTTATGCCACGCCTGGCCTGTCGTGGGATGCGAAGACGATGACGGGCCATCCGTTTTCGTATTACGCGTATGGCGCGGCCGTGGCCGAAGTGGTGGTCGATACCCTGACGGGCGAATGGAAGCTGCTGCGTGCCGATGCCTTGTACGATGCGGGCCAGTCATTGAATCCTGCGATTGATCTGGGCCAGGTGGAAGGCGCATTTATCCAGGGCATGGGCTGGCTGACGACGGAGCAGCTGTGGTGGAATGCGGCGGGCAAGCTGATGACGCATGCACCATCGACGTACAAGATCCCCGGCATTTCCGATTGCCCTGAAGATTTTCGCGTCCAGCTGTTTCAGAACCGCAACGTGGAAGACAGCATCCACCGTTCCAAAGCTGTGGGTGAGCCACCATTGTTGCTGCCGTTTTCCGTGTTCTTTGCCATCCGCGACGCCATTTCCAGCGTCGGCCATCACGCCGTGCAACCACCGCTGAATGCGCCCGCCACCAGCGAGGAAATCCTCAAGGCGGTGATGGCCGTGCAAGCGGCGCATGCCGGCGCATAGGGGCTGACGATGAGCGACTGGCTGACAGCAATCGAGAATGACGCGCAGGCATCCGTGCTGGTGACGGTCGCCCTGGTGGAAGGTTCCGGTCCGCGCGAGGCGGGCGCGAAGATGCGCGTCAGCCTCGATGGTCAAATGGACACCATCGGCGGTGGACATCTGGAATTGCGCGCCGTGGAAATCGCCAAGACCATGCTGGCCACGGGCGACACCCAAGCGCGGCTCGAACGTTTTGCGCTGGGCCCCAGCCTGGGACAATGCTGCGGTGGCGTCGTCCACCTGGCTTTCGAGTATGTCGACGCCAGCCTGCATGCGTTGCTGGCCACCTTGCGCGAACGCCGCCAGCAAGACAGCTGGCGGTTGACGGCGCTCGACGGCGAACCCGCCTCGGCCTTGTTCGATGCTGCTGGTAGCTTGATCGCTGGCTCTGGCGAACAGGCGCCTGACACGTTTTCGCGCGAACGCAGTACCCATGTGGCGCAGGGGAGCGAAGGGCGGCGCTGGCTGGTCGACCCCTGCCTGGCGCCGCGCGCGCACCTGACCTTGTTCGGCGCCGGCCACGTGGGCGCCGCCATCGTGCGCGCGCTGGCCCACTTGCCCTGCAATATCACGTGGGTCGATGAACGCGAAGACATGTTTCCCGCGCAGATACCTGATAATGTCCGCATCGCCGCCACCGACACGCCCGAGGAATTTGTCGCCATGGCGCCGCCCGGCGGCAGTTTTCTCGTCATGACGCATAGCCATGCGCTCGATCAACGCTTGACGCAAGCCATCATGGAGCGCGAGGATGCTGGCTGGTTCGGCTTGATCGGTTCGCACACGAAACGCAAGCAGTTCGAGCACCGCCTGCGGGCGCGCGGCGTGCCGGACGAGCGCATCGCCGCCATGGTGTGTCCGATCGGCATGCCCGGCATCCGCAACAAGGCGCCGGCCGTGATCGCCGCCTCCGTTGCCTGTCAATTACTGATGGTGTGGGAAGAGGCGGCCGCTGCCGTCCTGGCCGCACCGCTGCGGCTGGCCTCTGCCAGCGCGCCACCGCGACGCCGGACACGCGCCGCCATTCACCCGTTATAGAAAGAAGTCATGCCGATTGTTCCTGCCACATTGCAAGCTTACCGAGCCAGCTTGCTGCACTTCCACGCCGATCCCGCCTTTAGCGAGGAGGCGCACGCCTGGCATGCGGACGGCTTGCTGATCGTGGCCGATGGCAAGGTCGTGGTAGCCGGCGATTATGCGCAGTTGCAAGCGACTTTGCCACCCGGCACGCAGATCGTCGATTACCGCGGCAAGCTGATCGTGCCCGGTTTCATCGACACCCACCTGCACTTCCCGCAGACGGAGATGATCGCCTCGCCCGCACCTGGTTTGCTGCCGTGGCTGGAAACGTACACCTTTCCGACCGAGCGCGCGTTTGAGAATCCCGAGCATGCGCGCAACGTGGCCGAGTTTTTCCTCGACGAACTGCTGCGCTGCGGCACCACGACGGCCATGGTGTATGGCAGCGTGCATCCGCAATCGGTCGATGCCTTCTTTGGCGCCAGTGAGGCGCGCGGCTTGCGCATGGTGGCAGGCAAGGTCATGATGGATCGCAATTGCCCCGAGTTCCTGCGCGACACGGCCGAGTCCGGCGCGCGCGAAAGCGAAGAGCTGATCCGGCGCTGGCACAAGCACGGCCGTTCGCTGTATGCGATCACGCCCCGTTTCGTGCCGACGTCGACGAATGAACAGATGCATCTGGCGGGCGAGCTGGCGCGCGCCTATCCGGATACGTATCTGCAAACCCACGTGTCGGAAAACGAAGATGAATGCCGCTGGGTGCGCGCACTGCATCCGCAGGCGCGCAGCTATCTCGATGTGTATGACCAGTACGGCATGCTGCGCCCGCGCGCCATGTTCGGCCATTGCATCTGGCTTGACGAGCGCGACCGCGCGCGCATGGCGGAAACATCGTCGGCGGCCGCCATTTGTCCTACGTCAAACCTGTTCCTCGGTAGCGGCCTGTTCGATTTCGAGCGAGCCGATGCGGCGAAAGTGCTGCTGTCGCTGGCCACCGATGTGGGCGGCGGCACCTCGTTCTCGATGTTGCAAACAATGAACGAAGCCTATAAAGTAGCACGCTTGAAAGGCAGCTATCTGCCCGCCTTGCGCATGTTTTACCTGGCGACCCTGGGCGCCGCGCGCGCCATGCAACTGGAAGGCACCCTGGGCAATTTCACGGCTGGCACGGAAGCGGACTTCATCGTGCTCGACAAGCAATCGACGCCGCTGCTCGAGCGCCGCACGGCCGGCTGTCAAAGCCTGGAGGAATTGCTGTTTGCCTTTGCGCTGCTGGGCGACGACCGCGCCGTGGCCGCCACCTATTCGGGCGGCCAATGCGTGCATGTGCGGGGGCAAGGCTGACCTACCCGTTGTTCAACACGAATTATCCTGAGCGAGAACGCGAATGCACAAGAAACTCACTGGCCTGGCGCTTGGCGCCGCGCTGGCATTGACCGGAACGGCGCAGGCCGCCCCGTCTTCCAACGAAGCGGCCACCGCGCGTCATTTTGCCGCCCTGGTCTCGGGCACCCAGCCGAAGACAGCCGAGCTGAGCCTGTTCTTTTCCATGATGCCCAAGGGCGGTGATCTGCATCATCATTACTCGGGTGCCATTTACGCCGAGCAATTCCTTGACTGGGTCGACAAGGAAAACTATTGCGTCAACAAGACGACTTACCGCATCGAAAGCAACAAGGACGTCGTGGCAGCCGAGCGCGCCAAGCCGGCCTTGCAGCGTGGCTGCCTGTCGTCCACGGAAGTGTTTGCCGATGCGGGCCTGTATGCGCAATTGCTGCAGCGCTGGTCGACCAAGGATTTCTATAACCACGGCGCCATCCAGACGCCGCCGGACCGCACTTTTTTTGACACCTTCGGCTACTTCGGCCCCGTCGCGTCGAGCAATACGGCCGATGGCCTGAAAACCCTGAAGCAGCGCGCCATCGCGGAAAACCTCAGCTACATCGAGACGATTTTCGAGCTGTCGCCATTCGTGCAAAACGCGCAGTTCGACCAGCAGGTGCTGGCGCCGGGCTTGCAGCCGGCAGCATTGCAAGCCGTGCTGGCCAACTGGACGCAGAACCTGGAGCAGGACGCCAGCTTCCAGAAAAGCATCACCGCATACAACGACAACGTCAACGCCAGCAGCACCGGCATCGACGATGCGAACTTCACCATGCGCTACCAGGCGTATGTGCTGCGTTTCCTGTCTCCATCGCAAGTGTTCTCGTCCATGGTGGCCGCGTTCAAGGCAGCGAGCTTGAATCCGCTGCTGGTGGGCGTGAATATCGTGGGCCAGGAAAGCGTGAACGTGTCCATGCGCGACTACAGCCTGCACATGGAAATGTTCAAGTTCCTCAAGGCAAAGTATCCGAACGTCAAAATCGCCCTGCACGCCGGCGAATTGGCGCTGGGCATGGTGCCGCCGGAAGGCATGGCCTTCCATATCGCCGAAGCCGTCGATGTGGCGGGCGCCGACCGTATCGGCCACGGCATGGATATCGCGTACGAAAACAATGCGCTGGCGACCATGCAAAAGATGCGCGAGCGGGGCATCCCCGTGGAAGTGAATCTGACCAGCAACGATTACATCCTCGGTATCAAGGGCCAGGCCCATCCGATTACCCTGTACCGCAAATATGGCGTTCCTTTTGTGATCTCCACCGATGACGCGGGTGTGTCGCGCAATACCTTGTCGAATGAATACGTGCTGTTTGCCAGCCAGTACAAGACCGATTATGCGGAAATCAAAAAGCTGTCGTACAACAGTCTGCGCTATTCCTTCCTGGCGGAAGCGGACAAGCAGCGTTTGCTGAAAGCGCTCAATGCCCGTTTCACCCGTTTTGAAGCGCAAATTGCCGCAGCCGACAAGGCAGGCAAGGGTGGAAAACCGTAAGTTGCGCGACGTTCATAACTGATACTCTTAAATGGCCGGATCTTCCGGCCATTTTTTATTCCTCATCTTAAATGTCGCGCTGTTATTTTGTTAATTTTGTGGCGGCCATGCGACACAATTAACAGTAGATACACGACTTTATCCGATTTCATGGATGAATCAATTTCAAGTACATATTGCTCATTTATAATCACGCGCCATAAGCCCGGACGCTGTCAGCACGATATCAATCCAGCTAGTTACCCCATGCTATTTATATTTTAAATATATAAATATATAAAAAAAATCGTATTTGTCATCCATTTTTTGATGATGCATAGTGAGATGAAGATGATATTAAAAAGTCACAATTCATCTGGGCGATATCGTATGAAGATGGGTATTTGCAGTAAATAAAGGTGAGATGCAGAGTGAAACAAATAGTCGCGCAGCTAAATGACGACATTCTTCTGTATTTTGCCGCCGTGTCACAGTCTTGAAATATTTAACAATTACACTCGCGGCTTGCCATGTTAGCCGGGTAAGCATGTGGGATGAATGACACAGGTGCTAGCGCCCTGGGTCGTACGGATCGGATGTGGTTTTTTCCGCCGTTATTGTCTGGATATGAATAGTTGTGATGTGTGGAGCGGCGTTTTGTGATGGTCTTGTCAGGACCGCAGCCAGTCCCGCCGGCGTAACAGTTGCAGCATCGTAAAGAGGAAATGTTGTGTTTGTGTTGCTGTGCGGCGCAGCCGGACGGTGGGGCAATCCAGGATTTTCAAAAAATAATAGTCTTTTCTGGGGTTAAAGATGATCAATCACAAGCGACTTCGGCTGACGCAAATCGCGTTAAGCCTGTCTATTGCACTGGCGGCGGCACCATCGTTCGCACAGAACACTACGTCTTCCATTGGCGGCCGTATCTCGGCCACTGACGGCAAGCCGGCAGCTGGTGCCACCGTTACCATTGTGCACACCGAGTCGGGTTCCGTCAGCAATGTAACGACCGATGCGGAAGGCCGTTACGTCGCGCGCGGCCTGCGTGCCGGCGGTCCATACACCATCACCATCACCAAGAATGGTGAAGTGGAAAAACGCGAAGGCGTGTACGTGCAATTGGCTGAAACGGCCAATGTGGACGCCACCCTGGGCGCACAGATGCAAACCGTGAACGTCACGGGCACGGGCGCACGCGCACAGATCTTTAACCGCAGCAATATGGGCGCCGGCACCAACATTGGTGCCAATGAGCTGGCCATGCAAGCGTCGATCCAGCGCAATCTGCAAGATTACGCCCGTTCCGATCCGCGTGTTTCGCAAACGGACAAAGAGCGCGGCGAATTGTCCGTTGCCGGTCAAAACTCGCGCTATAACTCGATGACCATCGATGGCGTGGCCGTGAACGATACCTTCGGCCTGGAATCGAACGGCAGCCCGACGGCCAAGCAGCCGATCTCGATCGATGCGATCCAGTCCGTGCAAGTGAACGTCGCCAACTACGACGTGACGCAAAAAGGCTACACGGGCGCCAACATCAACGCCGTGACCAAGTCCGGTACCAATGATGTCAAGGGCAGTGTCTATTACGTGTTCCGTAATGACAGTATGGCGGGTGACCGTTACGACAACGTCAAAGACAGCTATTACGCACCAGCGCCATTCCGCGAAACGACCAAGGGCATTTCCGTTGGCGGCCCGCTGATCCAAGACAAGCTGTTCTTCTTTGCAAACAAAGAAAAGCTGGAAAGTACCCGCACGGCACCAAACTTTGGTCCGCTGGGCAGCTCGATGACGAACGTCGGCGTTACCGAATCCGCTATTGCGGGTTTACAGACGATTGCCAAAGAAAAGTACAACTTGCCAGTCGGCACCACCACCGTGCCTGCCGGTACGAAGTTGACGGTTGATGATGTCTTGCTGAAACTGGACTGGAACATCAACGACAACCATCGCGCGATGGTTCGCTATTCCAAAACCGATCAGTCCGAGCCGATGTTTACCGGCGTAACGTCAAGCGGTATCGCCTTGAACTCGGCTTGGCGTTCGCAGGAAAAGTCGATCGAAACCATCGTCGGCCAGTGGTTTGCCGACTGGACGCCAAATTTCTCGACGGAATTCAAAGTATCGTCGCGCGACTATGAAAGTCTGCCGAAGAACAATTCCACCCTGCCAACCATGTCGCTCAAGTTTACGGGTGCCTTGCCGGCGGGATCGCCTGCAGGCGTGTCGACCAACGACCGTTTCCTGAACTTCGGTACCGATCAGTCGTATCAGTTTAACGTCTTGCGCACCAAGACCAAGGATGCCTACCTGGGCGCGAACTGGGCCCTGGGCGATCATGAAGTCAAGTTCGGCGGCGACTTCAGCAAGAACGATGTCTACAATGCGTTCCTGCAGAACATCAATGGCAACTACACCTTCGGCTGTATCAATAATGTCGGATATTCGTTTGTCAAACCAAACGCGGACGGCAGCACTACTTTCAATTGCAACAGTTCAGCCGCTCTTCAGGAACAAGCCGTACTGGAAAATTTCCGTACCGGACGCCCGAGCTCTTACCAGGTGCAAGTACCATTGGCAGGCGGTTCCCTGGAAAACGCCATTGCTGATTTCAGCCTGAAAAACTATGGCTTCTTCGCCCAAGACGTATGGACCGTCAACAAACAGTTGACCGTGCAGTATGGCGTGCGTGTCGACAAGGCCGCCATCAGCGACCGCCCGCTGTATAACGCTGCCGCGGCGGCACCTATGGTTGCTGGCAACCCGCAGACCGGCAAGGTACAAAGCGGTGGTTTTGGCCTGAACAATACGCAAACCATCGATGGACAGACACTGTGGCAGCCACGCGTGGGCTTCAACTACAAGTTCGACAGTGCCCGTCCAACCCAATTGCGCGGTGGTTTCGGCCTGTTCCAGGGCGCGGCGGCCACGGTATGGATGTCGAACCCGTTCGCTAATCCTGGCGTGGCAACCCGTATCGTTGGTTGCGGCACCAGTGGCTTCAAGGCTTGCCCATCGGTAGGTGGCTTGTTCAATCCTGATCCGAACGCTCAGCCGACGAACTTCGCTGATGCCGCACCTGCAGCCAACGTCGATTTCCTGTCGCCTAACCTGCGCCAGCCATCGATCTGGAAGGGCAACCTGGCGTTCGAACATGAGCTGCCATGGATGGGTCTGGTTTTCGGCGCGGAATATCTGCGTACGCAAAACAAGGATGCCATTTACTACGAGCATCTGAACCTGGGTGCAGCGACGCGTACCGGTACCGATGGCCGTGAGCTGTATTACTCGAATACTGCCTACAATACGAATTGCTGGACTTCGACCGGTGGCTTGTCGTCGACCAATGCGGGTTGCTCGGGTTCCTTCGCCAAGGCACTCAAGAACCCTGCGTTCAACAACGTCATGGTTGCGCAGAAAACGGACAAAGGCGCAGGCAATCTGGTGACCCTGTCGGTCAGCCAGCCGATGACCAAAGGCTTTGGCTGGTCGGTTGCCTACACCTATACAGATGCAACGGAAGTGTCGCCGCTGACCTCGTCGGTATCGACGTCGAACTTCAACGCCCGTTCGATTTTCAATCCGAATGAAAACGTCGCCGCCAATTCCGGCTACCTGGTGAAAGACCGCTTCAATGCTGTGTTGAACTTCCAGAAGCGCTTCTTCGATAACTACAAAACCAGCTTCGGCCTGTTCTATGAAGGTCGCAAGGGTAAGCCATACAGCTGGACCTACAGCAATGACTTGAACGGTGACGGTGTCAGCGGCAACGACTTGATGTACATCCCATCGAAACCAGGTTCGGGCGAAGTGGTATTCCGTGGCGATACGGCAACCAACCACGCTAACGAAGACCGTTTCTGGTCCTTGGTCAATGCCAATGGCGACCTGCGCAGTTCGAAAGGCGGCGTGGTGAAGCGTAACGACAGCTTCTCGCCTTGGACCAACAGCTTCGACATGCGTGTCAGCCAGGAAGTCCCAGGCTTCTTCAAAGGCAACAAAGGCGTGTTCACGATGGACTTCTTCAACGTGGGCAACATGATCAACCGCAAGTGGGGCCGTATCAATGAAATGGCTTTCCGCTCGGCTGGTGGTCAAACCCGCAGCTTTGTTGATTTTGCCGGCCTCGATGCTCAAGGCCGTTATATCTACCAAGTGCGTGACAAGGTAGAGGACTACACCGTGCGTCAACAAAAGGGTGAATCCCAATGGGCGATCCAAGCTACGGTCAAGTACGAGTTCTAATCTCGACGCTTAACTGAAGTTGCAAACGGCTGGTGGCGACACCGGCCGTTTTTTCGTTTTATGTTGTGCTTTCTTGTCATACTCTGATGGGCTTGCGGCGCACGGCGTCCCCCCGGATGAGATAGTCTTTTTGAATACTGATAACCATGTGGGGACCATGAAACATCATCTGACACCACTCGCCGCCGCAGCGGCCCTGACCTTGCTGCTGGCCGCCTGTGCCGCACCTACCGCGCCTTCCGCGACGTCCGTCGATATCCACCTGGTCGCCCTGAACGATTTTCACGGCAACCTCGACCGTAGCAAATTCACCTATACGAGTGCCGCCGATGCCGAGCGCAAGACGGTGCAGGCCGGCGGCATCGATACCTTGTCTGGTGCATTGACGGCGTGGCGACGCGAAGATGCGCAGCTGATTTTTGTCGGCAATGGCGACCTGGTCGGCGCCAGCCCCGCCATGTCGGCGCTGTGGGCGGACGAACCGAGCATCGTCGCCATGAACATGCTGGGCATGAAGGCCAGTTCCGTCGGCAATCATGAATTTGACCAGGGCAAGGCGGAATTGCTGCGCCAGCAGCGCGGCGGCTGCGAGTCGTCGCGCGCCGACAAGGCCTGCAAGTTCACGCCCGACTTCAAGGGCGCCAGTTATACCTATATGGCCGCCAATGTGATCGACACGCAAACGGGCAAGTCCCTGCTGCCCGCCTACCGGATCGAAGAGGCGCATGGCGTCAAGGTGGGCTTGATCGGCGCCGTGCTGAAAGATACGCCGTCCGTCGTGACGGCCGCCGGCATTGCCGGCCTGCAGTTCGGCGATGAGGCGGACGCCATCAACGCCACCTTGCCGCAATTGCGGGCGCAGGGCGTGGGCGTGTTCGTCGTGCTGCTGCACCAGGGCGGCGAGACGAGCGAAGCCGTCGACCAGCCCGATTGCAGCCACCTGAAGGGCGAAGTGGTCGACGTGGTGAAGCGCCTCGACCCCGCGATCCAGCTGGTCATCAGCGGTCATTCGCACCAGGGTTACCTGTGCCGTGTCGATGGCCGGCTGGTGACGCAGGCGCAGATGGGCGGGCATATGCTCACGCGCATCAAGCTCCAGGTCGATCCCGTCAAGAATGCGCTGATCGATGCCAGCGCACAAAACGTCGTCATGTTGCCAGGCATGTATGAGCCGGACCCGGCCGTGGCAGCCTATCTGGCATCGGTCAAGCAGCGCAGCGCGGCCGAGTTGTCGCGTCCCGTGGCCGCCATCGCCGTGCCCACCGTGGGCCGCAGCACCAAGGGCAGTGGCGCTTCCGCGCTGGGCGACCTGGTGGCCGACAGCACCCTGTTCGGCGCACGCGCTGCTGGGGCACAAATCGGCCTGATGAACAATGGCGGCATCCGCAAGGACCTGGAAGCGGGCGCCGACCTGATGACGAACGTGGGCCAGAATCAGGCTGTGGTCCCGTTCGGCAATACCTTGATCGTCGTCAGCCTGTCCGGCGCGCAAATCCGCACTTTGCTCGAGCAGCAATGGCCGGGTGCCGAGGCGGAAGAGGGCAACCTGCTGCAAGTGTCCGAAGGGTTTAGCTACCGTTGGGACAGCACGCAGCCGCAAGGCCAGCGCGTGCTGTCGGGCAGCATCATGCTGAATGGCCTTCCTCTTGAAGACAATCAACAATACCGTGTCGCCGCCAACAGTTTCCTGGCCGGCGGCGGCGACCGCTTTACCGTGCTGGCGGCCGGCACGCGCCGGCTCGACACGGGCGTGCGCGACATCGACGCCTTCAGCAATTACCTGACCGCCCGCGCGCGCGCCGGCAAGCCCGCTGGCAGTGCCACGGCGGCCGGCCGCATCGTGCGCGTCAAATAATCTTTACCAGGAAAAACCATGCGTCGTTTATTTGTTTCTGTCGTTATTTCCAGTCTGTTCGCGGGCACGGCCCACGCGGACTTCACCATTCCCGGCTTTGAGCTCGTGCACACGTCGCCCGTGGAAACGAGCTTGACGAATCCCGACCTGCGCGAGCCCGTCGCCGTGTGGACCGAATTGTTCGATTCGGCAAAAAAAGAGATCGTCATCGCCCAGTTCTACGCCGTCAGCAAACCGGGCACGGCCTTTGAAAAGGTACTGGCCAGCCTGACGGCTGCCGGCCAGCGCGGTATAAAAATCCGCTTCCTGCTGGACCAGAAGGGCGTGGGCTTGTCGGAAGCGGCCACCATCGCCCAGATCAGGGCGATCCCGAACCTGGACTTGCGCCTGATCGACTTCAATAAAATCACGGGCAATGGCATCGTGCATGCAAAATATCTGGCCGTCGATGGCCAGGTGGCGTACATCGGCAGCCAGAATTTCGACTGGCGTTCGTTCGAGCATATCCATGAAACGGGTTTGAGAATCACGGAGCCCGCCATGGTGAGCCAGGTGCAAGCCATCTTCGAACAGGATTGGCAAGCCCAGGCATTGACGTCGCAAGGCAGCCGCGCCACGGTGCTCAACAGCAAGGTGGTGCCCGCCAACTACGCGCAAAACGCTTTCCTGCTGGCCAGCCCGAACGCCTACAACCCGGCTGGCGTGGGCGACTCGGAAACTGGCTTGCCCGCCTTGCTGGCGCAAGCGCAAAGCGAAGTGCGCATCCAGCTGCTCGATTACGCACCGCTGTCCTACGGCCCGAACCGCACGCGGCCGTACTACGCCGTGATCGACAACGCCGTGCGCGCGGCCGCGCAGCGCGGCGTGAAAATCAAGCTGATGGTATCAAGCTGGAACACGGAAGCACCGGCCATCGCCTACCTGAAAAGCCTGGCCCTGGTGCCGAACGTGGACATCCGCATCGTGACGATTCCCACGGCCTCGACCGGTTTCATTCCATTCGCACGCGTGATCCACAGCAAGACCATGACCATCGACGGCAAGCTGGCCTGGGTCGGCACGAGCAACTGGGCGGGCGGCTATTTCGACTTGTCGCGCAACCTGGAAGTGGTGTTGCGCAACGACGCCATGGCGCAACGCATCGCCGCGCTGCATGAGCAGACGTGGAGTTCGGCGTATGCGCAGCCGATCGACATCAACAAGCAGTATCCGAAGCCGGCCAAGGCCACGCCGCAAGGCAAGGAGTAATGGTGAACATGCAAAAACTGCTGAGTGTGCTGGCGCTAGGCGCCGCTTTTGCTTCCGGTAATGTGCTGGCGTGGGGCAACGACGGCCACCGCGCCGTGGGCGCCATCGCCGATCAATTGCTCAAGGATAGCGCTGCCCAGGCGCAAGTGGCCAAGTTGCTGTTGCCTGGCGAAAGCCTGGAAAAGATCGCCAACTGGCCCGATTGCGTGAAAGGCACGTATTGCGGTCCGCAATCGCCGGAAATGCTGACCTATGTAGCGGCCAACCCCAAGCATGGCGAATACCACTACACGAACGTGCCGTTCCAGAACGCGCACTATCACGACCATGGCGTGGGCACGGCCGACGACGATATCGTGCAGACGCTCAAGCAGGCGATCCTGGTGTTGCAAGGCAAGGCTGATGCGGCCAGCAATCCGCACGGCTTCAGCCAGCGCGAAGCATTGATCCTGATCACGCACCTGGTGGGCGATATCCACCAGCCTTTGCATGTGGGTAATGCTTTTGTTGGCAAAGATGGCGAGTTTTTCGCGCCCGCCACGCAGGCGCAGATCGATGACGTCACCGTTTTCAATGCGCGTGGGGGCAACGACTTGCTGCTCGACGATGCGAAGATGACGGCGCTGTCGGACGCCGTGATTCCCGCGCCGTTGCCGGTCGACGATGGCGCGGCCAAGCCGGCAAGCAGCTATCCGAAGTCGCCCACCAAGCCCCTGCATTCGTATTGGGACACGACCGTGGTCGATTACGCCATGCGCCGTCTGAGCACGCGCACGCCGCAGCAGTTCGCGCGCACCGTGATTGCCAGCGCGCCACAAGTGAGCAGCAACACCGGCGATCCCGCCACCTGGCCGTATCAATGGGCCGATGCCTCGCTGGCGGCGTCAAAGGTTGCTTTCACGGATGTGGTGGCCGGTACGGCCACGCAGCAGACGAGCCGCAAGGGCGAGGTCTACAACGTCTGGAGCTTGACGGTGCCGGACAATTATCCCGTGCCCAGCTCGGCACTGGCCAAGCAGCAGCTGATCGAGAGCGGCTATCACCTGGCGGCCGTGCTGCAGGCGATCTGGCCGCGGTAAAGACGTCATTCGAAAGCGGCCTGCTGGCCGCTTTTTTTACGCCAGGATTACGTTGATGTCCATCTCGCGGTAGGGCGCGACCAGGGCGTCGTCCACGTCGCGGTGCACGATGATGTCGTTGACCTGGCTCAAGGGCGCGATTTGGAACGGCGAAGCCGTATTGAATTTTTCCGGCGAGGCCAGCACGACGGTGCGGGCAGACGCGTCGCTCAGGGCACGCTTCACACAAGCTTCTTCATAATCCCCGGTGGTGATGCCCGCTTGCGGATGCAGGCTGGACACGCCCATGAAATACAGGTCGGCACGGATGCGGCCGATGGCTTCCACTGTGGCGGCACCGATACCGACGATCGAGTGCTTGTACAGGCGCCCGCCCAGCATCAGCACCTCGATCGATGGATGATTCACCAGTTCGACGGCAATCGACGGACTGTGCGTGACGATGGTGGTGCGCAAGTCGCGCGGCAGCTGGCGCGCCAGTTGCACGGCGGTCGTGCCGCCGTCGAGAAACACCACTTGTCCCGTTTGTATCATGGCGCCCGCCGCGCGGCCAATGGCGGGCTTGGCTTCCGGTGAAATCTGTTCGCGGGCCGCAAACGGCGCCAGCGCGGGCGAACTTGGCAGCAAGGGCAGGGCGCCGCCGTGCACGCGCTCCAATAACCCTTCTTTCGCCAGTTCGCGCAGGTCGCGCCGTATCGTGTCTTCCGACAAGCCCAGGCTATCGCTGACGGCCTTGGCGACGATCTGGCCTTCGCGCTGGAGCAAGTCCAGCAGATATTGTTTGCGTTGATGTGTGAGCATGGTTTTTCTTGTATTTTCTTGATATTGCACGAGTTTGCATGATAAAGTCGATCCGTGCAAGCACAAGGAGACACTATGCGCGAAGAAAACAGCAAGCAGCAACGGGTCCGCATCCAAGGCGTGCAAACCCTGTCGCACGACTGGTATCTGCTGAAAAAGACCACGTTCGACTATCTGCGCCACGATGGCCAGTGGCAGACGCAGACGCGGGAAACCTATGACCGCGGCGATGGCGCCACCATCCTGCTTTACAACAAGATCAAGCGCACGGTGATCCTGATCCGCCAGTTCCGCTTTCCCACCTACCGCGAAGGCCACGATGGTTTCCTGATCGAATCAGCGGCCGGCTTGCTGGAGGAGGCCAGCGCGGAACAGCGCATCCGCGCAGAGGTGGAAGAGGAAACCGGTTACCGGGTGGGGCAGGTGCACAAGATATTCCAGGCCTTCATGAGTCCCGGCTCCGTGACGGAGCGTTTGCATTTCTTTGTCGCCGAATACGATCCCGCCAGCCGCATCGGCGACGGTGGCGGCCTGGCGCACGAAGGCGAAGATATTGAAGTTCTGGAACTGCCCTTGGCGCAAGCGATGCGGATGGTGGCAGACGGCCGCATTTGCGACGGCAAGACCATCATGCTGCTGCAGCATGCGCAGCTACAACTGATGCCGGTCAAAAAAGGCATGCAGATCCTCGTTGCAGGCCCGTATCGCTCCGGCACGGGCGACGATCCCGCCCTGATGGCGGCGAATGTGGCGGCCATGGAAGCCGTCTGCCTGCCCCTGTATGCCAAGGGCCACATGCCCGTGCTCGGTGAATGGCTGGCCTTGCCCATGCTGGCGCTGGCCGGCTCAAGCCGGGTGGGTGACGCCGTGTATGAGCAGCTGTTCCACGCGCATGCGACGCGCTTATTGAGCCATTGCGATGCCGTGCTGCGTCTCGGCGGCGCGTCCCAGGGCGCCGACCAGATGGTGGCGGTGGCGCGCAGCCTGGGCCTGGCTGTGTTTTTCTCGCTGGACGAGATTGCACAGGCATAAAAAAAGCGAAGCCCGCAGGCTTCGCTTTTAGTTGGCGCAGGCTGAAACTTAGCGCGATTTGACAAATGGGATACCGATCGCCTTTGGCGCGATGGATTTCGCCATCAAGCCCGCCAGCACGATCACCGTGACGACGTACGGCACCATCTGGATCAAGGAGCCCGGGATGCGGCCCACTACCGGCAAGTCCACGCCTTCGATCTGGATCTGGATGGCGGCGAAGAAGCCGAACATCAGACAGCCGAGGAAGGTGTAGACGGGACGCCAGTTGCCGAAGACCATGGCCGTCAGGGCCAGGTAGCCGGCGCCGGCCGACATGTCGCGCAGGAAGAAGCCGCTTTGCACGATGGCCAGGTAGGCGCCAGAGAACGAGCACAGGATGCCGGCCACCAGCATGGCCAGGTAGCGCGTCGCTTCCACGCTCACGCCGGCCGAGTCGGCCGCATGCGGGTTTTCGCCGCAGGCGCGCAGGCGCAGGCCGAAGCGCGTGTGGTACAGCAGCCAGTGCACGAGCGGGATCAGCAGGAACGCCACGTAGACGAGGATGGAATGGCCGCCGATCAGGTGGGCGTAGACCCAGCCGATGAACGGGATGTGCTCCACGTACTGCGTGCCCGGCAAGACGACGTCGAACAGGCGCGCCGAACCGAGGTCGGGCGTGCGGCCGCCTTGCTGGAAGAAGAACTGCGCCAGCACAAACGTCAGTCCGCTCATGGCGATATTGATCGCCATACCGGCCACCAGCTGGTTGCCCTTTTGCGTGATGCTGACGTAGGCCTGCAGCAGGGCCAGGGCGACGCAGACGAGCATGCCGGCAGCCATGCCGTAATACGGGTTTTGCGTCGTGTAGGCCACGGCGGCGGAAGCGAAGGCGCTGGCCAGTATCTTGCCTTCCAGGCCGATGTCGATCATGCCGCTGCGTTCGGCAAACAGGCCGGCCATGGCGGCAAAGATCAGGACGGGCGCATTGCGCACGGTCGAAACCAGGATGCTGGCGAATTGAAAGTCGTCGAGTGTCATGGTGTTAGCCTTTGGTGCGCTTGAGCAGGGCGGAAATGGCCGGTGCGTAGAAGTTTTCCATGGCGCCGCAGAACAGGATGATCAAGCCCTGGATGAAAATGAAGGTTTCGGTCGGGATATTCGGTTTTTCCAGCGACAAGTCGAAGCCACCCTGGATCAGCGCGCCGAACAGCACGGCCGACAGGAAGATGCCGACCGGATGCTGGCGGCCCATCAGAGCGATGGCGATGCCGATGAAGCCGGCGCCGCCAACGAAGTTCAGCGACAGATAATGCGTCGAACCCATGATGGAATTGACGGAACCGAGGCCCGCCAGCGCGCCCGAGATCAGCATGACGATGATGATCATCTTGCTGATCGACACGCCCGCATAGTGGGCCGCGTGCTTGTTCAAGCCCGTGGCGCGCAGCTTGAAGCCCCACGACGAGCGCCACACCATCACGCCGTAAATCACCAGCGCGGCAATCGCCAAAAGAAAACTGATGTTCAGCGGCGTGTCGCCCAGCGACGGGAACCAGGTACTTAAGCGCGGCATTTCGCCGCTTTCCGCAAACACGCGGCTGGCCGTGTTCTGCTCGCCCGGCGGAATCAGATACTTCACGATAATGAAGTTCATCAGGCTGGCGGCGATGAAGTTGAACATGATGGTGGTCACGACGATGTGGCTGCCGCGCTTGGCTTGCAGGTAGCCGGGCAGGAAACCCCACAGCGCGCCGAACAGGGCCGCACCGATCATGGCGGCCGGTATCAAGAGCAAGGCGGGCAGGGTCTGGTCGAAGGCCAGCATGGCCACCGTCAAGCCCAGGCCGCCGATATACATCTGGCCTTCGGAACCGATATTGAACAGCCCGGCCTGCATCGCCACGGACACGGACAGGCCCGTGAAAATGAAGGTGCTGGCGTAGAACAGGGTGTAGCTCAAGCCTTCCGGATTGAGGATGGCGCTGTGGACGAGGATGGACAGCGATTCGGCCGGATCCTCGCCCAGCATATAGATCACCAGGGCTGCGACCAGCAAGGCCGACAGCAGGTTTAACATGGGCATGACAAAGGCTGTCGCCCAGCGTGGCAAGTCGTTATTCATGATTTATGCATTCCCCCCATCAACAGGCCGATGCGGGTGGTATCGAATTCTTCAATTTTCAGTTCGCCGGTGATGCGTCCGCCGCACATGACGAGGATACGGTCGGCCAGCGCCCGCACTTCTTCCAGTTCGACGGACACCAGCAGGATCGCCACGCCTGCGTCGCGCAGGGCCAGCAATTGCGTATGGATGCTTTCGATGGTGCCGATGTCGACGCCGCGCGTGGGCTGGCCCACCAGCATCAGTTTCGGCTTGGCCAGCACTTCGCGCGCGATCACCACCTTTTGCTGGTTACCGCCCGACAGCAAGCCGATGCGCAGGTCCGGATTGGCCGGACGTACATCGAAAGTTTTCAGCAGTTCCGCGCAGCGGGCGCCGATGGCCTTGAAGTTGAACAGGCCCCAGCGGTTTTTCAGGTGGTCCTGGTAACCGAGGATGGTGTTTTGCATGACGGAGAAATTCTTTACCACGCCGTCGCGCAAGCGGTCTTCCGGAATGTGGGCGATGCCCAGGTCGCGGAAGGCCAGCGGCAAGCCGTCGGCATCGTGGCGCTTGGCAAACGGCAAGTCCTTGTCGAGAAAACGCAGCTTGCCCGAGGTCGGCAAACGCATGCCGGACAGAATTTCCAGCAACTCGCTCTGGCCATTGCCAGAGACCCCCGCGATGGCGACGATTTCGCCGGCGCGCAAGTTGAAACCTATGTCGGCCAGCAATTTGACTTGCTGCTCGTCGGCCAGTTGCAAGCCGTCCACTTCCAGCACCGTGGCGCCCGGATTGTACGGTGCCCGTGGCAAGTGGCTCTGGATGGGGCGGCCGACCATCATGTTGGCCAGTTCCTCTTTCGAGGTGCCGGCGGTCGCCACGGCGCCCACCACCGTGCCGCCGCGCATGACGGTGACGTTGTCGGTGATTTCCAGGATCTCTTGCAGCTTGTGCGTGATCAGGATGATGGTCTTGCCCTGCTCCTTGAACAGGCGCAGGATTTCAAACAGCGAGGCCGTTTCCTGGGCCGTCAGCACGGCCGTCGGCTCATCGAGAATCAGGATATTGGCGCTGCGGTAAATCTGCTTGAGGATTTCCACGCGCTGCTGCGCGCCGACGGACAAGTCCTCGATCTTCGCCAGCGGGTCGACGTCGAGGCGGTAGCGCGCGCAAATCTCGCGCAATTTCGCTTCCGCTTCCGTGCGGTGGCTGGCCAGGCGAAAACCGCCTTCCGTGCCCAGCATGATATTGTCGAGGACGGTGAAGTTCTCGACCAGCATGAAGTGCTGGTGCACCATGCCGATGCCGAGGTTGATTGCTTCCTGGCTGTTGCGGATAGGCTGTACTTTCCCGTCTAGCAGGATTTCCCCGCCGTCGGCACGGTAATACCCGTACAGGATGCTCATCAAGGTCGATTTGCCGGCGCCATTTTCCCCCACCAGGCCATGGATACTGCCCTTGGCGATGGAGAAGCTGACGTCGGCGTTCGCCTTCACATGTCCAAAATGCTTGGAAATGCTGCGAAATTCTACTGCTGGCTGCATAGGTTCATAACTGGATAGTTTCATGGAAACGCGCCGCGCGGAGACTGGCCCCGGCGGCGCGCTAAAAGATACGGAGAAAAATTAAACCGGGCAGCTGCTGCCGACGCGGTAATCGATCACTTTGATCTTGCCATCGATAATGTCCTTACGCGCACCCAACACGCGCTTTTCGATTTCCGGCGTAATCAGCTTGCGGTTGTTTGCGTCGAGCGCCCAATCCACGCCGCCTTCTTTCAAGCCTTTATAGCTGACGCCGCCCTTCCAGGTGCCGTTCTTGACTTGCATGAAGCTGTCGTAGACCGTGTTGTCGACGCGCTTGACCATCGAGGTCAGGATACTGCCTGGATACAGATGATTCTGGTTCGAATCAACGCCGATGGCCAGCTTGCCTTTTTCCTTGGCCATTTGCAGGGTACCCATGCCGCTGCCGCCAGCGACGGCGAAGACGACATCGACGCCGCGCTCGAATTGCGAGCGGGCCAGTTCGCCACCCTTGGCCGGGTCATTCCAGGCGCCGGACGTGGTGCCGACCATGTTTTGCGTGATTTCCATCTTCGGATTGACGGCCTTCGCGCCTTGCGCGTAGCCGCAGGCGAAGTTGCGGATCAATGGAATATCGATGCCGCCGATGAAGCCGACTTTCTTGCTCTTGCTGGCCATGGCTGCCGCCACACCCACCAGGTAGGAGCCTTCTTCTTCCTTGAAGACGACGGAATTGACGTTGCTGCCGGCGGCCTGGCCGTCGATCAGCACGAATTTCACGTTCGGGAATTCCTTGGCGACCTTTTGCACGGCTTGCGTTTGCGCAAAGCCGATGGCGGCGATCATGTCGAGTTTCTTGCGGGCCAGGCCGCGCATGACTTGCTCGGCTTGCGTATCGCTCGATGCCTGTACTTCGATGAAGGAAATGCCCGTGTCTTTTTTGAAGCGCGATGCGCCTTCGAAAGCGGATTGGTTGAACGACTTGTCGAACTTGCCGCCCGCGTCATACACGACACCCAGTTTTGGGGTAGCCGCGGACGCTTGAGCAGTCAGAAATACGGCTGCGATCGTCAAACTAAATTGTGTAAGTTTCATGAATTGGCTCCTGGAAGATCGATATTGTATATTTTTTATAGGTGAAACATATAATTTGGGGCCGATTTAGCCTGTTTTTGATGCATGAGGTGATAATTCCTTATCAACATTGCACTGTATTGCACAAGATCATTGCTGACCTCGTCTGCTTTCATGTCGTCAGTGTGATGCTCATGCAACAGTCGCGCCCCGTCTCTTTTATAGGTACAACATCGAATGGGGCTGCCGGAGCGGGCTGGGATGCGCCGTCAGATGACGGGCAGGGCAAGCACGAGACCGGCGCCGCGATGGGCGTCCGAATCACTATGCATCATGCCAGATATGTATGACAAATACGTTTTTGTTTATGTATTTATATGCAGGGCATATAAATAGGTTTTAAGAACGCATAACAAAACCGTAGCGAGCGGCAGTGAGTTGTGGTCGAGAAGCGGAGCTGTGCGAATGCACAGTGAGCATCGGAGGCCGCAAATCGCGACGTGCAGTAGGTTTTGTTCGCGTTCTCAGGCAGCCGGGGGATTGAGGATATTCAGGAAGGCCCGCACGACGGGAGCGTCGTCGAGTGTCGTGTAGCTGATGTACAGATTCGCCGACGGGGGATTCGTCTTGATCGGCAGAAACACGACGCCGGGCCAGCCGATGCGGCTCGTCGTTTCCGGCACCAGGGTCACGCCCAGGCCCGCGCCCACCATGGCCAGCAGGGTTTGCGGTTCGCTCGCTTCCTGGAAAATCACGGGTTCGAAACCGGCGTTGATGCAGCATTGCACCAGGTAGCGGGGAAACGCGGATTTGTCGAGGTTCAGGGTCAGCATCGGCTCTTCGGCGATGTCGATCAGTTCGATGGACGTGTTTTTCGCCAGCGGATGGTGTTCATTGACGGCCACGCAGACGTTTTCGCGGAAGCACAGTTCCTGGCGCAGATTATCGTGACGCAAGTCGTCGTCGTTGAGCTTGGGTTCGCGCCAGAAGCCCACGTCGATCTGCTTGGCGCGCAAGGCTTCGTATTGCACCGTGGGACCGAATTCATGGATGGTCCAGGTGACGCGGGGAAATTTGGTCTGGAATTCTTCCAGCAAGCTGGGGATAGGGCCCCACATGGCCGAGCCGACGATACCCACGCGCAAGCGGCCCACTTCGCCGCGGTCGATCTGGCGGATCGTGTCGATGGTCATGCGCATCTTGGCCAGCAGGTCGGCCGCTTCGTTCATCAGCGCCTTGCCCGCCACGGTCAGCTCGAAGGTGCGCGTGGTGCGCGCAAAAAGGCGTACGCCCAGTTCGCTTTCCAGTTTCATGATCTGCTGGCTCAGGGGCGGCTGCGAGATATGCAGGCGCTCGGCGGCGCGGCTGAAGCTTTTCTCCTCGGCAACGGCAAGAAAATACTTTAACTGTTTCAGATCGATGGACATGCTTTCCTTGGCGTTGCGTGTTGCTAGGCGATGGAACGGCGCGCAGACCCGTGAAGGTGCGCGCGCTTTCTTTACAGCAGTCCTATTATCGTGCCACGACCGCCTGCATGGCAATGGCCAGTGCCGTGCCGACTTGCGCATTGTGCTTGACCAGCGCGATATTCGTCGCCAGGCTGCGGCCATCCGTCAGCTGCTTGATGCGCGAGAGCAGGAATGGCGTGACTTGCTTGCCTTTCACACCGCCCGCGTCAGCTTCCTGCAGCGCTTGCGCGGTGATGGCATCGATCTCTTCCTTGGGCATCGCTTGCGCGGCCGGCACGGGGTTGCTGACGACCACGCCGCCTGTCAAGCCCAGCTGCCACTTGGTGCCGATGAACGCGGCTTGTTCGGCGGCCGTATCGAGGCGGAAATCGGCTTTGAAGCCGCTTTCGCGCGTGAAGAAGGCAGGAAAACCTTCCTGGCCCACGCTGATGACGGGCACGCCGTGCGTTTCCAGGTATTCCAGGGTCAGGCCGATGTCGAGGATGGATTTGACGCCCGCGCAGACGACGGCCACCGACGTTTGTGCCAGTTCCTGCAAGTCGGCGGAAATATCGAAGCTCGTTTCCGCGCCGCGGTGCACGCCGCCGATGCCGCCAGTGACGAACACGGAAATTCCTGCCAGTTCCGCGCAGATCATGGTGGCTGCCACGGTGGTGGCGCCCAGCTTGCCTTGCGACAGGACGAACGGCAGGTCGCGGCGGCTGACCTTCATGGCGTCGGGCGAGGTGCCCAGCAGTTCCAGCTGTTCGGGCGACAGGCCCACGCAGATTTTTCCATCGATGATGGCGATGGTGGCCGGTACGGCGCCGCCGTCACGGATGATCTGTTCCACTTCGCGCGCCATTTCCACGTTTTGCGGATACGGCATGCCGTGCGAAATGATGGTCGATTCCAGCGCCACGATGGCCTTGCCGGCGGCGCGCGCGTCGAGCACTTCTTGCGAGAACAAGAGGAAATTCTGTAATTGGGTCATGTCAGTCCTGTTGAAAGAGGGTAGGTGGGGGCGGCGCCAGGTCGGCGTCGTCAATGTTGTCGAGTGCGCCAGCGGAAATCTGGGGCGAGACGGTGGCGGCCGATTCCAGGGTCATGGCGGCCAGCTTCAGGCCGCGCCGGCAGGCCAGTTTCAAATCGCTGCTGTCGTGGTACAGCGACCAGCAGACGGCGGCGGAAAACGCGTCGCCGGCGCCCGTCACGTCGACGGCGTCCACTTCGCGCGCGGCCAGGTGGACGATAGGCGCGTCCAGGCTGTCGCCATCCGTGAAATACACGCCTTCGCTGCCGCAGGTGACGATCATCTGGCGCGCGCCCTGGCGCTGCACTTCGCGGCAGGCGGCGCGCAGATCGGTTGCCGTGGGCAAGGCCCGCGCCACGCGCGTTTCCAGTTCGCCACGGTTGAGTATCAGCAAGTGCAAGCCCGACAGGTCTTGCGGCAAGTGCGCCATCTTCGGCTGCGAGACGGCGACGATGACGAGCGGCGTCGCATGGGCCGCGTCCTGGCGGGCATCGGCCAGCAGTGCCTGCACGCTGTCGTGGCCCAGGTTCAGGTCGCAGACGGTGAGGGCTGCGGCGGCGCGCTGCGGCTGGCGGCTATGCAAAAAGGCGGGGGTCAGCTGTTCGTACAGTTGCATGTTGGCCATCGCCAGCAGCATTTCGCCATGTTCGTCGAGCACGGCCGTGTAGGTGCCGCTGCTGGTATTGCTCAGATGCAAGCTGCCGCGCATGTCGATGCCCGCGTCTTCCGCGTGCGTCTGCAGGGCGTGGCCGGCCGCATCGTCGCCCAGCGCCGTCAGCAGGGCCACGGGGATCGACAAGCGGGCCAGGTTTTCCGCGATGTTGCGGCCCACGCCGCCAAACACTTCTTCCGAGCGCACGGGATTCGAGGTGCCCATCTGCAGGGTCGCCAGGGTGCGCATCTTGCGGTCGAGGTTGGCTGCGCCTATGCACAGCACGGGACGGCTGTCGGGCAGTACATAGGCGCGTCCCAGCAGGCGGCGCTCGCGGATCAATCCGGCGATGTGGCCGGCGACGGCCGAGCGCGACAAGCCCAGCTCGCTCGCCAGGTCTTGCTGCGAGATGAAGGGGTTGTTACGGATCAGCGTGTACAGCTGGTCTTTTTTATTGGTATCGGTCACAGGGTTTTCGCTGGGGTTTAAACATTTGTCTGAAACTGTAAACATTTGTCCGACCAGTGTCAAGCTCGTGTCAAGTGTGCATGGAAAACCTTCGTATGGAGCTTGTATGCATGCATTTTCCGGGGATGGCGGGCTGGGGCTAGCCTCGACTATAATGTCGGCCATTTATATTTGAATTGTATAAATGGGCAAGAAAAATGGTATTTGCCATACATATTCCGTTTGATGCATAGTGGCGGCAAATAGTGGCAATACGCATCTGGATAGTCCAGTAACACCCATACATACCCGATACCTGGGCGCGATATTTTGCCTATACCGTGGCGCAGGCAGCAACCCATCATCAATAGTCAATCAGAGGATAACCATGTCGAACAACACCCCATTCCACGCCGCCGAAATCATCCGTGCCCGCGCTCCTGAAAATTTCAAGCCGCGCGTGGCGATGATCCTCGGCTCCGGCCTGGGTGTGTTGGCCGAGCAGATGACGGACGCCGTCAGCATCAGCTTTGACGAATTGCCAGGTTTCCCGATCAGCACCGTGCACGGCCATGCCGGCGAACTGGTGATCGGCACCCTGTCGGGCGTCGCCGTCGTCTGCATGAAGGGGCGTGGCCACTTCTACGAAGGCTATGGCATGGGCGTGATGACGAGCGCCATCCGCACCCTGAAACTGCTGGGCTGCGAAATGCTGTTCGTCACCAACGCCGCCGGTTCCCTGCGCCCTGAAGTGGACGCCGGCAGTCTGGTGGCCATCAGCGACCACATCAACCTGTTGCCAGGCACGCCGATGGTCGGCCCGAACGATGACCGCTTCGGCCCGCGCTTCTTCAGCATGGCCAACGCCTACGATGCGGACCTGCGCAATCTGGTCAAGGACACTGCCGCTTCGAACGGCATCACCCTGCACGAAGGCGTGTTCGTCGCCTACCCAGGCCCGAACTTCGAGACGGCCGCTGAAATCCGCATGATGGCCCGCCTGGGCGCCGACACGGTCGGCATGTCCGTGGTGCCGGAAGTGGTGTCGGCCCGTCATTGCGACCTGAAAGTGGTGGGCGTATCGGTGATTACCAACCTGGCCGAAGGCATGTCGCCATTCGCCCTGTCGCACGAACAAACCCTGAAATACGCGGCCATCGGCGCGAAAGACCTGGTCAAGCTGATCCTGGCTTTCCTGGCCACCGTAGCCGCCAAACCGCAAGCCTAAGCACTTTTCTTGACGCAGTAGCGGCGCGCCACTTAGCGGCGCTGCCGCGCGGCAGGCCTGGAAAATCCGGCCTACACTGTTCGCATCATCTTCGCATCACTCCATAAAGCGAGCCTTATCATGTCACGCGCATTTATCCTCCTGCTTGATTCCTTCGGCCTTGGCGCGACGCCAGACGCCGCCAAGTATGGCGACGCAGGTGCCAATACCTTTGGCCACATTGCCAGCACTGTCGCCAAAAGCGGCAAGACCTTGAAACTCCCGAACATGGAACGCCTGGGCCTGGGCGCCGCGGCGCACCTGGCCAGCGGCGAATGGGCTACGGGCTTCGACCAGCGCGACGGTTTTACCGGTGCCTACGGCGCGGCGCGCGAGCGCTCCACCGGCAAGGACACGCAGAGCGGCCACTGGGAAATCGCCGGCGTGCCCGTCGAATTCGACTGGGGATATTTTCCCCGTACCACGCCATCGTTCCCGGCCGACCTGACCGACAAGCTGAAGGCCTTGTCCGGCGTTCCCGGCTTCCTCGGCGACTGCCATGCCTCGGGCACGGACATCATCAACAAGCATGGCGACGAGCACGTCGCCACCGGCAAGCTGATTATCTATACGTCGGGCGACTCGGTGATGCAGATCGCCGCGCACGAAGAATCGTTCGGCCTCGAGCGCCTGTACGCAGTGTGCGAAATGGCCTTCAAGCTGGTCGAGCCGTACAACATCGGCCGCGTCATCGCCCGTCCGTTCACGGGCAGCAATGGCAACTACACGCGCACGTCCAACCGCCACGACTACGCCGTCGCGCCACCCGCGCCGACCCTGCTCGACCACGTCAAGAATGCGGGCGGCGAAGTCGTCGGCCTGGGCAAGATCAGCGACATTTTCGCTACCCAGGGCATCTCCAGAGTCGTCAAGGGCGTCGACAACATGGCGCTGTTCGAAGCGCTGTTGAAGACGGCCGATGAGGTGCAGGACAAGTCGCTCACCTTCGTGAACTTCGTCGATTTCGACCAGGCTTTCGGCCACCGCCGCAACGTCGAGGGCTATGCCGACGCGCTGCGCGAAATGGATGCGCGCCTGCCGGAATTCATGGCCAAGCTCAAGGAGGGCGACCTGGTCGTGATCACCGCCGACCATGGCTGCGACCCCACCTGGCACGGCTCCGACCACACCCGCGAACACATACCGATGATCTTCTTCGGCCCCGGCGTCGCCCCGCGCGCACTGGGCATTTCCGAGACCTTCTCCGATATTGGCCAAACCCTCGCCAAACACCTTGGCGTACCACCACTTGCTAATGGAACCAGCTTGTTATGACACTCATGCATCCCGAATTCAAGCGTAACGAGGCCGTTGGCCTCGACCTGGGCTGGATCAACCAGATCCGCGTCAACCGCGCCGCGACAGACCGCCGCGCGGCCAGCCTGGCAAACCGCCGTACCGTGAAAAAGGAATACCAGGCCGCCTGGCTGGTGAAAGCCATCCAGATGATCGACCTGACCACCCTGGGCGGCGACGATACGCCGGGCAGAGTCGAACGCCTGTGCATGAAGGCCATGCGCCCGCTGCGCGCCGACCTGATGGACGCGCTGGGCCTGACCGACTTGAGCACCGGCGCCGTGTGCGTGTACCACGAGATGATCCAGCCGGCCGTGAAAGTCATCCAGGGCCGCTTGCCTATCGCCGCCGTTTCGACGGGTTTCCCGGCCGGCCTGACAAGCATGGAAACGAAGCTGCGCGAGATCGAGCTGTCGGTCGCCGCGGGCGCTTCCGAGATCGATATCGTCATCACACGCCAGCACGTCCTGAACGGCAACTGGCAAGTGCTGTACGACGAAATGCTCGCTTACCGCAAGGCGTGCGGCGAAGCGCACGTGAAAGCGATTCTCGCCACGGGCGACTTGCTGACCATGGAAAACGTGGCCAAGGCATCGTGGGTCTGCATGATGGCCGGCGCCGATTTCATCAAGACCTCCACCGGTAAAGAGGGCGTGAACGCCACCATTCCCGTGGCCCTGACGATGGTGCGCACGATCCGCGAATACCACGAGCAGACGGGCTTCCAGGTGGGCTTCAAGCCGGCCGGCGGCGTCAGCTCGGCCAAGAGCGCGCTGCAATACCTGACCCTGATGAAGGAAGAGCTGGGCAACGAATGGCTGCAGCCGCACCTGTTCCGCATCGGCGCTTCCAGCCTGCTGACCGACATCGAGCGCCAGCTCGAGCACTACGTCACCGGCAGCTACTCGGCCAATCATCGTCACGCACAACCTTAAAGAACAATCGTCATGCCAACAATTAACGAGATTCTCAATACTATGGACTACGGCCCTGCTCCCGAAAGTCAAAAAGAAGCGCAGGCGTGGCTCGATGGCCACCAGCGCACATTCGGTTTGTTCATCGACAATGCCTGGAGCGCGCCGGCGGAACTGTTCGCCTCGACCAATCCTGCCGACGGCACGCAGCTGGCCGAACTGACGCAAGCGACCGACGCCGACGTGGAACGCGCCGTCGACGCGGCGCGCCGCGCGCTGCCCGTCTGGCAGGGCATGGGCGGCCACGGCCGCGCGAAAGTCATGTACGCACTGGCCCGTTTGCTGCAAAAGCATTCGCGCCTGTTCGCCGTGCTGGAAACCCTGGACAACGGCAAGACCATCCGCGAAACGCGCGATATCGACCTGCCGCTGGCCGCGCGCCATTTCTACCATCACGCCGGCTGGGCGCAGCTGCAGTCGGAAGAGTTCGCCGACTACCGCGCCGTGGGCGTGGTAGGTCAGATCGTGCCGTGGAATTTCCCCCTGCTGATGCTGTCGTGGAAAATCGCTCCGGCCCTGGCCGCCGGTAACACGGTCGTCTTCAAGCCGGCGGAATTCACGTCGCTGACCGCCATGCTGTTCGCCGAACTGTGCTTGCAGGCGGGCGTGCCGGCCGGCGTCGTCAACATCGTCACCGGCGACGGCCGCGTGGGCTCGGCCATCGTCAACCATCCTGGCGTCGACAAGATCGCGTTTACGGGTTCCACGGAAGTGGGCCGCCTCATTCGCGAGGCGACGGCCGGCAGCGGCAAGAAGCTGTCGCTGGAACTTGGCGGCAAGTCGCCGTTCATCGTCTTTGAAGACGCGGACCTCGATGGCGCCGTGGAAGGCCTGGTCGATTCGATCTGGTTCAACCAGGGACAAGTGTGCTGCGCCGGTTCGCGCCTGCTGGTGCAGGAATCGGTCCAGGAACGCTTCCTGAACAAGGTACGCGCCCGCATGGAAAACCTGCGCCTCGGCTCGCCCCTGGACAAATCGATGGACGTGGGCGCGCTGGTCGATCCGGTGCAGCGCCAGCGCATCGCCGCGCTGGTCGATTCGGCCCGCGCCGAAGGCTGCGACGTGTGGCAACCGGCGTGCGAACTGCCGGCTGACGGTTCGTGGTTCCCGCCGACCCTGATCACGGGCGCGTCGACCTCGGCCGCCGTGGCGCAGGCTGAAATCTTCGGCCCCGTGCTGGTGGCCATGAGCTTCCGCACGCCGCCCGAAGCGGTGCAGCTGGCGAACAACACGGTGTACGGCCTGGCCGCCAGCGTGTGGACGGAGTCGATCAGCCTGGCCCTCGATATCGCTCCCGCCATCAAGGCTGGCGTGGTGTGGATCAACAGCGCGAACCAGTTCGATGCGGCGTGCGGCTTCGGCGGCTACCGCGAATCGGGCTTCGGCCGTGAAGGCGGCCGCGAAGGCATGCTGGAATACATGACGGCCCTGGCCGAAGATGCGCGTCCGGCCTTGCCGGTGGTGGAGGCGAAAGCCAAGGCCAACGTGAAGCCGGCGCCAGCCGATCCGTTCGCCATCGACCGCACGGCCAAGATGTACATCGGCGGCAAGCAGGCGCGCCCCGACAGCGCCTACAGCGCACCCGTCTTCGGCGCAAACGGCGCCCTGCTGGCCGAAGTGGGCGTGGGCAGCCGCAAGGATATCCGCAACGCCGTCGAAGCGGCCCATAAAGCGTCCGGCTGGACCAGCGCCACGGCGCACAACCGCGCGCAAGTGCTGTACTACATCGCCGAAAACCTGGCAGCGCGCGCCGACGAATTCGCCGCCCGCATCGCCGCCATGACGGGCAGTAAAAATCCCGAGAAGGAAGTGCAGGCATCGATCGAACGCCTGTTCTACTACGCCGCCTGGGCCGACAAGTACGACGGCCTGGCGCACCAGCCGCCAACCAAGGGCATCACCGTGGCGCTGAACGAAGCGGTTGGCGTGATCGGCATCGTCTGCCCGAATGAAGCGCCGTTACTCGGCTTCATTTCGCTGGTGGCGCCGGCCATCGCGCTGGGCAACCGCGTGGTGGTGGTGCCGTCGGAAGCGCATCCGCTCTCCGCGCTGGACCTGTACCAGGTCTTCGATACGTCCGACCTGCCGGGCGGCGTCGTCAACATCATCAGCGGCAACGCCGATGAACTGGCGCGCACCCTGGCCACGCACGCCGACATCGACGCCGTCTGGCGCCATGACGGATCCGCTGACGGTTGCGCTGAAGTCGAGCGCCTGTCGGCCGGCACCCTGAAACGCACCTGGGTCGGCGGCGCCAAGGGCCGCGACTGGTACAGCGCTGCCCAAAGCGGCGGCCGCGCCGTGCTGGCGCATGCGTCGCAAGTGAAAAACGTGTGGATTCCTTACGGCGTCTAAGTTTGTAAAGCAGGATAGTGGGGCCGGTTCTTCCGCGCAGCGATGTGCCGGGGCGCCGGCCCCAAGTTGCTTTCGCCAGCAAGGCGTGTAGGTCGGATTAGCCCGCAGGGCGTAATCCGACAAGGCCGCTGGATCGACATCAGCATTTGAATAGGACATCGGGAGCTATCATGTTTCTAACTCAGGAAATCATTCGCAAGAAGCGCGACAAGGGCGTATTGAGCGCCGAGGAAATCCAGTTTTTCGTGCGTGGCATTACTGACGGCAGCGTCAGCGAAGGGCAGATCGCGGCGCTGGGCATGGCTGTCTATTTCAACGACATGAACATGGACGAGCGCGTGGCGTTCACCCTGGCCATGCGCGATTCCGGCCACGTGCTGGACTGGCGTTCGCTGAACCTGCCTGGCCCCATCGTCGACAAGCATTCGACGGGCGGCGTGGGCGATGTGGTCTCGCTGCTGCTGGGTCCCATGGTCGCTGCATGCGGCGGCTACGTGCCGATGATCTCGGGCCGCGGCCTGGGCCACACGGGCGGCACCTTGGACAAGTTCGACGCCATTCCCGGCTATTGCACGGTGCCGGACAATGCATTGTTCCGCAAGGTGGTGCAGGAGATCGGCGTGGCCATCATCGGCCAGACGGCGCAGCTGGCGCCGGCCGACAAGCGTTTCTACAGCATCCGCGACGTCACGGCCACGGTGGAATCGGTGGCCATGATCACCGGCTCCATCCTGTCGAAGAAACTCTCGGCCGGGCTGGACGCGCTGGTGATGGACGTGAAAGTGGGTTCGGGCGCCTTCATGCCGACGTACGACAAGTCGGTGGAGCTGGCCGAAAGCATTGTCGCCGTCGGCAATGGCGCGGGCATGCAGACGTCGGCCATTCTGACGGACATGAACGAGTCACTGGCGCCTTACGCGGGCAATGCGCTGGAAGTGCGCGGCGCCATGGATTACCTGACGGGCCGTTCGCGTCCCGCGCGCCTGCATGAAGTGACCCTGGCGCTGTGCGCCGAGATGCTGGTGCTGGGCGGCCTGGCCGCCACCGAAGAAGAAGCGCGCGTGAAACTGATGGCGGCACTCGATTCGGGCGAGGTGGCCGAGCGCTTCGCGCGCATGGTGTCGGCCCTGGGCGGCCCGGCCGATCTGGTCGAACATCCGGACAAGCACCTGGAACAGGCGCCGTTCATCGTGCCGGCACCGGCGCTGTCGGCCGGCTTTGCCAACGTGCGCGATTGCCGCGCCATCGGCCTGGCCGTCGTGGCCCTGGGCGGTGGCCGCCGCCGTCCGACGGACAGCATCGATTTCGCCGTCGGCCTGACGGACCTCGTGGGCCTGGGCGAGCCAGTGGCCGTGGGCCAGCCGCTGGCCATGGTGCACGCGCGCACGGCAGCGGCGGCGCAGCAAGCCGTCAAGGAAATCCAGGAAGCGTATGCCATCAGCGCAGTGGCGTTGATGGGCAATCCCGTGATTTACCGTACCATTCGTTCGTAGTTGAAAACTGGGGTCAGACCCCCGTTTGCGATGGCGCTGAGCTATGCGTTGGCGGTGTTGAGGGTCTGACCCCGGCCTGAATGATTTCAAAGGTATGACAGAAAAAATGAACAACCAAGAACTGATCGCCGAAGCCAATGCCGGCCGTGAACTGGCCTATGCGCCATACTCGCGTTTCAAGGTAGGCGCGGCGCTGCTGTGCAAGGATGGCCGCGTCTTCCGTGGCTGTAATGTGGAAAACGCCGCCTATGGCCTGTGCAACTGCGCCGAGCGCACGGCGTTTTTCAGCGCCATCGCGCATGGCTGCAAGCCGGGCGACTTCGCCAAGCTGGCCGTCACGGGCGATACGGCTGAACCGATCTCGCCGTGCGGCGCCTGCCGCCAGGTGATCTTCGAGATGGGCGGCGCCGACCTGCCGGTGATCCTGACGAACCTGAAAAACGATGTCATGGAAGTGACGGCCGGCTGGCTGCTGCCGCACGGCTTCGGCAATTCCGACCTGGACATGAAGTAACAGGATCCGCTTGAACAAGACGATAGACATCCAGGCCGCCGTGGCGATTGCCGCGGCCGAAGCCATGGCAGCGAAGACGCAGGGCACGTTTGGCGTGGGTGGCGTGCTGCTCGACGGCGCCGGCAACGTGCTGCAATCGATGCACAACAACGTCGTGCGCCAGGGGCTGGTATTTGACCCCACGGCGCATGGCGAGCGCCAGCTGGTCGATTGGTATTTCGCCGAGCGGGCCAAGGGCGTGACCTTGCCGCCGCCGGGGGAACTGACCATCGTCACCTCGCTCGACCCGTGCTGCATGTGTACGGGGGCGATTCTGGCGGCCGGTTTCAACGTGGTGGTAGCCGCGCCCGACGTCAAGGCGGGCATCAATTACGATGGCAGCGCCATGTTCACGGCCTTGCCGGCGCCGCTGCAGGCGCAGGCGGGACGCAGCTTTTGCTATCCGGCCGTGCGCGGCGCCACCGAATACGCACGCGCGCCGTCCGGCGCCGCGCCCAAATCTTTTTTCATCGGCAAGAGCATCCACGAGGCGACGCAGGCACTGTGCTCGCTCGTGTTCGAGTCGACATCGGCGCAGGTGATGCGGCTGCTGAACGCGGGCGACGACGTGCATCTGCGCGATCCGGCCACCTTGCCGTCCGAGCATGCCGTGGTGCGCGCCTTGCGCCGCCGCTATCCTGACGCCCTGACTTACCGCTGCGACCCGCATGCGCCCGATGCTGGGCTGGCGCCATTCCTGCAGGCGGCCATGGAGCAGGACGTGCGCGATGGCGGACAGGGCGACGCTGCCGCCTTGCTCGACTCCTTCGGCAACCTGCTGCTGTGCATGCCGGGAAAATTGTCGCAATCGGTCATCCGTACGCCGTTCATGGAATGCACGCGCCAGTACGCGCAATTGCGCTTTGAGTTGATGGCAAGCGCGGATCCTGCGCTGCAGGAAGACATCAAAAGCTACCTGGGCCACCCCAAGCACGGCACCTTCGTGCTGGCCATCGGCCCGGACGACGGCGCCGCCAGTTTCATGACCCTGGGCGCCTACGGCTCCACCATGGAAGGGGCGCTGCCGGAGAATAATCCCGCGCAATTCCAGTACGTGCGCCCGGCCATGGGGGAGGACGCGCTGCTGGCGCTGTGCGAGTCGATGCCGCCGCTGTACCGCAAGCTGATACGCATCCGGCCGCGCCAGGTGGCGAGCGAGGACTTGATCAGCGCACTGGCCTAGGTGTCATCGTCCGGCAGGTTTTTCAGCAAGAAGTCGCGCACGTTTTCACCGGCCACGCGGCGCACTTGCGCTTCCGACAGGCCTGCGTCGAGCAGCGCCTGCGTCAAGCGCGGCAAGCCCGTCGCATCGATGGCCGTGGTGACGGCGCCGTCGAAGTCCGAGCCATAGGCCACATGTTCGGCGCCGATCAGTTTTACCGTGTACTTGATGGCGCGCGCGATGGACGCCACGTCCTTGCCGCAGACGGCCGTATTCCAGAAGCCGATACCCACCAGGCCACCCTGGGCGGCGATGCGTTTCAACTGTGCGTCGCTGAGGTTGCGACCGTTGGCGCAAGTGCCGCGCACGCCCGTGTGCGACACCATCACGGGGCGTTTCGCCATCGTCAACACGTCGTCGATGGTGGCCGGCGAGGCGTGCGCCAGGTCGACGATCATCTTGCGCTGCTCCATGGCGCGCAGCCATTGCTTGCCCAGCGGCGTCAGACCGCCTTTCTTCAAGCCGTGCTGGGAGCCGGACAGTTCCGTGTCGAAGAAATGCGTGGGCGCGGCCATGCGGTAGCCGGCCCGGTACAGGGTGTCCAGATTATCCAGCTTGCCTTCCAGCGCATGCGCGCCTTCCAGCGTCAGCCAGCCGGCCAGCAGGGCGGGGTCTTTTTCGCGCGCGGCGATGAAGCTGCGCAGCTGGGCGCGGCTGCCGATGACCCGCACCTTGCCATCGCTCCTGGACGCTTGCTGGCGCAGCTCGTCGGCCTGGTAGGTGGCGCGCGCCAGCAGGCTGTTCCAGGTGGCGGGCGGCAAGCCTTGCGCCACCACCAGCGCCGTGATGTTGTCCGTGTCGCTGCCATTGCGTTCGATATTCATCTTGCGCGGCGTCTTGGTGACGACGGAAAACGCTTGCAGCGCCACGTTGGCCCGCTGCAGGCGGGGGAAGTCGACATGCCCGCGCTGGCTGTCGCGGTTCAGATTGCGTTGCCACAGCAGGCTGTCGGCGTGCAGATCGGCGATCCACAGGCTCTCGTGCAGGGCCACAGTGGCGGCTGAAGGCGCCTTGCCGGACGGGGGATGGACGCGGTTGAGATGTTCGTCGACGAGGACGGGAGCGGACAGGAAACCGCCGATCAGCGCAAGGCTGGCGGCGGTGAGGCTACTGATAATCATTGTTCTCCGTTTTACCATGGATCGTAGGTGCCCAGGCTCCAGATGTGGCCTTCCGGGTCGCGGCAGGTAAAGCCCCGTCCGCCGTAATCTTCATCCTTGATGTCGAGCACGATTTCGGCGTCCGCTTCGCGCGCGCTGCGGTAGACGGCGTCGGCATCGCTGACGACCAGGTAGCAGCTTTGCGTGTTGGCGCCGCCGATGTCGCCGGGCAGTTTCATCAGGCGGCCATAGTCGCTGTCGATGGCGGGCGCCACCATGACCATGCCATTGCCAAAGCTCAGTTGCGCATGGGCGACGCCACCGTTACCGTCAGGCACGATCAATTGTTTTTCAAAGCCGAGCGCCTTGCACAGCCATTCGATGGCGGCGGGCGCGTCGCGGTAGCGCAGGCAGGGAATGGTCGTCGCTGCTGTCGCTTTTGCTGTCGTGGTCATCAGAAAACTCCTATGGCTGTGGGGGAGTAGCTTCGATCATGGATCCTGCATGGCGTTCCATATCCCTGCCATCCATGGGGATGGGCTTGACGCCCGTCAGTGCTGCGCCCATCCATAGTGCCATAGAACAATCATTGTCCTCTTGCCACGACACAAATTTTTATTGCGGCGACTGCTGCGAGCCAGGCACTTTTTCGTCTGCGCCGGCATCGTCGCTGTTGCTTGCCCATTTCAGCAGCATGACGAGGGCAAACAGCATGATGGCCAGCGGCAAGATGGTGATCAGGAACGCCAGGCCCAGGCAGCATACCAGCAGCATGGGCCAGGGCATGGCGCGCAAGGCTGCCATGCCCTGGCGCGTGTAAGCGCACAGCTCGTTCCAGAAAGCGCTGAAGGAAGTGCTGCCCGGTGCCGAATTGATGTCTTTCATGCCGTTCTCCTGTCGTGTGGGTGCCGCTGCCGTATGCATGCTGGCAATGAGGCCACTATATGAAAAATCTTGCTGCCGCGCATCGCGTATGCGACGAATGGCAGGAATGGCGGAGCGAACGGCGACAGGCCGGGACAAGCCGCTATTCGAATACCTTGAGTTTCAGCTGGAAACTGAGCGCGCCATACAGGCGGTCCTTGTACGACGGCACGATGGCGATATTCACGCCCACGCGCTGGTATTCATAGCTGATGGTTGGGACGAGGGCGGGGAACCAGCCGCCATCGCGCATCTTCGGATAGCCGCTGAAGCCGCCAACGACGGCGCCGATGCGCAGCGGGCCCACCTTGATCGGCTGGTAGTACACGCCCAGGTAATTCGAGTAGGCGCGGTCGCTATTGTAGAAGCGGCCAGCCGTGACCGACGCGACCGTGGAAAAGCGGTATTCGGCGCCCAGGCCCGGATTGCTGTCGTTCAGGTTCTTGTCGCGCTGAAAGTGATACGAATAAAAACCCGCGTTGAGCCAGGTTTCGCTGAGCGGCTGGTTGTCGATCATGTTAAACACATCGGCGTGCGCGCCGCAGGCATATGCCAGCATCAGTGCGCCTAGGGACAATCGTTTCATGCGTGCTTCATCCTTATGATTTCGTACTCTGTGGGCCGGCCTGGTCTGGCGCTGCCGCGATCGTATCACCAAGTTGGCTGCGCTTCTAAGCAATATTGAAAGTGCAGAACAGGCGGCTGTTTGCCCGTCTGTTCAAAGCGTCATCGGGACGGCTAACGCGTTCTCCGGGCGGCGATAGAAGAATGATTCTCATTGAGCAACTATGTTTGCATTATTGTTACAAAAGTTGTTGGTTTGCGACATATCAAAGTCAATGGATATGATATTCTGGCGTCAAGTTAATTTTCTTTTTGGAAATAAAATGTCAATCATGCCTAAATCATCATTCGTACTCGTTCTGTCGACCGTGTTTGCCGCCAGCGCCGCGCAAGCCGGTGTTGTCGATTTGGGCATCGGTGGCGCTAATTTATATTCCCTGAGCAACTTCAGCGCGTCCGGCAGCGATGTCGAAGGCGGCGTGCTGGTGGCCGGCAATCTGACGGCATCGAACTATTCCGTCAATGACAAGAACAAGGACGCCTACGTCACGCACGGTAATACCGGCTATGCGCTGGTCGTTGGCGGCAACCTGAACTACAGCTCCGGTTCTATCAAGAACGGCAATTACTTTGTGGGCGGCAGCACGACGACGAGCAGCGTGGGCCTGAACACGGCGACCAAGACGACGGCGTCACCCGTATCGTTTGCCTCGACCTCGACCCAGCTGAAAAATACTTCGGCCTCACTGGCGAACGTGGCATCCACGGGAAGCAGCTCCGTGGCCTACGGCGGCATGACCCTGAAGGGCGGCACGGGCGGCGTGCAAGTGTTCGACCTGACTTCCGCGGCCCTGGGCGGGGTGAACAACTTCAAGTTCAGCAACCTGCACACGAACGACACCCTGATCCTCAATATCAGCGGCACGAATGTGAACCTGTCCGGCGGCTATGGCGATTTCAGCAAATACAATGTGCTGTACAACTTCTATGAAGCGCAGACGATCACCCTGAACGGCGTGGGCCTGTACGGCAGCGTCCTGGCGCCGCTGGCGACCTTGGCCGGTGGTAATGGCCAGATCAACGGCAGCGTGGTGGTGGGTAACTGGGCCTCGAACATCCAGGTCAACGCCAACCATTATTTCAACGCCACCAACGTGGCCGGTTACGTCTCGGCCGTGCCGGAACCGGAAACCTATGCGATGCTGCTGGCCGGCCTGGGCCTGGTTGGCTTCATGGCGCGCCGCCGCAAGAGCAAGACGGCAGCGTAACGTTCGCGCTGTTCGGGAAACCGCCTTTCAAGGCGGTTTTTTTTCGCTTGCCGGCGGCATGGACACGGCCGCCAGCACCATGTGCGCGATCAGGATTTCCGCATCCTCGTAATCCTTGCGCGTGAGCTGCCTGCGTTCCAGCACCAGGGCCATCTGCGCCGAAAAATCCGCATACGATTGCGTCATGGCCCAGATGGCGAACATCAGGTGCGTGGCGTTGACGGGCGCGATCCTGCCGGCCGCGATCCACGCTTCGAAGACGGCGATATCCTTGCGCAGCAGGGGCACGACCCGGTCGCGTATCTGCGCGCCGTACAGCGGGGCGCCATTGATCACTTCCAGCGCATACACGCGCGAAGCCCATGGCTGTTCGCGCGAAAAACGCAGCTTGGCGCGGATATACGCGCGCAGCACGTCGCGCGGTTCATCGTGTGCATTGGCCAGCATGTCCATGCGCGCCAGCCAGTCGTCGAGCACGTCGTCGAGCACGCGCTGGTACAGTAGCTGCTTGGACGGGAAGTAATACATGAGGTTTTGCTTCGACAGGCCGGCCCGCTCGGCGATCGTGGCGATCGACGCGCCTTCATAGCCGCTTTCCGCAAACGCGCGCACGGCTTGCTCGAGGATATCCGCTTCCAGGCGGTCGCGGTTTTGCAGGCGCCGGCCGCCGGCATTTTTCACAAGAAGGGCAGGGGCTTTGTCGCTGGCCATGGCGGGTTCTTTAGCGTGGGCGTATCGATTGCAGGAATGCCTGCAGCACGGGGGTATCGGTGTAGGCCACGTTGAAGCGGAACCACACCGTCTCGGGCGCGCGCAGCATGAAAAATTCGTTCGGCGACAGCAGGATGCCCGCCTTCAAGGCCATGTCGGCGATGATCTTGCCATTCCATTCCGGCGTCTGCACGTCGGGCCAGCCGGCGCTGACGAACATGCCGCCGCGCGGACGCGCCACGGGCGCCATGCCCGCCTGTGCCAGGCAGTCGATGCTGCGCTCGCGGGCCGCGTCGAGCTGCGCCACCAGTCGTTCCACCATGCGCTTGTAGGGCCGCGCGGAGATGGCATGGTAGGCGGCGCGCTCGTTGATTTCCGATGTCGTCAACCCTGCCAGCATCTTCACGCGCACCAGCTCCGCCACCAGCGACGGCGAGGCGCAAATCGACCCCACGCGCAGCACGGGCGACAGGGTCTTGGAAAAACTGCCCACGCGGATCACGCGGCGCAAGCCGTCCATGGCCGCCAGCGACGCTTCGCCGCGCGCCGCCAGCTCGCGGTAGATATCGTCTTCCACCAGCCAGAAATCGAATTGCTCGGCCAGTGCCAGCAGGCGGTGCGTCTGCGCCTGGCTGAGCGAAGTGCCCAGCGGATTTTGCAGCACCGTGTTGACGAACATCAGCTTGGGCTGCGTGCGCGCGGCTTCGCTGGCCAGCGCATCGAGGTCGAGGCCCGCCTCGCCGCGTGCAATGCCCACGGGGATGCAGCCGTGGTGGCGGATCAGCGACTGCAGATTGCTGTAGCCGGGGTCTTCCACCAGCACCGTGTCGCCCGGCTTGGTCAGGCTGCGCAGGATCAGATCGAAGGCATGCGTGGCGCCATGCGTCAGCAAGACCTGGTCGGGCTCCACCTGGAACAGCTCTTCCGACAGGCTGCTGGCCAGGTGCTGGCGCAGCGAGGGAAAACCGAGCGGGTGGCCATAGCCGCGCAGCCTGCTGGCTGGAATGCGCATGGCCTGGCGCACGGCATCGAGCACGGTCGCCTCGCCATACATTTCGGGCGGCAGCCAACCCGCGCCCACGGGCAGGGCATCGGACACGCCCGAATACAGATCGGGCGTGAGGGCGTCGATGGCGGTGGGGCTAGCGTGCACGGCGGCCTGCGGCGAGGCGGCGATATCGTGGCGCGCGACGAAATAGCCGGAACCGCGGCGCGACGACAGCAAGCCGAGGTTGACCAGGCGGTCGTACGATTCGACGACGGTAAACGTCGACACGCCATTGCAGCGGGCGAACTGGCGCACGGACGGCATGCGCGTGCCGATGCGCAGGGCGCGGCTGCCCACCATGACGCTGATGGCGATGACGATCTGCTCGACCAGGCCGCCCTTCTTCTGGCGGTCGATGTCGAGCACGGGCCAGCCACTGGCTTGCTCGGGTGCATCGTCTGTGCTGTCGCTGTGCTTCACGGTGGCTCCTTTCTGCTCAAGTAACCCCCAATAAATTCTTGTGATTTCTGACTTCCATAACCGGCGCTCTGCAGCGTTGCCTGCTGCTAGCAGTGCTTACACTGCGTCGCAACAGGCGCCTTGCATAGCATCCGGTTCTGTTTGTCATAAATTCACAATAATTTCCCGGAGATTACTTAACACAAAAACTGTAGTGGTTTTTCGACCTGTACGGTTGGGATACTTTGCCGTTTGTGTATCTGTGCCATTGGGGATGGCCTGTCTATTATTACATCAGCTTTTTGCCAACTGGTAAATTATTTTACGCTTCGTCAAAAACGATCCTGGCCCCGCGCCAGCCCATCCCAAGGAGAAGGTCATGAACGAAACAAGGCCGGAATCGATGTCGGCATTCTGGATGCCGTTTACGAATAACCGTGATTTCAAGGCCAACCCGCGCCTGCTCGTGTCGGCCGAAGGCATGTACTACAAGGACGTCGATGGCAACGCCATCCTCGATGGGACGGCCGGACTGTGGTGCGTGCCGTGCGGCCATGCGCAGCCGAAAATCGTCGGCGCCATCCGCGAGATGGTGGGCCAGCTGGACTTCGCACCCACCTTCCAGATGGGCCATCCGGCCGCCTTCGAGCTGGCGGAAAAACTGATGGACTACACGGGGCATAAATTCGGCCACGTCTTCTACACCAACTCCGGTTCCGAGGCCGTCGACACGGCGTTGAAGATCGCGCTGGCCTACCACAGGGCGCGCGGCGAGGGTGCACGCACCCGATTGATCGGCCGCGAACGCGGTTATCACGGCGTGGGTTTCGGCGGCATTTCCGTGGGCGGCATCGGCGGCAACCGCAAGACCTTCGGCCCCCTGCTGCCCGGCGTGGACCACCTGCCGCACACGCATAACCTGGACAAGAATGCCTACACGGTGGGCGAGCCCGAATATGGCACCCACCTGGCTGATGAACTGGAACGCATCGTCGCTCTGCACGACGCGTCGACGATCGCCGCCGTCATCGTCGAACCGGTGGCCGGTTCCACGGGCGTGCTGATCCCGCCTAAAGGCTATCTGAAACGCTTGCGCGAACTGTGCACCAAGCACGGCATCCTGCTCATCTTCGATGAAGTGATCACGGGCTTCGGCCGCATGACGACGCCGTTCGCGGCTGATTATTTTGACGTCGAACCTGACCTGATGACGACGGCCAAGGGCCTGACCAACGGCATGGTGCCGATGGGCGCCGTGTTCAGCAAAAAATACATCCACGACGCTTTCATGGACGCGCCAGCCGGCATCGAACTGTTCCACGGCTACACGTATTCGGGCCACCCGCTCGCCTGCGCGGCCTCGCTGGCGACCCTGCAAGTGTTCGAGGAACAGGACATCCTGGGCCACGCGAAAAACATGCAGGCGTATTGGAGCGACGCCGTGCATTCCCTGAAAGGCTTGCCGCACGTGATCGACTTGCGCAGCATCGGTCTGATCGCCGGCATCGAACTCGCCCCTATCGCCGGCAAGCCCGGCACACGCGCCTTCAACGCCTTCAAGCAGGCCTTCGCCGACGGCGTGCTGATACGCACGACGGGCGACATAATCGCCCTGTCGCCGCCGCTGGTGCTGGAAAAACAGCATGTCGACGAGTTGTTTGGCAAGCTGGCCAAGGTACTCAAAAATCTCGATTGAACGGCAAACACAAAACAACATCCGGGGTCAGACCCGCCGGGTCTGACCCCGGCCTCTGCTCTTGGGGTTAAAAAGG
This sequence comes from Janthinobacterium sp. HH104, assembly GCF_001758715.1. Classification (NCBI taxonomy): domain Bacteria; kingdom Pseudomonadati; phylum Pseudomonadota; class Betaproteobacteria; order Burkholderiales; family Oxalobacteraceae; genus Janthinobacterium; species Janthinobacterium sp. HH104. The sequence continues at coordinate 293,166 of NZ_LRIB01000034.1, read as the reverse complement.
AACACCATGAACGATCTCGATACCATTACCCATTACATCAACGGCGCCAAAGTCGACACCCAAAGTGGCCGCTATGGCGACGTCTACAACCCCGCCCTCGGCGAACCCGTGGCCAGGGTAGCGCTGGGCACCGTGGAAGACGTGGACGCGGCAGTGCAGGCGGCCGCCGCCGCCTTTCCCTCGTGGTCGGCCACGCCGCCATTGACGCGTGCGCGTGTCCTGTTCCGCTATCTGCAGCTGTGCCAGCAGCACACGGACGACTTTGCCGCCATGCTCACGCGCGAGCATGGCAAGACCTTTGCCGATGCGCAGGGCGAAGTGGCGCGCGGCATCGAGATGGTGGAATTTGCCGTCGGTATTCCGCAGCTGCTGAAAGGCGAATTCACGGACCAGATTTCGCGCGGCATCGACGCCTGGTCCATGCGCCAGGCGCTCGGCGTGGTGGCCGGCATCACGCCATTCAATTTCCCCGTGATGGTGCCGATGTGGATGTTCCCCGTCGCTATCGCCTGCGGCAATACCTTCGTCTTGAAACCGTCGGAGCGCGATCCGTCGGCGTCCCTGCTGCACGCGAAACTGCTGAAAGAGGCGGGCTTGCCCGATGGCGTCTTCAACGTGGTACAGGGAGATAAAGTGACGGTCGACGCCCTGCTTGATCATCCTGTCGTGCAGGCGATCAGCTTTGTCGGCTCCACGCCAATCGCCGAATACATCTATGCGCGCGGCAGTGCCAGCGGCAAGCGCGTACAAGCCTTGGGCGGCGCGAAGAATCACATGGTGGTGATGCCCGACGCGGACATGGACATGACGGTCGATGCGCTGATCGGTGCGGCCTACGGTTCGGCGGGCGAGCGCTGCATGGCCATCTCCGTCGTGGTGGCCGTGGGCGACGCGGGCGACAAATTGATCGATGCACTGGCAACGCGCACAGCCGCACTGAAAGTGCGCGACGGCATGGAAGATGGTGCGGAAATGGGACCGGTCGTGTCCCTGGCCGCCAAGCAGCGCATCGAAAAACTCATCGCCTCGGGCGTGGAGCAGGGCGCGACCCTGGTCGTCGATGGCCGCAACCACGTGGTGCCGGGCCGCGAGAACGGCTTCTTTGTCGGCGGTACTTTGTTCGACCACGTGACGCGCGACATGAACATCTACAAGGAAGAAATTTTCGGCCCCGTGCTGTGCGTGCTGCGCTGTCCTGACGTGGTGCACGCGGTGGAACTGATCAACGCCAACGAGTATGGCAACGGCGTGGCCATCTATACGCGCGATGGCGGCGTGGCGCGCGAATTCGTGCGCCAGATCCAGGTCGGCATGGTGGGCGTCAACATCCCCTTGCCCGTGCCGATGGCCTTCAACAGTTTCGGCGGCTGGAAGCGCAGCATGTTCGGCGACCACCACGCGTATGGCCCCGAAGGCGTGCGTTTCTACACGCGCCACAAGGCCGTGATGCAGCGCTGGCCGAACACGGCAAGCGCTGGTGTGGAATTTGCTTTTCCCCAGATGAAGTAAGGGTTTCAAATCACAAGCCGGCCGCACATAACAAGAGGAATACGCGATGATCGAGTCTTTGAACTATTTGCCCCATCCCGCCCTGCCCAATGAAGAACTGGCGGACCATTTCACGGACCTGGCGCCGCCGCTCACGGCGCGCCAGGCCGCCATCGAAAGCGCCCGCTGCCTGTATTGCTACGACGCGCCGTGCAGCCGCATCTGTCCGTCGGAAATCGACGTGGCCAGCTTCATCCGCAATATCCACGACAAGAACATCAACGGCGCCGCCGCCGGCATCCTGAAACAGAACATCCTGGGTGGCAGCTGCGCCAGGGTCTGTCCGACGGAAATCCTCTGCGAAGACGTCTGCGTGCGCAACCACGACGCGGAAGGCCAGCCCGTCAAGATCGGCCTCTTGCAGCGCTACGCCGTCGACCACATGCATTTTGCACAGCACCCTTTCAAGCGGGCGGCCGCCACGGGCAAGACCGTTGCCATTGTCGGCGCGGGCCCTGCCGGCCTGTCGTGTGCGCACCGCCTGGCCATGCTGGGCCACGACGTGGTGATCTTTGAAAAGGAAGACAAGGCAGGTGGCCTCAATGAATACGGCATCGCCAAGTACAAGCTGACGGACGATTTCGCGCAAAAGGAAATCGACTTCCTGCTGGACATCGGCGGCATCGAGATCCGATGTCGCCAGGCGCTGGGCGAGAACGTGCAGCTGCGCGACTTGCACGCGCAGTACGACGCCGTCTTCCTGGGACTGGGCCTGGGCGCCAGCCGCAAGCTGGGCTTGACGGGAGAGGATGCGCCGGGCTTGCTGGCCGCCGTCGATTACATCGCCGCGCTGCGCCAGGCGGACGACTTGGCCGCGCTGCCCGTGCCGAAGCGCGCGATTGTGATCGGCGCCGGCAATACGGCCATCGACATGGCCGTGCAGATCCAGCGCTTGGGCGCCGAGGAAGTCACGCTCGTCTACCGGCGCGGTTTCGACGCCATGACGGCCACCCACCATGAACAGGAAATCGCCAAGGCGAACCAGGTGCGCATGCTGACGTGGGCCCAGCCGCAGCAAGTGCTGCTCGACGCTGGCGGCAAGGTGGCCGGCATGCGTTTCGAAAAAACGGCCATGCAGGGCACGCGTCTGGCGGGAACGGGGGAAACGTTCGACGTGGCGGCCGACGCCATCTTCAAGGCCATCGGCCAGAGCCTCGACACGGAAGTGCTGCATGACCCGATGGCGTCGCTGCTGAAACGTGAAGGCGACAAGATCGCCGTCGATGGGGGCTTTCGCACGGTGCTGCCGGGGATCTATGCGGGCGGCGATTGCGTGGCGCCGGGGCAGGACTTGACGGTGCAAGCCGTCCAGCATGGCAAGCTGGCCGCACTGGCCATCCATTCCGATTTGTTCAATAAAGTGGAGGCTGCATAATGGCTGATCTCAGCATCGAATTTTGCGGCATCAAGGCGCCGAATCCCTTCTGGCTGGCGTCCGCACCGCCGACCGACAAGGCCTACAACGTGGTGCGCGCGTTCGAAGCAGGGTGGGGCGGCGTCGTGTGGAAAACCCTGGGCGAAGACCCGGCCGCCGTCAACGTCTCGTCGCGTTATTCCGCCCTGTACGGCAAGAACCGCGAAGTGGTCGGCTTCAACAATATCGAGCTGATCACCGACCGCTCGCTGGAGATCAACCTGCGCGAAATCACGCAGGTGAAGAAGGACTGGCCCGACCGTGCCATGATCGTCTCGCTGATGCTGCCTTGCGAAGAACACTACTGGGCCGACATCCTGCCCAAGGTCGAGGCGACGGGGGCGGACGGCATCGAACTCAATTTCGGCTGCCCGCACGGCATGCCGGAGCGGGGCATGGGCGCGGCCGTGGGCCAGGTGCCCGAGTACGTGCAGATGGTCACCGCCTGGTGCAAAAAGCACAGCCGCTTGCCCGTCATCGTCAAGCTCACGCCCAACATCACGGACGTGCGCATGCCGGCGCGCGCGGCCAAGGCGGGCGGCGCGGATGCCGTCTCGCTGATCAACACGATCAACTCGATTACCTCGCTGGACCTGGACCGCATGGTCGCCTTGCCCATCGTGGGCGGCGCCAGCACGCACGGTGGCTATTGCGGCTCTGCCGTCAAACCGATCGCGCTGAACATGGTGGCGGAAATCGCCCGCGATCCGCAGACGCGCGGCTTGCCCATTTCCGGTATCGGCGGCATCGGCAACTGGCGCGACGCGGCCGAATTCATCGCCCTGGGCGCGGGCTGCGTGCAGGTGTGCACGGCCGCCATGCTGCATGGTTTCCGCATCGTCGAAGAGATGAAGGATGGCCTGTCGCGCTGGATGGATGAAAAGGGTTATGAACGCATCAGCGACTTTTCCGGCAAGGCCGTGGCCAACACGACGGACTGGAAATACCTGGACATGAATTACCAGGTGATCGCGCAGATCAACCAGGACGACTGCATCAAATGCGGCAAGTGCTACGTGGCTTGCGAAGACACGTCGCACCAGTCGATTGCGCAGCTGATCGACGCCGCCGGCACGCGCACCTATGAGGTGATCAAGGATGAATGCGTGGGCTGCAACCTGTGCGAAATCACCTGTCCAGTGCAGGGCTGCATCACGATGGTGCCGCAGACGACAGGCAAGCCATACATGAACTGGACGCAGGATCCGCGCAACCCTCGGGCATTGGCGGAGTCGGCATAGGGCACGCTTATTGCGTGCGTTTTATTTGTAAACAGCGGCCGGCCTTTGCGGTAAGCTAGATTGACTTAAAGGTCGCGCCGTTTCTATAAAACCGATCCCCTCCCAACCGATGGAGCATACCTGTGAACCACGACTATTCAGGCAACACGCAACTCTGGAATGAAGACCTGGCGCCCACCACGGCGGCGCAGCGCACCTGGCGCTGGTATCACTTTGCCGCGCTGTGGGTCGGCATGGTGATGTGCATTCCCGCCTACACCCTGTCGGCCAGTTTGATCGACAGCGGCATGTCCGGTTACCAGGCCGTGCTCACGGTATTTCTCGCCAACGCCATCGTGCTCCTGCCCATGCTGCTGATCGGCCATGCTGGCACCAAGTACGGCATCCCGTATGCCGTGCTGGCGCGCGCCTCGTTCGGCACCATGGGCGCGCGCTTGCCGGCCCTGATGCGCGCCATCGTCGCCTGCGGCTGGTACGGCATCCAGACCTGGTTCGGCGGGCAGATGATCTACACCCTGATGGGCGTGCTGGTGGGCCATGAACTGGGCGGCGAGAAGATCGCAGGCCTGGGCATCAACGGCAGCCAGTTGTTGTGCTTTTTGGCTTTCTGGGCCATCCAGTTCTATTACATCCTGCATGGCATGGAATCGATCCGCAAGCTCGAAACCTACACGGCGCCGCTGAAAATCCTCATCTGCTTCGTGCTGCTGTACTGGGTGCACAGCAAGGCGGGCGGCGTGGCCAGCCTGCTGGACCAGCCATCGCAGTTCATCCCCGGTGGCAAAAAGGCGGGCCAGTTCTGGAGCGTCTTCTGGCCATCGCTGACGGCCATGGTGGGCTTCTGGGCCACCTTGGCATTGAACATCCCCGACTTCACACGCTTCGCCAAGACGCAGCGCGACCAGGTGATCGGCCAGTCGATCGGCTTGCCCGTGCCCATGGGCCTCCTGGCCATGCTGGCCGTGATCGTCACGGCGGGTTCCGTCGTCATGTACGGCAAGGCCATCTGGGACCCTGTCGACCTGGCCAGCCGCATGACGGGCGCCGCCGTGCTGATCGCCCTGATCATTCTCCTGATCGATACGGTCAGCGTCAACCTGGCGGCCAATCTGGTGGGCCCGGCGTACGATTTTTCCTCGCTGGCGCCGAAGCAGATTTCGTACAAGATGGGCGGCTACATCACGGCCTTCATCGCCATCGTCATGATGCCGTGGAAGGTGCTCGAGTCGACGCAGGGCTATATCTTCACGTGGCTGATCGGCTACTCGGCCCTGCTGGGACCCATCGCCGGCATCCTCATCGTCGACTATTATTTTGTGCGCAAGACGCAGCTTGATGTGAAGCAGCTGTACCGCGACGACGGCGTCTACTCATATGGCAATGGCTGGAACATGGCGGCGCTGATCGCCTTTGTCATCGCCGTGCTGCCGAACATCCCGGGCTTTTTGAACGCGGCCTTTCCCACGGCGTTTCCCAACGTGGCCGAAGGCTTCAAAACCATTTACACCTACGCCTGGTTCGTGGGCGTGGCCATCGCCGCCGTCGTGTACGGCGTCATGATGAAGGGCAAGGCCGTGGCGCACGTGCAGCAGGCGCCGCAGTCGTAATCACTGAAGGAGACAAGATGACTACACTGATACGTGGCGGTACCGTCGTCAACGCCGACCGCGCGTTTCGCGCCGATGTGCTGATCGAGGGTGACATCATCGCCGCCGTCGGCGAGAACCTGGCGGTACCGGCAGGGGCTACCGTGATCGACGCGGGCGGCCTGTACGTGATGCCGGGCGGGATCGACACGCACACGCACATGAACTTGCCCTTCATGGGCACCGTAACGTCCGACGATTTTTTCACGGGCACGGCGGCGGGGCTGGCAGGCGGCACCACCACCATCATGGACTTCGTCATTCCCGCGCCGAAGCAATCCTTGATCGAGGCCTATCACCAATGGCGCGAGTGGTCGGCCAAGGCGGCCGGCGACTACACCTTCCACGTGGCGATCACATGGTGGAGCGAGCAGGTACATGCGGAGATGGGCACCCTCGTGCGCGAGCATGGCGTGAACAGCTTCAAGCATTTCATGGCCTATAAAAACGCCATCATGGCCGACGATGAAACCCTGGTGAAAAGCTTTACCCGTTCGCTGGAACTGGGGGCGCTGCCCACCGTGCATGCGGAAAACGGCGAGCTGGTTTTTCAATTGCAGCAAGCCTTGCTCAAGAAGGGGATCACCGGACCGCAGGCGCATCCGCTGTCGCGCCCACCGGCCGTGGAAGCGGAGGCGGCCAACCGCGCCATCGCCATTGCGAATGTCCTCAATACCCCCGTGTACATCGTGCACGTCTCGTGCGCCGAGTCGCTCGACGCCATCACGCGGGCGCGCGCCAACGGCCAGCGCGTGTATGGCGAGGCGCTGGCGGGCCACCTGGTGATCGACGACAGCGTCTACCAGAGCAATGATTTCGATTACGTGGCGGGTCACGTCATGAGCCCGCCGTTTCGCGGCAAGCACCATCAATCGGCCTTGTGGCACGGCCTGCAAAGCGGCAACCTGCACACGACGGCCACCGACCACTGTACCTTCTGCGCCGAGCAGAGGGCGGCCGGCAAGGACGACTTCACGCGCATCCCGAACGGCTGCGGCGGCGTCGAGGAACGCATGGCCGTCGTGTGGGACGCTGGCGTCAATTCCGGCATGCTCACGCCTTCCGAATTCGTCAAGGTCAGTTCCACCAATGCGGCGCAGATTTTCAATATGTATCCGCGCAAGGGTGTCATCGCCGCAGGCAGCGATGCCGACATCGTGCTGTGGGACCCGCAGGGCACGCGCACCATTTCCGCCGCCACGCAGTTCGCCAAAGGAGGCTTCAATGTCTTCGAAGGGCGCACCGTGCGCGGCATCCCCAGCACCACGATTGCCGCCGGCAAGGTGGTGTTTCACCAGGGCGAACTGATGGCCGTCGAAGGGGCCGGGCGCTATATCGAGCGTCCCGCCTTTTCCGCCACGACAGCATAAGGAGTTGACGATGGATGCATTGCGTATCAATGGCGAACGATTGTGGGCGGCCCTGATGGAGCTGGCGCAGATTGGCGCGACAGCGAAGGGCGGCGTCAAGCGCCTGGCCCTGACGGACCTGGACAAGCAGGGACGCGACCTCGTGGTGGGCTGGGGGCGCGAAGCGGGCATGAGCATCACGATCGACCAGATCGGTAATGTCTTCATGCGCCGTGACGGCGTAGATAACACCTTGCCGCCCGTGATGACGGGCAGCCATATCGACACGCAACCGACTGGCGGCAAGTTCGATGGCAACTACGGCGTGCTGGCCGGACTGGAAGTGGTGCGCACACTGAACGATCTGAAGATCAAGACGCAGGCGCCCATCGAAGTGGCCTTCTGGACCAACGAGGAAGGCTCGCGTTTCGTGCCCGTGATGATGGGTTCCGGCGTATTTTGCGGCGCCTTTTCGCTCGAAACGGCGTATGCAGCGAAAGACACGGAAGGCAAAACCGTGGGCGAGGAACTGGCGCGCATCGGATACAAGGGCGAGCAGGTGCCGGGCGACCATCCGATCGGCGCCTACTTTGAAACGCATATCGAACAGGGCCCCGTGCTGGAAGATGCGGACAAGGTGATTGGCGTCGTGCCTGCCGTGATGGGCCTGTCGTGGTACGACTGTGTGGTGACGGGCATGGAAGCGCATGCGGGCCCCACGCCCATGGGACTGCGCAAGGATGCGCTGCAGGTGGCCACCACCATCATGCAGGAAGTGGTGGCGATTGCCAACCGCTACCCGCCGTACGGGCGCGGCACGGTGGGCATGGTGCAGGTGTTCCCGAACAGCCGCAACGTGATCCCCGGCGAAGTCAAATTCAGCATCGACCTGCGCAATGTGAACGACGAACTGCTCAACACCATGCATGGCGAAATCACGGCCTTCATCGACGCCACGCGCGACAGGACGGGCCTGGGCATTTCACTGGAAAGGGTGTCCTACTACCCGCCATGCCCTTTCCACCCCGACTGCGTGGGCGCCGTGCGCAACGCCACGGAAAAACTCGGCTACTCCGTGATGGACGTGGTGTCCGGCGCGGGCCACGACGCCATCTACGCGGCCCGGCTGGCGCCGGCCGGCATGATCTTTGTACCGTGCAAGGACGGCATCAGCCACAATGAAATCGAGGACGCCAAACCCCAGCACCTGGAAGCGGGCTGCAACGTGCTGCTGCACGCGATGCTGGAGCGGGCCGTGGCTGTGTAACCTTATGGCTTCGGCTGGAAGCCGCGCAAAAACGCCAGCAGCGCGCGCGCCGCGATGTCGGCGTCGTCGGCCGTCATGGTTTCCAGCGGGTTGTGGCTGATGCCGCCATTGCCGCAACGGGTAAACAGCATGGCCACGTCGGTGATGGCGGCCATGGCCATGGCGTCGTGGCCGGCGCCCGACAGCAATGCGTATGGTTCGATGCCCACCGATTCCACGGCTTGCGCCAGCTGCGCCATCAGCCACGGTGCGCACGGCGCCGCACGTGCCGACAGCAGCAGTTCCAGCTGGTAGTCGATCTGGCGCCGCGCGCAGATGGCGGCGATGCCATCGAGGATATCGTCGACGGCCGCCTGGCGCACGGCATCAACGGCTGCGCGGATATCGAGCGACAGGCTGCAGGCGCCGGCGATCACGTTGACGGAGCCGTTGGGCACGTGCAGCTGGCCCACGGTGCCCACCAGCGCCTCGCCTTGGTTGCAGCGCTGTTCCACCAGCAGGATGATTTCGGCGGCAGCGCTGGCCGCATCCTTGCGCATGGTCATGGGCGTGGTGCCCGCGTGGCTGGCCACGCCGCCAAGATTGACCAGGTAGCGCGAGCTGCCGGCAATCGCCGTGACGATCCCCAGCGGCAGGTCGCGCTCGAGCAGCACGGGACCCTGCTCGATATGCACTTCCACATAGCCGAGCAAGCCGGCGGGATCGCGCGCGATGGCGCCGATGGCGCCCGCCTCGTGGCCGGCGACGGCCAGTGCGTCGCGCATGCTCACGCCGTCCGCGTCTAACTGCTCCAGCAGCGACACGTCGAACTTGCCCGTGACGGCCGTGCTGCCCAGGAACGTGCTCTTGAAGCGTACGCCTTCTTCTTCGGCGAAGCCGACGACCTCGAAATGAAACGGCAGCTTTTCTCCCCGTTCGTGCAGGTGGCGCACGACGGCGATCGGCAGCACGATGCCCAGCCGGCCGTCGTACTTGCCGCCGTTGCGCACCGTGTCGTAATGCGATCCCGTCATCAAGGTCTTCGCGCCGGGGATATCGGACAGATAGCGGCCGACCACATTGCCGACGGCGTCGATATGCACCTGCATGCCCGCGTCCCGCATCCAGTCGGCCAGCTGCGCGGCCGTTTTCTGGTGCGCCGGCGTCAGGTAGGCGCAGGTCAGGTTGTAATCGCTGTCGCTCCAGCCGGCCAGGGTTTCCGCCTGCTGCATGATGGCCGGGCCGAACTCCAGACGCACGTCGAACAGCTCGTTCAGGCGCAGCTCGGCGATGCGCTTGATTTGCCGCAGCGATTCCGCCAGTTCGTCGGCGCGGCGGTTTTTCAGGCGGCGCGCAAACGTGGCGATGATGTCCTGGCGCGTCAAGCCTTCGCCCGTCGGGCCCTTGACGGCCAGGATGAAGGGAAAGCCGAACTTGGCGTTGTAGTCGGTGTTGAGGCGCTGCAGGGTGGCGAATTCGTCGGCGCTGCACAGGTTCAGGCCGGACTTGGCCTGTTCGCGCGTCGATTCCGCCGTCAGCTGCCCGGCGATGGCGGCCTTGCCGGCCAGCTCCGGGTGGGCGCGTATCAGTCCCAGCTGCTCTTCGGGCGAGGCTTGCGCCAGCACGCGCTGCAGTTCCGTCTTGAGTGCCGTCAGGCTGGCAAACGGCCGGGCGGCGGCCGCGCGCTGGGCGATCCAGGGCGAATGTTCGTAGATGCCGTGCAGGTGCGCGATAAAATCGGCCTGGCTGCCGGCGTTCAGGTCTGAAAGGGTGGTCATGGTTTTCCGATCATGCAAGCGGTGATGATAGCGCCCCGTTCTGCGTCCATTATATGCGCGCGCTGATAGCGGCTATCGCTGCACCAGCGCCTTGGCCGCCGCGCTGACCTGGTCGCGCAACCATTTATGCTCGGGCGCCTGGTGCACGCGCTGATGCCACAGCTGGTAAAAGCGCATGGGCGGAAATTTCAGGGGCACTGTGTACGTTTTCAGCGGCAGGGTCTTTTCATAGAAGCGCATGAATTGCCGGCCCGTAGTCAGTACCAGGTCCGTCTGCGTCAGCATGTAGGGGATCAGGCCGAAATACGCCGATTCCACCACCACGTTGCGCTGCAGGTTTTGCCGTTCGAGGAAGGAATCGATCACACCGTGGTAGCCGGGCATCATCTGCGACGGAGCCACATGGGGCAGACTCAGATAATCGTCGAGGGTCATCGCGTCGCTGGCCGTGCGGCGCGCATAGGCGTTTTCCGCATGCATGGCGCAGATGATGGGGTCCTCGAACAGCTTCGAGATATGCAGGTGCGCGGGCGGCTCGTCCCAGTTGGCGATCACCAGGTCCAGGCCACCATCGGACAACTGGCGGATATGGTCGATGCCCGGCCCCAGGCTATGCAGCACGACGCGGCTTTTCGGCGAGCCGCGGCGCAGCAGGGCCACCACGTTGGGCAGGAACTGGCTGTCCAGGTAGTCGGGCGCGGCGATATGGAAGGTGCGCGCCTCTTCCTGCGCCACGAACGGCGTCTTCTTGACGAACAGGCTTTCCGTCTGGTCGAGGATGCGCTTGGCCGGATTGAGCAGGCTTTCGCCATGCTGGGTCGGCACCATGCCGCGCGCGCCGCGCACCAGCAGCGGGTCGCCCGTCAATTCTCTAAGCTTGCGCAAGGAGGCGGAAATCGAGGGCTGCGGCTGGTTGAGCTTCAATGCCACGCGCGAGACATTCTTTTCCACCAGCAGCAGGTAGAGGATGCGGATCAGGTGCAGGTCGAGGTGTTGCGGCAGGCTGGACATGTGGCGGCGGCTCTGTTGTATATCGATTTGAATATGTCAAATATACGATATTTTTCATGTGATGGGCGGTAAATCCGTTTATCTTGTGTAGATTGGCACGAATATTGGTTCGGTCTGACTAGAGGAAATTTATGGAAGTATTTGCCTACCTGATCCCGTACGGCCTTGAGTGGCTGAACCTGATCGTCCGCTGGCTGCACGTCATCACGGGCATCGCCTGGATCGGTGCTTCCTTCTATTTCGTCTGGCTCGACAACTCGATCCGCCCGCCCGCGCCCGGCTCCGAGCTGGCGAAGAAGGGCGTGTCGGGAGAATTGTGGGCCGTGCATGGCGGCGGCTTCTACAACCCGCAAAAATACCTGGTAGCGCCGGCCGAACTGCCGAAGGAACTGCACTGGTTCAAGTGGGAAGCGTATTCCACCTGGCTGTCCGGTTTTGCGCTGCTGACGATTGCCTACTATTTCAATGCCCAGGCCATGATGATCGACAAGGCCGTGGCGGACATCTCCAGCGGCCAGGCCGTCGGCATTGGCATCGCCACCCTCGTCATCGGCTGGACCGTGTACGATTTGCTGTGCCGTTCCCCGCTGGCCAAACATGAACTGTGGTTCGGCGTGACGGTGTTCGCGCTGATCGTCGGCGCCGCCTACGTGCTCACGCATTTGCTCAGCGGGCGTGCCGCCTACATCCACGTGGGCGCCATGATCGGCACCATCATGGTGGCCAATGTGCTGATGCTGATCATTCCCGGCCAGCGCAAGATGGTCGAGGCCATGGTGGCCGGCAAGCTGCCCGACCCGAAGCACGGCTTGAAGGCCAAGCAGCGTAGCGTGCATAACAATTATTTTACGTTGCCCGTGCTGTTCATCATGATCAGCAACCATTACGCGATGACCTACCGGAACGACCACGCGTGGCTGGTGCTGGCGCTGATCATGGCGGCCGGCGTCTTCATCCGCCACTTCTTCAATCTGCGCCACAAGGGGCGTGTCGAGTGGCGTTATCCGGCTCTCGGCGTGGCGTTGCTGCTGGCTGTTGCCGTCGCCATCGCACCCAAGGCACCCGTGGCCGTGGCGGTCGCGCCGGCGGTGGATCCTGCCGCGCAGTTCAAGAGCGTGCATGCCATCATCGCCCAGCGCTGCGCCACCTGCCATTCGGCGCAGCCCACGCAGCCGGGCTTCGCCACGGCGCCGGCCGGCATGATGCTCGATAATGAAACGGAAATACGCCAGCACGCGGCGCAAATCTACAAGCAGGCCATCGAGCTGAAAGCCATGCCGATCGGGAACCTGACGAATATGACGGAGGCCGAGCGCAGCGAGCTTGGCGCCTGGCTGCAACAGACCATGCAAGGAGCAAAATGACTACGCACGCAGAAAAAATCACGGCCTGGATCGACGAGCACTTCGACGAGGAAGTCGCATTTTTACAGAAGGTGGTGCAGCAGCCGACGGATACGCCGCCCGGCAATAACGCGCCCCATGCGGACCTGGTGGCGCAGCTGCTGCAGGCGTATGGCTGGAACACTGAAAAGCACGCTGTGCCGGCGGACCAGGTGGAAGCATATGGCATGCAGAGCATCACCAACCTGATCGTGCGCCGCCCATACGCGGCGGGCGGGCCGACCGTGGCCCTGAATGCGCATGGCGACGTGGTGCCGCCCGGCGACAACTGGACGTATCCGCCGTACGGCGGGCAGATCGACGGCGGCTATATCTATGGCCGCGCGACGGCCGTCTCGAAAGGTGACTTCGCCACCTATGTGTTTGCCGCGCGCGCGCTCGAAGCCCTGGGCATTCCCTTGAAGGGCCAGCTGGAACTGCATTTTACGTACGACGAGGAATTCGGCGGCTTGCTGGGGCCGGGCTGGCTGCTGGAACAGCAGCTGACGAAGCCTGATTTCGTCATCGCCGCCGGTTTCAGCTACGGCATCGTCACGGCGCACAACGCCTGCCTGCAGCTGGAAATCACCGTGCACGGCAAGTCGGGCCACGGCTCGATGCCGGAGACGGGACACGATGCGCTGCAGGCGGCGAACAAGATCCTCAATGCCATCTATGGCCAGCTGCCGGAGCTGAAAAAGATCAAGTCCAAAGTGGCCGGCATCGACTCGCCCACCATGCTCGTGGGCCGTATCGATGGCGGCACGAACACCAATGTGGTGCCGGGCAAGGTGGTCATGAAGATGGACCGCCGCATGATCCCGGAAGAAGACCCGGTGGCGGTGGAAGCGCAGGTGCGCGCGCTGATCGAGGACGCCGTACGCGGCGAGCCGGGCATCCGTATCGAGATCCGCCGCCTGCTGCTGTCGCATGCGCTGCGGCCCTTGCCCGGTTCCGAACAGCTGGTGGCCAGCCTGCAGAAAAACGCGCAAGCGATCCTGGGCGAGACGATTCCCGCCGTCGGCACGCCCCTGTATGCGGATGCGCGCCTGTATGGCGAGCGTGGCATCCCTGCCGTGCTGTATGGCGCCGGCCCGCGCACGGTGCCCGAATCGAACGCGAAGAAGGCCGACGAGCGCCTGGCGCTCGATGACTTGCGCAAGGCCAGCAAGATCGTCGCCCTGACCTTGCTGGACTTCCTGGGTGAGAAATAGAAGGGACGATTTGGCTTACAATGGGGCGGACACTCAACCTGTGAAGAAGAGCTCCATTGAATACCCGTTTTCTCGAAGCGTTTGTCTGGGCTGCGCGGCTGGGCAGCTTTCGCACGGCGGCCGACAAGCTGCACATCACGCAGGCGGCCATCTCGAACCGCATCGCCTCGCTGGAACAGGATTTCGGCACGCGCCTGTTCGACCGCGACGCGCGTGAAATCCGCCTGACCTTTGCCGGGCGCAACCTGCTCGTGTACGCCGAGCGCATGCTGGAACTGTGCCGCGACATGTATGCGGCCAATTCTTCGCCTGCGCTGATCACGGGCGAAGTGCGCATCGGCGTCATCGAAACCATCGTGCATACGTGGCTGATCCCGTTCCTGCAGCGCGTGCAGGAGCGCTATCCCGGTATCGAGATTCAGCTGACGTCGGAATCGACGCGCCGCCTGCACGAACAGCTGCAGCAGGGCGAGCTCGATATCGCGCTGCAGACGGACATGCTGACGGGCGACCATATCCGCAGCACGGGCAGCGGCGCCATCGCCATGGGCTGGGCCGGCAGGGCCGCCGACTGGCCCGATACGGGCGTGCCGTTCACGGTGGCGCAACTGGCGCAGCATCCGATCATCACCATGAACCGCGGCTCGCAGCCGCATTCGGCCTTGAAAGCGCTGTGCCAGGACGAGGGCGTGCAGCTGGGAAGAGTCCACTGCGTCAGCTCGATTTCCGCCATCGTGCGCCTGGTGAAAGCGGGCTTCGGCATCGCCGTGCTGCCGCTGGCGCCCCTGCGCGAGGAAATCGAGCAGGGCCACATCGCCCTGATTCCCTGCACCAGCAGCCTGGCGCCGCAGCGCATCGTCATCAGCTACAGCGAAGACATCACCACGGAAGCGATCCAGCTGGTGGCCATGCTGGCGTGCGAGGAGGCGGCACGGTTTAGCGTGGGGCTTGCGGAGGAGTACGGAGCTTGACGCGGTGGCGTAGGTCGGATTAGCGCCCCGGCGCGTAATCCGACAACATTGTTGACCCCACCCACAAGAAAAACTTATCAGTCGCGTTCAGAATAACCCGTTTGCCAAGTGATGGCGTGCCACCTATTCTGGGTTGGCATACCACCCATAACGCAGAACGGAACCATCATGACGACGTCCCCCACCTTGCCAGGCATGCTGTTTGTCTGGACCAGCGCCGACCCCGAACACGAACGCGATTTCAACCGCTGGTACGACCGCGAACACGTGGAAGAGCGCGTGCGCATTCCCGGCTTCGTCAGCGGCACGCGCTATCAGAGCGTGCGCGGCCCGCGCAAATACCTGGGCCTGTACCGCACCGTATCGCTGGGCGCCTTCCAGACGCCCGACTACTTCAAGGCTTTCGGCCAGCAGACGCCATGGTCGCTGACGAACTTGCAGCGCATGGTCGACCCGATGCGCCGTGTATGTGCCATTGAGGCGGAAACGGGCATGGGCACGGGCGCCTGGCTGGCCGTGCTGCGCCTGGGCGCGCCCGCCATCGGCCAGGACGCGCAAGCCGTGGACGCCATGGCCACGCTGGGAACGAAGCTGCTGCAGATTGACGGCGTCATCGCCACGCGCCTGCTGACACCGGACGCGAATCTGTCCGGCCCTTTGCCGGCGGAACGGACGGAGGGCCGCGTGCTCGACCCGATTTTCCTGATCGACGCATCGTCCGAAAGCGCCGCCATGGCGGCCGCCAATGCCGCCAGCGCGGCGCTGGGACTCGATGCGGAACAGGCGGCCATCCTGCAACTATCCTGGCAATTGCGCGAGGCGGACCTGCGCGCTGCCTGACACGGCCGCGCGCATCTTGCCGGCACCGATAACACGAGACACGGGCCACGGCGCAGGGCAAAGCATCCTGCGCCGGGCCTGCAATAAAACTGACGAGAGAGGTAGGCTATGACCACATATACGAACGCTGCGCATCCGGCAGCCCAGGCACCGGGCGAGAAGGCCACGGCGGCCAAGACGGGACGTCTGGCCACGGCCAGCATGGTCGGCACGACCCTGGAATGGTATGACTTCACCGTCTACAACACCATGGCCGCGCTGATCTTCAATCACCTGTTCTTTCCCTCGTTCGACCCGCTGACGGGCACCATCCTGGCCTTTTCCACGTATGCGGTCGGCTATATTTCGCGCCCCATCGGCGGCGTGATCTTCGGCCATCTGGGCGACAAGCTGGGACGGCGCTGGGTGCTGGTGGTGACCCTGATGCTGATGGGAGTGACGACGGGCCTGATGGGCCTCTTGCCGACGTACGCGACGGCCGGCATCTGGAGCCTCATCCTGCTGGTGGCACTGCGTTTCGTGCAAGGCATTGCGCTCGGTGGCGAATGGGCGGGCGCCGTGCTGATCTCCGTCGAACACGGCGCGCCGGACAAGCGGGGACGCAACGCCTCGTGGACGCAGGTGGGACCATCGTTCGGCACCTTGCTGGCGACCGGCTGCATCGGCCTGATCACGTACCTGCTGCCGCATGAAGCATTCATGGACTGGGGCTGGCGCATGCCGTTCATCGCCAGCCTGCTGCTGGTGGCGTTCGGCATGTGGATACGCAGCGGCATCGAGGAAACCCCGCTGTTCAAGGAACTCGACCAGCAGGATGCGAAGGCGGAAGCGCCGATTGGCGACGTGCTGCGCGTGTACTGGCGTCGTCTGCTGATCGCCGGCGGCGTGCGTATCGGCTCGGACGTGCTGTATGCGCTGGTGGTGGTGTTCACCCTGACGTATGTGACAACGGTGCTGCACCTGTCGTCGACCCTGGCGCTGACGGCCATCATGGTCGGCACGGCCTGCAATGCGCTAGCGGTGCCCGTGTTTGGCACGCTGTCGGACAAGATCGGCCGCCGCCCCGTGTATGCGCTGGGCGCCATCCTGGGCCTCGTGTGGGCGTTTGCCTTCTTCACCTTGTTAGACACGGCCAGCCCGGCCGCCATCGTCACGGCCGTCGTCGTGGGCCTGGTCATCCACGCCATCATGTACGGCCCGCAAGCGGCCTTCGTCATCGAGCAGTTCCCCACCAAGGTGCGCTATGCGGGTTCCTCGCTGGCCTACACCCTGGCCGGTGTCATCGGCGGCGGTTTCGCCCCGCTCGTCATCGCCAGTCTGTACCGTTCGTACAACAGCACCGTGGCCGTCTCGCTGTACGTGGCGGCGGCCTTGCTGATCACCGGCGCCGCCGTCTTTGCGGCGCGCGAAACGGGCCGCGGCCCTCTTGAGGAATAACATCATGACGACATTGCGTTTTCAACTGGCCGGCCACGGCCCCGTCACCTTCGACATCGATCACCTGATCATCGCCGGCTGGACGGGCCGCGACATGGCGATGGTGGAACACCATATCGCCGAACTGGAAGCCATCGGCGTGGCGCGCCCGAAAAGCGTGCCCACGTTTTACCGCGTCTCGGCGGCATTGCTCTCGAGCGACGCGGCCATCGAAGTGCCGGGCGGCGATTCCTCGGGCGAAGCGGAATTCGTGCTGTTTTCCACGGAATACGGCCTGCTGGTGGGTATCGGTTCCGACCACACGGACCGCAAGGTGGAAAGCTATGGCGTGACGGTGTCGAAGCAGATGTGCGGCAAGCCTGTGGGCGACACCTTGTGGCGCTATACCGACGTGGCCGGCCACTGGGACCAGCTGCAGATGCGTTCCTGGCGCGAGCGTGCCGGCGTGCCGGCCCTGTACCAGGACGGTCCCGTGACGCGCATGCTGTCGCCGGAAGACCTGATTCAGCGCTACACGGGGCAGGCGACTCTGCCCGTGGGCAGCGCCATGTTTTGCGGCACGCAACCGATCATCGGTGAGATGGGCCATGGCGACGCTTTCGCGCTGGAGCTGTATGATCCAGCCTTGCAGCGCCGCCTGCAGCACCGCTATGCCGTGCAAACCCTGCCCGTGGAAGGATAAAACAATGACCAAGACCATTCGAGAACTGGCGGCCGACCTGGCCGCCGGCCGCATCACCAGCGTGGCGCTGACAGAGCAGATGCTGGCGCGCGCCGAAGCACACCGGGCGCAGGGCGGCCATGCCTATGTCAGCCTCGATGGCGAACAGGCGCTGATGGAGGCGCGGGCCAGCGATGCGGCGCGCGCCGCCGGCATCGTTGCCTCGCCGCTGGCCGGCGTGCCCATCTCGATCAAGGACCTGTTCGACGTCAAGGGGCAAACCAGCAGCGCCGCCTCGCTGGCGCTGGCCGATGCACCGCCTGCCGTGGCCGATGCGGGCACCGTGGCGCGCCTGCGCGCGGCCGGCGCCGTCCTGCTGGGCCGCACCAACATGAGCGAATTCGCGTTTTCCGGCCTGGGCTTGAATCCCCATTACGGCACGCCGCGCAATCCGCACGATCGTGAACGTGTGGCGGGCGGTTCCACCTCGGGCGGCGCCGTGACAGTGGCGCTGGACATGGCGGCCGGCGCGCTGGGCACAGACACGGGCGGCTCGATCCGCATCCCGTCCGCTTTTTGCGGCTTGACCGGTTTCAAGCCGACGGCCGCTTCCGTGCCGCTGGCTGGTACGGTGCCCCTGTCGCGTTCCCTCGATTCGGCCGGCCCCATCGCCCACAGCGTCGACTGCTGCGCCATTCTGTATGCGGCGCTGTCGGGCAATGACATCGGCGCGCAGGCGCCGGCATTGAAAGGCTTGCGCTTCGGGTTTACCCTTGACTACGTCGGTACGCACGTGGAGCCGCAGGTGCAGCAGGCTTTCGATGCGGCGCTGGACCAGCTGCGGCAAGCGGGCGCCTTCGTGGAGCAGTTCGATTTCCCCGAAGTGCTGGAACTGCCGGGTATCAACGGCGGCGGCGGGCTGGTGGCGGCGGAAGCCTGGCACTGGCACAGGGAGCTGCTGGAAGAGAAGGGCGCGCAGTACGACCAGCGCGTGGCGGCGCGCATCCGCCGCGGCCAGCAGCAGGGTGCAGCGGACTACATCGATTTACTCGATGCGCGCGCGCGCCTGATCGCCATCGCGGAGCAGCGCCTGGCGCCATACGACGCCTGGCTGATGCCCAGCGTAGCCATCGTCGCGCCGCAGGTCGCGCCATTGGAATCGGATGACGCCACCTTCTTTGCCACGAATGGCCTCGTACTGCGCAACGCCAGCGTGATCAACTTCCTCGACGGCTGCGCGCTGTCCTTGCCGTGCCATGCGGACGGCGAACTGCCCGTGGGACTGGGTATTTGCGGCCTGGCTGGCGCGGACGGTCAAGTGCTGCAAATCGGCCGCGCCGTGGAGGCGCTGCTGCGGGGGCGTGGAAAAGAATAGTGCCGTAGTGCAGGAAAATGCCAACTATGTAATATGATGGCTGGCATTGACATGGGATAGTCGCGCTTCGGGCGCTGGCAAACTTCACACTGTGCACCGATACGACCTGATTAGCTGTCATGACTGCGGCGTGCTGTACCGCAAACGTCCGCTGCGTCCCCGCGAAAAGGCGCGCTGTATCCGTTGCCGCTCGGTGCTGTACCGGGGCGCGCACGCGCGCGGCGCATCGGCCGAATTGACCAAGGTGGTGGCGCTGACCCTGGGCGCCGCCTTCGTCTTCCTGATCGCCCAGTTTTTCCCCATCGTCGAACTCGATGTCAATGGCCTCACGTCCAGCGCCACCTTGCTCGGTTCCATCCGCGTGCTGTGGTCCGAGCAGATGCACATCGTGGCGACGATGGTCTTCCTGTTTACCATCCTCTTTCCCGCCATCGAACTCGGTTCCCTGCTGTATGTGGCGCTGGGCTTGCGCGGCGGCGTCAAGGTGCCGGGCTTTAACCGCGTGCTGCGCGCCGTGCAGACGGCGCGCGAATGGGGCATGACGGAGGTGCTGATGATCGGCATCCTGATCACCGTCGTCAAGATGACCAGCCTGGCCACGGTGCTGCCGCAACCGGGGCTGTTCGCGTTTGGCGCGCTGACCCTGATGCTGGCCATCGTCGTCTCGTTCGACCCCAAGGCCCTGTGGAACCTGGGCGACGACCTGACCCGCCAGGCGCTGCCCGGCATCCGCTACAAGGCTTTCGCCCCGGGCGATAAGGTGTTGCCCTGCCATGCCTGCGGCCTGGTGGCGCCGCCTCTGGGCAAGGGCAGGCACCTGGCGTGCGTGCGCTGCGGCACGGCCCTGCACGTGCGCAAACCGGACAGCATCAACCGCACCTGGGCCTTGCTGATCGCCGCCATGATCCTCTACATTCCCGCCAACCTGCTGCCCGTGATGGTGACGCAATCGCTGTTCGGCGCGCAGGACGACACCATCATGAGCGGCGTGGTGCTGTTCTGGACCAGCGGCTCGAAGGGCCTGGCCATCATCATTTTCATTGCCAGCGTGGTCGTGCCGATGCTGAAACTGGGCGTCCTGGCGCTGCTGGCGTTCACGGCACAGCGGCGTTCGCGCTGGCGGCCGCGCCAGCGCACCATTTTGTACCGCATGGTCGAATTCATCGGCCGCTGGTCCATGCTCGACATCTTTGTCGTCACCCTGACGGTGGCGCTGGTGCGCTTCAAGTCGCTGGCCGTGATCACGGCCGGACCCGGTGCGCTGGCCTTTGGCGCCGTGGTGGTGCTGACCATGCTGGCGGCGATGCAGTTCGACCCGCGCCTGATCTGGGACCCCGTCGACGACAAGGCGGCCGAGGATGAAAAACGCAGCAGTGCGGCAAATACCGGAAACAATACAGTGATTGGAGAACAGCATGGCTGACAAAGAAACGGGCGACCTTGCCGAAACCGGCGCGCGGCCTCTGCCCGAACCCGATGTGGACCCGGCCAGCCGCTGGCTGCCGTCGCTGGTGTGGCTCATTCCGCTGCTGGCCGCGCTGATCGGCGCCGGCCTGGCCGCCAAGTCCATCCTCGATCAGGGACCCACGGTGACGGTCAGCTTCAAGAGCGCCGAAGGCCTGGAGCCGGGCAAGACCAAGGTCAAGTACAAGGATGTCGATATCGGCCAGGTGCGCGCCATCACCCTGGGCGACGACTTGAGCAAGGTGCTCGTGACGATCGACATGAGCAAGGAAGCGCGCCGCTTCGCCACCGCCGATTCGCGCTTCTGGGTGGTGCGCCCGCAGATCGGCGCCAGCGGCGTGACGGGCCTGGGCACCTTGCTGTCGGGCGCCTACATCGGCGTCGACACGGGCAAGTCGGAAGCCAAAAAGGAGAACTTCATCGGCATGGAGAGCCCGCCCGCCGTGGCCGGTGACCAGAAGGGCAAGCTGTACACCTTGCATGCGGACAGCCTCGGCTCCGTCGATGTGGGCTCGCCCCTGTTCTTCCACCGCCTGCGCGTGGGCAAGGTGGTCAGCTTCGCGCTGGACAAGGATGGCAACGGCATCACCATGTCGGTTTTCGTCAATGCGCCGTACGACCAGTTTGTCGGCAAGGATGCGCGCTGGTGGCATGCCAGTGGCGTCGACGTGCGCCTCGATTCGAACGGCTTCAAATTGAATACGCAATCGCTGGCCGCCATGCTGGTGGGCGGCATCGCCTTCGAGGCGGAAAACGGCCGCAAGCCCGTCGAACCGGCGCCGGCCGGCACCAACTACCGCCTGGCGGCCGACGAGGCCAGCGCCATGCGCGAGCCCGATGGCGAGGCGATCACCACAGTGTTCTATTTCGACCAGTCCCTGCGCGGCTTGCAGCCTGGCGCCACGGTGGACTTCCGCGGCATCGTGCTGGGCGAGGTGCGTTCGGTGGGCATCGAATTCGATCCCGTGAAGAAGAACTTCCGCATGCCCGTCACCGTCAACCTGTACCCGGCCCGCCTGGGCATGCGCTTCAAGGCCGCCGTCGACGATGAGGAAGGCTCGGCCGGCCACCAGCTGCTCGAACGCATGGTCAGCCGTGGCTTGCGCGCCCAGCTACGCACGGGCAACCTGCTGACCAGCCAGCTTTATATCGCGCTCGACTTCTTCCCGAAAGCGCCGAAGGTGGCGCTCGATCCGAACAGGTATCCGCTGGAAGTGCCGACCGTGCCGAATACCCTCGATGAATTGCAGACGCAGATCGCCAGCATCGCCCGCAAGCTCGATCAGGTGCCGTACGCGGAGATCGGCAATAACTTGAACGCCACCATCAAGCAGGCCAATACCCTGTTCAAGCAACTCGATGGCCAGGTGGTGCCGGAAATGCGCGACACCCTGACGGCGGCGAAACAGACTTTTGGTTCGGCCGAACAGGTGCTGCAAAAGGATTCGCCGCTGCAGTCGGACGTGCGCCAGGCCTTGCAGCAATTGACGCAAACCCTGCAATCGCTCAATGCCCTGTCGGATTACCTGGAACGTCATCCCGAGTCCCTGATCCGCGGTAAAAAAGGAGATGAAAAAAAATGATGAAACCGATTTTTTCCGCACTGCTGGCGGCCAGTCTGCTGGGCGCCTGCTCCACGCCCCAGCCCGAGCATTTCTATACGCTGAGCGGCGGCGCCGACGCGCAGCCGGCCAAGCCCGTCAAATATTATGTCGAGGTGCTGGCCGTCAGCGTGCCGCAGCAGGTGAGCCGCAACCAGTTTGTTGTGACGGCGCCATCTGGCCGCATCGAACTGCTGGAGCAGCAGCGCTGGGCGGGGCCGCTGGCCGGCGAGATCGGCCAGGCCCTGTCGACGGCCGTGACGAACGATCTGGGCGCCATCGATGTGTTCCGCACGCCATACCCGGACAAGCTGCCCGTATACCGCATCAGCACCAATGTGCAGCGCTTCGAGTCGGTGATGGGCCAGTACGCGCTGATCGACGCCGTGTGGAGCGTGCGCCAGCTGGCCAGCAACAAGGTGGTCACTTGCCGCACGATCGCCAATGAAAAGGTGGGCGCCGGCTACGATGAACTGGTGCTCGGCCACCGCCGGGCCGTGAACCGCATCGCCGCCGATACGGCAAGCGTCGTGCGCGCTTTTGACAGCGGCAACGCCGCCTGCCCGGCCGCCTGAGCCTCTTTCCGCTACCCAGTCCCGGCGGCCGCTGGTAAAATGCGGCCATGGGAATGACCTTGTTCACGCGCCGCTTTGCCGCTTGGATCGCCTGTTTCGCGATCCTGCTGGCGGCGCTCGCGCCATCGATTTCCCAGGCCGTCGCCAACGCCAAGCAGGAATCCGGCTCCGGCTGGGCGGAAATCTGCTCGGTGGCCGGCATCCGTTTTGTCCAGATCGATGGCGGCGCCGCCGATGAAAAATCCGGCGGCAAGGCCATGCAGATGGAGCATTGCGCCTTCTGTTCCACGCATGCAGGTTCCGTCGGCCTGCCGCCCGCCAGCCCCGTGCTGCCGCTGCTTGTGGCCAGCGGCACGGCCATTTTCCCGTCCCTGTACTACCAGTCTCCCGCACCGCTGTTCATCTGGTCCACCGCGCAGTCGCGCGCGCCGCCCGCTCTCGTCTGAGTTTTTGCATTTTCAATGCTGGCGCTGTCCACCTCGCGGTGTGACGCGCCGCATCCGCACACTTATACGAGAATCACATGAACAAGAAACTGTTGGTGCTGGCCGCGGCCATCACCGTGGCTTACCCGTGCGCACAGGCGCAGCAACCTGACCAAACTGATCACGCCATCGACACCGTCGTCGTTTCCGGCTCGCGCGCGCAATCGTGGCTATCCGAAACGCCGCAAGCGATTGGCGTCATCAATGCCAAAACCCTGGAACGCGACAAGCCCAAGACCATGGGTGATATCCTCAACCGCATCGCCGGCGTGTACTGGAATGACCTGGGCAACGAGCAGCACAGCATGAGCATCCGCCAGCCCATCGGCACGAATGCCGTCTACCAGTACCTGGAAGATGGCATTCCCATCCGTCCGCTGGGCGTCTTCAACCACAATTCTCTCAACGAGATGAACATGGCGGGCGCCGGCGGCGTGGAAGTGGTGAAGGGCGCCGCTTCCTCGCTGTATGGCAGCAATGCCGTCGGCGGCGCCGTCAACTTTCTCACGGCAGGCGCCAGCGCGACACCGACGGCAAGCGTGGGCGTGCGACGCGACAGCGTGGGCGGCTACACGCGCTACGACACGGCCGCCAGCGATACCTGGGGCCCGCTGGGACTGCGCTTTTCCCATTACAGTTCGCGCCGCTCGCGCGACAACTGGCAAGAGTACAGCTATGGCGACAAGGATTCGTTCTCGCTGCGTGCCGACTATGCGCTCAGCCCCACGTCGCAGCTGCGCGCCACCATCGTCCACACGGATCTCGATGCGGCCATGACGGGCAGCCTGTTCGAGAACGACTACCGCCGCAATCCCGGCAAAAGCCTGAATACGTTCACCTACCGCAAGGACAGGACCACGCGCATGAATCTGGCGTGGGAAGGGCAGACGACGGCCAATGGCACCAGCACCGTCACCGTGTTTACGCGCAAGAACGACCATGGGCAGCTTCCCGCGTATTCCATAGGCAGTTGCGCGGGACTGCTGTGCAAGGGCGTCATCAACAACAACCACGTCGATTCACTGGGGCTGGACGTGAAGCACCAGCAGGAATTCGCCTGGCTGCGTTCGCGCCTGATCGCCGGCGTGTATGTCGACAAGAGCGACAATCCCTTTGTCAGCGATAACCTGTCCATCGTGCGCGATGCGGCCACGGGCCGCTACCTGCGCTACTCGCTGGCCAATGCGTCCAATCCGCAGGGCGTGCGCGACTACCAGACGGACATCCTCAACACGGCCGTCTTCGCGCAATGGGAGTTCTCTCCGCTGCCTGGCACGCGCGTGGTGCTGGGCGGCCGCTCGGACGCCATCCGCTACGACTACCATAACAGGCTGGCGCCGGGCGGCAGCGCCAGTTACGGCGCGCCCGACGAGTCGCGCAGCTTTTCGCATGTGAGCCCGAAGCTGGGCGCCACCTACGCCATCGGCCATGCGGGCAGCGCGTATGCAAACGTCAGCCAGGGTTTCACGCCGCCCGAAGTGAGCCAGCTGTATGGCAAGACGGGCATCGCCAACTTGCAGCCGTCCGTCTACAACAACTATGAGCTGGGCTTGCGCTGGGCTTTTTTGCAGGGGCGTTTGAAACTCGATACGGCCCTGTACCGGCTCGACGGGCGCGACACCATCGTCAGCTATACCGTGTCACCGGGGAATAGCGAAAACCGCAATGCGGGGCGCACGCGCAGCGAAGGGCTGGAACTGGGCCTGACCTATGACAGCGGTCCGTTCGACGCGCGCTTCGCCACGGCCATCGCGCGCCACCGCTACCTGCGCTACCAGGTGTCCTCCACCCTCGATTACAGCGGCCGCGCCATGCCGCAGGCGCCGCGTGACATCACCTCGTTCGAGGTCGGCTACAAGCCCGTGGCGGGCGCGCGTATCGCGCTCGAAGCCGTGCACCAGGGCCGCTACTGGATGAACAATGCCAACACGGTGGAGTACAAGGGCCATGCGCTGCTGAATGTGCGCGCCAGTTACCAGATCGCGCGCGGGCTGGAAGCGTGGGCGCAGGTGCGCAATCTGATGGACAAGCGCTACGCCGATTCGGCTAGCAGCAGTTACGCGGGCACGGGCAGCTACGCGGCCAATACGCAGAACCAGTACACGCCCGGTGCGCCGCGCAGCGTGATGCTGGGCCTGTCCTATACCTATAGCGCACTGTGAGGACGGCCATGGACGATTTCACCTTTCTCATCGCGCGCCGCAAAAGCCTGTACTGGCGCATCCACTTCTGGGCCGCGCTGATCGCCTCGCCCTTCGCGCTGGTGGCCACCCTGACGGGCATCCTGTACGTGTTGACGCCGCAGATCGAGGCAAGGCTGTACCAGCACCTCGATCATGTGGCGCCGCAAGCGTCCATGCTGCCGCTGGACGCCGCCGTGGCGGCCGCCGAACGGGCCGCGCCGCGTGGCTGGACGGTGCAGCACGTGGTGCCGCCGTTTCAGCAGGACGATGCGGTGCAAGTGGCGTTCGCGCCGCCCGGCGGCGCGCACGATGAACATGCTGGACATGGGATGCCGGTGAAGGCCAGGCCGAAGTTCGGCCTGCCTGCGCAAGCCATCGTCATGTATGTGAACCCCTATGATGCGCGCGTGCTGGGCAGCCTGGCCAGCAGCGAGCGTTTCGGCAACTGGGCAAAAAAGCTGCATTCGCGTTTGCTGCAAAACGATGGCTGGCGCTGGATGATCGAGCTGGCCGCCAGCTGGCTGATGGTGATGCTGGTGACGGGCGTGGTGCTCTGGTGGCCGCGCGGCGCGCAATCAGGCTTGCCGAAGCGGGGCGCGCGGGGCCGCAATGGCTGGCGCCAGTGGCATGCGTTTCTCGGCGTGGCGCTCGGTATTGTCAGCTTCGTGATCCTGACGACGGGGCTGACGTGGAGCCAGCAGGCAGGCGGGCGCATCCGCGCGCTGCGCGACGTCAGCGGCCAGGCGCCGCCGCCCGCGCCGCGAGGCTTGCATTCGACCGAGGCGGGTGCTCCGCTCGACTGGCAGGATGCGTGGAAGGTGGCGCGCAGCCATGCGCCCGCCATCGCCGTGCAGCTGACGGCACCGGCCAGCCAGGACGACGTGTGGCGCGCCACGATGGCCGACCGCAGCCAGCCCACCCTGCGCTTCGACCTGCAGTTCGACGCCTACAGCGGCAAGCCCCTGTATTACGCGGGCTGGGAGGCGCAGACGGCGTTCGGCAAGGCCACCGCCATCGGCATCCCGTTTCACCGCGGCGAATTCGGCTGGTGGAACCAGGCCTTGCTGCTGGTCTTTGGCGCCAGCGTGCTGTTCTCGCTGGTGTCGGGCTGGGTGATGTTTTTCAAGCGGCGCTTGCCTGGCTCGCTGGGTTTGCCCAAGCTGCTGCCGGGCGCCTGGACGTCGCCTTCCGCGCTGGCCTGGCTGGCGGCGGCCGCCATGTGTGCGCTGATGCCGCTGCTGCTCGTTTCCGGCGGCATGCTGTTGCTGCTGGAGCTGGTCCTGGCGAAATGCGGTGCGCGTATCGGCAGGATGCGATTGCGCTAGAATAAGGGGTGCGGCCAGGCTCGTTGCCATGGGCCGCCCCTTGTAACGGCTGAACATGGTATTCATCGACTTTCCCGCCTTGTCCGCACTGGCCGCCGCGTCGGCGCTGGTGACAAAAAAATGCAGCTGCTGCGCCGTCCCGCTGGACGCCTGGCAGCGCCTGCCTACCTCGCTGGAGCTGGACCGCTTTGAAGAAATCGGCACCCTGCGCGAGGACCCGTACGAGGAGCCGACGTTTGCCGAATATCACCCGCACGGCACGCGCTACGACAGCATCGATGCGCCCATCGCACCGCGCTACTATCCCGCCAACCTGAGCCAGGTGGCACGCTGCCTGAACTGCGGCCGCCACTACCTGCGCTACAACGAGGCGGGCGGCTATTTCACGGAATTGCGCATCCGCGCGCTGCGCCCGGAATTGCTGGCCGACGCCGCGTAGTCATCGCTACAGGCTTTCCTTGACGTGCGCGATGCCGTGTTCATCGTAGATCGAGTACACGGCGGCGAGGATGTTTTCCAACTCGGGCGAGCGGTCCCTATGCCGCATGCTGAATAAGATGGGCGAGAACGCATGCTTGTCGTCGAGCTTGCGGTACACGACGTTCCGGTGATGCATGGCTTGCACGCTTTCGGGCACGATGGAAATGCCCTGGCCGGCCGCCACCAGTCCCATGGAAATCTGCAGCTCGCGCACTTCCGTGACGGGGCCGGGCGTGACATTGCCTTCGCTGAACATGGCCAGCACCTGGTCGGCAAAGCTGGGGCGGGGCGCTTTCGGGTACACGAGCAGGGTTTCGTGGGTCAGGTCCGTCAGGCGCAATCCGCCTTCGCCCTTGGCCAGGCGGTGGCCCGGTGGCAGGGCCACCACCAGCCGCTCCTCGCGCAGCAGGATGCGGCGGATGCTGGGGTCTTCGCTTTTCAATCGCCCGAAACCCACGTCGATGCGGCCTTCCTTCAGGGCCTTCAACTGCTGCACCGTCGTCATTTCATGCAGGGTCACGTCGACCTCGGGATGGCGCTCGCAAAAACGGTGCACGATGTCGGGCAATTCTCCATACAGGGTCGAGGCGACGAAGCCGATCGACAGCGTGCGTTCCAGCTTGCCCACGCGCTGCGTCATCGCCTGCAGGTCGCGCACCTGGTCGAGCAACGGCCGCGCATGGGCGAGGAAAAACTCGCCCGCTTCCGTCAGCCGCAAGGGCCGCGACCCTTTTTCGATCAGCGCCACGCCCAGGGTTTCTTCCAGCTGCTGCATCTGCCGGCTCAACGGCGGCTGCGCGATGTGCAGGCGCGCGGCGGCCCGCGTGAAGTTCCTTTCCTCTGCGACCGCAACGAAGTAGCGCAAGTGCCTTAATTCCATCTTCATACCTTTCAGGTATAGGTTTGATACCAACTCGGTGTTGGACGTGGGGATATTTGGGGAATATGGTGTCACCACTCCACAGAATTATACGGAATAAATATGATTCAAAATATCGAGACCTACCTGGTCGATGTGCCTACCATCCGCCCGCACCGCATGTCGGTCGCCACCATGAATACGCAAACCCTGGTGCTGGTGCGGCTGCGCTGCGCCGACGGCATCACGGGCTGGGGCGAAGCGACCACCATCGGAGGCTTGGGCTACGGCGGCGAAAGCCCGGAAAGCATCAAGACGAATATCGATACCTATATCGCGCCGCTGCTGGTCAGCATGGAAGCGAGTGCAGTGGCCAAGGCCATGGCCAAGGTGCGCAAGGTCATCCAGGGCAATCGCTTTGCCAAGTGCGCGATCGAGACGGCCCTGCTGGATGCCCAGGCGCGCCGCCTGGGCGTGCCGCTGTCAGAACTGCTGGGCGGCCGCGTGCGCGATGCGCTGCCCGTGGCCTGGGTGCTGGCCAGCGGCGACACGGCGCGCGATATCGCCGAAGGGGAAAAAATGCTGGAACTGCGCCGCCACCGCATCTTCAAGCTGAAGATCGGCTTGCGCGACGTGATGGATGACGTGGCCCACGTGCTGGAGATCAAGCGGGAGCTGGGCGAACGGGCCAGCGTGCGCGTCGACGTCAACCAGGCCTGGAGCGAGATGGACGCCGTGCGCGGCATCGCCGCACTGGAAGCGGGCGGCGTCGACCTGATCGAGCAGCCCGTCAAGGCGGGCAACCGCGCCGCGCTGGCGCGCCTGAAGCAGCGCTTCGACGTGGCCATCATGGCCGATGAAGCCTTGCACGGTCCTGCCGATGCGCTGGCGCTGGCGCAGGCCGATGCGGCCGACGTGTATGCCGTAAAAATCACCCAGTCGGGCGGCTTGCTGCCCGCGCTGGAAGTGGCCACCGTGGCGCGTCTGGCGGGCGTGGGCCTGTACGGCGGGACCATGCTCGAAGGCGGCGTCGGCACGGCCGCCACGGCCCACGTGTGTTCCACGTTTGCGGAACTGGCCTGGGGCACGGAACTGTTCGGGCCTTTGCTGCTGACGCAGGAAGTCTTGCGCGAGCCGCTCGTCTACCGCGACTTCATGCTGCAGGTGCCGACAGGGCCGGGCCTGGGCGTCGAGATCGATATGGACAAGCTGCGCTCCATGCAGCGTCAATAAGGAGAAACCATGTTATTCCATGTACGCATGAACGTGAACCTGCCCTTGAGTATGCCCGC
Source organism: Janthinobacterium sp. HH104 (assembly GCF_001758715.1). Classification (NCBI taxonomy): domain Bacteria; kingdom Pseudomonadati; phylum Pseudomonadota; class Betaproteobacteria; order Burkholderiales; family Oxalobacteraceae; genus Janthinobacterium; species Janthinobacterium sp. HH104. The sequence continues at coordinate 263,789 of NZ_LRIB01000034.1, read as the reverse complement.
CGAGCAGGCGGCGCAGCTGAAGCAAACGGAAAAGGAACTGGCGCAACGTCTGCAGCACGAGGGCAAGTGGCGCCACCTGTGGCGCATCGCCGGCCAGTACGCGAACGTCAGCGTCTTCGACGTGGACAGCGTGGACGAGCTGCATAATTTGCTGACCTCCCTGCCGCTGTTTCCCTATATGCAGATCGACGTGATGCCGCTGTGCCGCCATCCTTCGTCGGTGCGCGACGACGATTCCTGAGGAGACATGCCATGACGCAGATAGGCAATGACACTGTCGGGCAGACGTGCGCGGTGGACGGTATTCGCTTGCATTACCGCACGGATGGCGGGCGCGGCAAGCCTTGTCTGGTCCTGTCGAATTCCCTCGGCACGGACCTGTCCATGTGGGATGCGCAGGCGGCCGCGCTGGCCGGTGACTTTTTTGTCGTGCGCTACGATACGCGCGGCCATGGCCGGTCGGCCAGCGGCGGCGCGCCGTTCGGCATCGACCGGCTGGGGCTGGACGTGGTGGCGCTGCTCGACCACCTCGATATCGAACGCGCCGCCTTCTGCGGCATTTCCATGGGCGGCTTGACGGGCCAGTGGCTGGGCATACACCAGCCGCGGCGTTTGACGAAGCTCGTGCTGGCGAATACGGCGGCGCGCATCGGCGGCGCCGCGCCGTGGCAGCTGCGGGCGGAGCAAGTGCGCCGCGACGGCATGGCCGCGGTGGCCGACAGCGCCGCTGCGCGCTGGTTCACGCCGCAGTTTATCGAACGCGAAGCGGAGACGGTGGCGCGCCTGGCCGGCATTTTGCGCAGTCAGGATGCGGGCGGTTACGCGGCCTGTTGCGACGTGCTGGCCCAGACGGACTTGCACGACGCCGTCGGCACGATCGCCGTGCCGACCCTGATCATCGCGGGCGAGCACGATCCCGTGACCACCATCGACGACGGGCGCTGGCTGCAGCAGCAGATCGCGGGCGGCCGTCTGGCAAGCCTGCCCGCCTCGCACATCTCGAACATCGAGGCGGCGGATTTGTTTACAGAGCAGTTGCGGACATTTTTATTGTGAGGCTTGCTGTACCGTATCGGTACGGCAGGAATGCGGCTTTCTCCTGAGCACCGCCGCCGGCTGGTCCGGCATGCGGCAGGGGAAGCTTTCTTGAAAAATAATAATAAGAAAAGCAGACTTGGAGTAGACGGATGGAAAACAGATTGATCATTATCGCTGCGGTCACGGTGGGCTATTTCGCCCTCATGTCGTACATTACCTATAGCGTGCGCAAGCATGCCAACAGCGCCGAAGGCATGACGGCGGGCGGGCGCAATTATCCCGCCTTCCTGATCGGCGCCTTGCTGCTGTCGGAATTCATCGGCAGCTCTGTCAGCATCGGCACGGCCCAGAAGGGCTATGAACTGGGCATTTCCGCCGCGTGGAATCTGGTGGCGCTGTCGCTGGGCTTTTTCCTGCTGGCCATCGTGCTGGTCAAAAAATACAAGGAAAGCGGGCAGTCGACGATTTCCGGCATCCTCGCGCAAACGTATGGCGAGCCCGTGCGCTATGCGGCGTCCATCCTCACCATCGTCGCGCTGAGCATCGTTGCCGTGGCCCTGTACGCGAGCGGCGGCGCCGTGCTGGCGGCCGTGCTGCACATCAACAAGACGGTCGCCATCTTGCTGGTGGGCGCCATCACCGTCATCTATGTCAGCCTGGGCGGCATGCGCTCTGTCGTGTACACGAATTTCGCCCACTCCATCGTCAAATACCTGGGCGTGATCCTGGCGCTCGCGTATGCGCTGGAAGCAACAGGCGGTATCGGCGAGCTGCAGGCGCAGTTGCCGGCCAAGATGTTCAACTGGGTCGAGATCGGCTGGGGCCAGATCATCGCCTGGATGATCGGCGGCATCGGTTCCATCTTCGCCACGCAATACGTGATCCAGGCCCTGGTCAGCACGGACAACCCGGCCGTGGCCAAGCGCGCCTGCTATTACGTGTCGTCGCTGATGATCCCGTTCGGCCTGATGGCGGCCCTGATCGGCATGTGCAGCGCCGTGCTGTATCCGGGCATGAAGTCGATCGACGCGTTTCCCACGATGATCGCCCACATGCCGGCGTTTTCCGCCAGCATCATGATCGTGGGCCTGGCCGGCGCCCTGTTCGGCGGCATTTCCGCCACCACCCTGGCATCGGCCACCCTGGCCATGAAGGATTTTTATGATCCCTGGTACAACAAGGCGAAGAACGACGCGAAATCGCTGATGTTCCTGCGCATCGCCATCGTCGTGGCCGGCCTGCTGCCGCTGGTGCTGGCGCTGTATGCGGAAAAACTGCTGATGATCGCCTTCCTGGGCAAGGCCCTGCGCGCCACCCTCGCCGTGCTGGTGCTGATGGCCTTCTATGCGCCGAAATTCGGCACACCGCGCGGCGCTTTTGTCGGCGTGATCGTCTCGGTGATCGCCACGATTGGCTGGTTCCTGGCGGGCAATCCGTACGGCGTGGACAGTTCCTACCTGGCGCTGGCTGGTCCGTTGCTGACCATGGGTATCAGCCATCTGTTCAAGCCGGCGCAAGCGTTGGCGAAGCCGGCATCGTCGTCGCGGCTGTAGCTTGCCCCAACCCTCAGACTAGTCCCGTCATGTAATAGATGGCAATGACGAGGAACACGGCCACCGTCTTGATGACGGTGATGCCGAAAATGTCGCGGTAGGATTGGCGGTGCGTGAGCCCCGTGACGGCCAGCAGGGTGATCACGGCGCCATTGTGCGGCAGGGTATCCATGCCGCCGCTGGCCATGGCCACCACGCGGTGCATGACTTCGAGCGGAATGTGCGCCTGCTGCGCGGCCTGGATGAAACTGTCCGACATGGCGGCCAGCGCGATGCTCATGCCGCCCGAGGCCGATCCCGTGATGCCGGCCAGGGTCGTCACGGACACGGCCGCGTTGACGAGCGGATCGGGCACGCTGCGCAAGGTGTTGCTGACGGCAAGAAAACCGGGCAGCGCGGCGATGACGCCGCCAAAGCCGTATTCGGACGCCGTATTCATGGCCGCCAGCAAGGCGCCGCCCACGGCCGCCTTGGTGCCTTCGGCAAACGCGGCGCGGATGCGCCCGAAGGCCGTTGCGCAGACGAGCAAAATTCCCAGCAACAAGGCGCCTTCCACGGCCCAGATACCCGTCACGGCGCCGATCGACGTCGACACGGGCGCATGCAAGCCCGGCAGGGCCTCGGCGGTGAGCACGTAGCTGGCGCCGTACCATTGGGGAATCAGTTTGGTCAGCGCAAAGTTAGCCACGCCCACCAGCACCAGAGGCGCCACCGACAGCAGCGGATGGGGCAGGTCGCCCACGCCGGCCGTGACCTTGTCGGCCTCGGCCCCATAACCTTCGCCCGTCGCCATGACGGAACGGCGGCGCCATTCGAGAAAAGCCAGTCCCATGATCACCGTCAGCACGGCGCCGATGGTGCCCAGCCACGGTGCGGCCCAGCCGGTGGTGTTGAAGAAAGTGGTGGGGATGATGTTCTGGATCTGCGGCGTGCCCGGTAACGTATCCATGGTGAAGGAAAACGCGCCCAGGGCAATGGCGCCCGGCATCAGCCGCTTGGGAATATTGCTCTGACGGTACAGCTCGGCCGCAAACGGATACACGGCAAACACCACGACGAACAGCGACACGCCGCCGTACGTCAGCGCTGCGCACACGGCAACGATGACGGCATTTGCGCGCGAGCTGCCGATATAGCGAATGGCCGCCACGACGATGGACTGGGAAAAGCCGGACAATTCAATCAGCTTGCCGAACACGGCGCCGAGCAAAAAGACGGGAAAATACAGCTTGATAAAGCCCACCATCTTTTCCATGAAGATGCCGCTGAACACGGCCGGCACGGCGGACGGATCGGTCAGCAGCACGGCACCGAGCGCAGCGACGGGTGCAAACAGGATCACGCTGTAGCCGCGGTAGGCGGCCAGCATCAGGAAGGCCAGTGCGGCCAGAACTATCAGGAAAGACATCGGTCAGGCCCTTGCGCGAGAAGTGGTTAAGATATTAATAATGCAGTTAATATCATACTTCCCGGCAAGCCGCCAACGCGCAGGTCAAGGTGCAGGCAGTTCAAGCCGGCGCGCGAGGGAAAAGGCTGGTCGGGGTGAGAGGATTCGAACCTCCGGCCTCTGCGTCCCGAACGACAACTTTATGATCTATACCGTACCCCGGGTTGCGGGTGATTCATTATAAATCAAAGACTTACAATTCTAGTGTTTTTCTTCATGGAAATGAAAATGCGTGGGAAAAAGAGGAAACTGCCACTGATTTGGCACTGATTTTTGAACCGCTCAATCCGCCACCGATCTGCCATTTGAACTCATCCTAACCTACCACTGTAATCGTCTGCCCAGTGACGTCTTGAATGGGTTGGCGATTTGAATGATGATGGCATCACACCGCTGGGAAGCGGCGTGATCTCAGAGGGCTGCTGGCAAGCTGCAGTTCCAAGGCAAGAATTCATCAACCCGGTTGAGGAGATGATCGGCGATATGCGTCAGCACGTGACGCAACTAAGCTTCGGGGTCTACACCGCTCAGCTTGGCCGTGCCGATCAGCGAGTAGATCGCGGCGGCGCACTCCCCGCCGCTGTCGGTGCCGGCGAAGAGATAGTTGCGTCGTCCGATGGCCACGCTGCGCAAAGCGCGTTCGGCCGCCGAGTTGTCAATCTCGATGACACCATCGTCGCGGTAGCGCAGCAGCGCCGGCCATAGTTTGAGCGCATACAGGATCGCCGCCGCCGTGTCGGATTTACGCGATAGCGTTTCGAGCGTGCTGCGCAGCCAGCGTTCCAGGTCTTCGAGCAGCGGGAGGGAGCGCAATTGCCGAACTTCTTTTCGTTCGTCGGACGGCTTGCCTCGGATCTCGGCCTCGATCACATAGAGCTCGGCGATTCGGCGCAGCGCCTCGGTGGTCAGCGGCGTCGGTCGCGCCGCGTGCAGGTCGTGGAATTTTCGTCGCGCATGCACCCAGCATGCCGCTTCGTGCATCGTGCCGCCTTCGAACAATGCGTTGAAGCCGGCGTATGCATCGGCATGCAGAACGCCTTCAAACTTGGCCAGGTGCGTCTGCGGATGGATGCCCTTGCGGTCCGGCGTGTAGGCAAACCAAAAACCGCCGGCGGCGCAGTGTCGCCGGAAGGCCTGTCGTCGCGCACATAAGTCCACAGGCGCGCCGTCTTGGTTTTGCCGTTGCCGGGTGCCAGCACAGGGATCGGCGTATCATCGGCATGCAGCTTCGATGCCGCCAGTACGTGGCGGCGCAGGGCATCGACCAGTGGTCGCAGTAAGTCGCTGGCGGCACCAACCCAGCTTGCCAGCAGTGCGCGATCCAGATCGACGCCGTCCCGTGCATAGATCACGCTCTGGCGGTAGCGCGGCAAGTGGTCGGCTAACTTCGCCACAAGGACATGTGCCAGCAAACCGGGGCCGGCGATGCCGCGTTCGATTGGGCGGCTCGGCGCCGGCGCTTGCACGATGGCGTCGCAGCAGCTGCAAGCGAGCTTGGGGCGCATGGCGAATTACTCGGAAACTGGCCGCTACGTATTCGAGCTGTTCGGCCACGTCCTCGCCCAAAAAGCGCAGTCCACCACCGCAAGACGGGCATGCGTCGGCGGCAGGCAGATGGACCTTTTCATCGCGAGGCAGGTGTTTAGGCAGCGGCTGCGTACAGGCTTGTTGCGTGGTGCCCGGTCCGTTTTCAGGTGTCGCCTTCACCACCTCGCCTTCATCGGCTTGCAGATTCTCCAGCTGCAGTTCCAGCTGCTCGATCTGGTGGTCCAGTTTCTCGGACTTGCGGCCGAACTGCATGCGCCGCAGCTTGGCGATCCACAGCTTGAGATGCTCGATCTCGGTGGCGCGCGTGTTTAACTGCCAGTCCTACTACCTGTTCATCGCGCTCTTGAACGCGACGTTCGCTTGCCAATAGCAATGTCTTCAGGGCAGCGATATCGTCAGGTAGGTCGGCTGCAGTGAGCATGAAGCGAGTTTACGCGAGGCCGATGACGGTTACAAGGCCGGCGTCGGCCGCCAGGTGCGCTCTGGTCGGCGCCAGTCGATTCCCTCCATTTTGGGTATTTTTTAAAGCTATTTGAAGCTAGCAATGCGGCTGGCGAAAATCATGGGCGACATGCGCTTCAATGAACTGGTCAAGACCAGCCTCCAGCTGTGCCCTACGAGCACATTCGGTGCAGTCGCCGCGGGGCGGTTTGCGCGAACCGCAGAGTGCTAGCAATAAATGGCTTTTATCCAAAAAAAATCCCTTTCCCCTCAAAATCGCGCCGACTGCTTGATGCATACTGATTCCCCTTCCACAATCAGGGTCTCGGCCTACCGTCACCTACTCAGGTAATTACACTGGCCTCGACAAATACCGCGGTGGCCGATGATTCTTTTAGCGGTCACGGCTTCGTGTCTAGTTGCCGGCGCAGCGACACCCTCAAAGTGGCGATTCACTGTATCCAAAGTAATTCCCATTACAACGGTGACGGGAACTACTCTGGAGTACGTGGATTTTTAAGATAGATGGCAGTGAGCGGAATTTTACGTTAAATAGTCAGGATCAGTGTTGACATCATCCCAGAACTCCTCCTCGACTTCACTGCTGTAGTAGCAGAGTTTTTTTCCTTTGAACATCTCGCATACATAATTGACATCTGTGATGTGGAACTGTTCTACATTATTATTTAAATTTTCGAGATCTTCATTGCTTAGCACACCATACCACTTGATTTTAGAGTGACTGTAGATAACGAGCAACGCTTCGCCATTGTCGAGCCCGATCACCTCGGGAAATGCGGTCTGGTAGTAGCAATCCGGCTTAGCTATTAATGTATTACCGAACTTTGCAATAGCTCGAACCTCGTGTAACGTCCACGGATCCTCGGGATCGAAAGTGAGGCTAGATGGCATGCATCCCTCAACATCAATCTCCAAGTCATAGATATCGCAGCCCCAGTCACGATCAGTCCAATCTTCTCCCTTTAAAAAATATATGAAGCCATCACGATCAGTATGGGTCATATCGTCGTTGTGCCCTATGTCGGCGCAATAAAGTAAGACTCCATCACAGCGCACGACATATACGCTGTAAAAATCACCACACTTATCTATATATTTAACATCATAATAAGCGAGTGCACCAAGGGCGGCGGCGACTGGCGTCTTATATGCTGAGGCATACCCTTGATATAACGAGGTTTGGCCAACATACTGCGCGGCGATGTAATCAGCGCCTTCATCACTATGCGCAAAAGCGATACTTTGTTCAAAATCGGAAAAGATAAAATTATTCACTCTAAGCTCCTGGTTGTGCAGCCCCGTCCCAAAGATGAGAAATTTAAGGTGACTGCTTTCAATATAGTGTTAATGACTAGGCATAAGAGGAAGAAAGTCTTACATAAAAACACGTATATTTTACTGATGGTTTTAATGAAGACTAAGCGACGTTATCCCAGCAATCCTTGCAAGGTTTGCGTTAAACCCGTGTTGCTACGCGTAATTAATTCCCGCGACAACGAGCATAATTAGCGATGGTTGCCACGGCATGCCCCTCCAAGTGAGCATGTGCATCAGCGCCGTGCCTACCTAAACGAACACTCTTGCGTCATGCGAGGACCAGGTAAGGTCATCATTCATCATCTCGACAGTCACGTCATCTAACATCAGCGCGCCGACGTACCCCCACCATTCTGCTGGGCTTGCTCCCAGCCGCTTACCAACGCTGGCAAGAACATTCCAGATTGCCGGCTGCATCTTGGCTGCTTTGCGTAAATCTGCACCGCTTTTGAGGCGGCTAATGCGGCAGCCCAGCCGAACTACGCCGCCAGCCAGGTCATACATCTCACGAACCGTGAGCATGCGGCGCACGCCATCGACTACAAAAGCTTTGGCTGCGGTAGGTTCGAAGACTGGGTTCGTTGAGAACCAAATGACGGGTCGCTCGGACGCGAGAACGCCAATATGCGCAGGCCGAAGCACTCCGTTTTTCTGAATGAGCGCGAATTTTTGGCCGGTCGTGTAGTGCCAGGCGATGCTCGTATGCTGTTGAGTACCCGCGCTCATTTTGCCTCCTGCGATTTCGAGCTGGTCGACTGCAGCATATAGGCATGCTCGCCGGCCATGACACCGGCGGATGCCAACACTTCAGCCCAGTTGCTCTCCACTGCTGGAGCCATGGTGGCCGCGTCGAAGACCAACGCAGTCGTGCTCCAGAAACGTAAGCAGTCTTCGAATTCTTCGCCGGTGGAAATGTGGGGGTCCCAGGGCTCTTTACGAGCCAGAGCTCCGACCCAAGCAGTGATAAGCTCATATTCACCCTGTCCGGCTCGTGGTTTGGCAATCACGACCACCGTGGTTGAGTCATTCCCGACAGCACCAGGGGCCGCAACACGTGATGGAAATTTTCGGTTGTTCCGAAGTGCGAACAGCGCGCGGTGGTGAGTTTGGATTGGATGAGTTGTTACGACACCAGAGCGGCCGATTACGCGTCCCATAGGGACTTCGCATTCAAGCTTCATACCGTCGGAAGGCAAGTGAAGTTTGCTAGCCGCTTCGGGAAGATGCGTAATGACATCTGGATGAGCCAAGAGGTGGCTCTGAACGCGCGCAGAAATGCTGAGATAACCACCGCACGCCGTTTTGTATTTGCCCAACTTCATCATTTTTTCTCCTAGAGGTATAGACGGACTTCGGGATGAAGTCATCTAAATAGGTAATCAATGATGAAGAAGCCGTGCCGGCAATCTTCGTGAATTATAAATTCACTTAAAGACACACATCCATCTCTCGTTGAGGATGATTTGTATGCGGCTTTCACAATACAACATTTCCATGTGGAAATCAAACTTTTATGAGGCGAGCTTAGTAGCCACGCCGTATTGGTTGATGGCTCGTCGCGTTGGATTGCCGACCTCGTAAAACGAGCTACAAGCGATTTTTTCGAGCTTGCCAAGGGGTGAGGTACTCTTGGTTAGGCTCAAATTCGGTGTAATCCAGAGGTATTTCAGCAGCCTGTTAGTCACTTCCATAACTGGCAAGTCAAGGGCAACTACCCTCACTCCCATTTGATTCAACATCTCGACGGTGCAGTCGATGTCAGCGGCATTCTACAGTTCAAAGAAGCGCTTTCACTGGCCAATAGCGTCCTCAAGGGTTGCAAATCAATCAATGAAGCCGATCTAGGCATCACACACTCTGTCGATTCAATTGAGGCTCCATTGAACACAAAGCCTGTCATCAAGAAGAAAAAATAAACCTGGTCGTTCTCCTATTTGACCTGTCGTATTCCTGGATTGGACTGCACCGAGAAACGGCGCAGGCCGCTATTTTTAAACCAAAAGCCACTTAGAGTCTAGTACGTACAACGCATAAGCAAAAGGGTACCGCTGCGTTCCTCACCCTTATAGCTCTGATGCGCGTCAATTATATTGGCTAGTTGCCAAAATAATTGACGCGTATGCGTCTCTCTTAATGAAGATCGTCGAACTTCTTTTGCTCAATCGCACCTTGTTGAAGGGCTAACTGAAGTAATTGAGTTGGCCCTCCGTGTTCTTTCGTCGCATAGATTTCAAGCCCCTGCTCCGCACGACTTGCGCCGAGATAGAGGACCGATACAAATTTTCTCTGAGCACTAGCACGAAAACTTAAATCAGGCACCTCGTCTTCGTTTGCCTCAATCAAGAGCACCGTATCAAATTGAAGCCCCGCAACGAATTCGGGAGTGCTAAGTATGTAACGCTTCGACGTAGTTTTTAACTTTGGTAAATCTTCCCTGGAGGAAATTAGAACAAAGTCATCCTTATATTTCCCCGCGCTCGAATAAGTTGAAAACAGGTGGTTGCTTGCACACAGAACCGCAACGCGTTTCTTTGGCGGGAGACGTCGTTGCAACTCTTTAGCCCTAGGGAATATTTTATCAAAAAGTTCCCGACTATTCCCGATTTCGGTCAATGTGGGAACTGGGCCATCGGCCAGTTTCGAAATTCCGTTATATGCTGGCCAATCATCATCCAAGTTCTGCCCAGGGAAACACTTGTCGATGCACGCTAACGCTGCAGCAATCTGAGGTGTATATCTGAATACATCAACTAGCTCATACTTTTCCGTTCGACCAAGTTTCGCATCCTTCCAATAATCAGAACTCTGATCACTGCTATGCAAACCAGCAAACGTATCCCGAGGTGATTGTTTTGCATCATATGCCATGATAACTACAGGCATAGTATTAATGTCTCGCATCAAGTGTCGAAAAACCGTTCGTTCCTGCCGATTAAAAAGATGCAATTCATCTACGAAGACAACGTCGTAGCCTTTATCCTCACGGAGTGCCTCCCATCGATTGCTATCAAGCCAATTCAGGTAATCAGCAATCATCTGATCGACACCAAGTGTCTTCATCTGCTTGAGTTCACCTCGAAAACGAGAATAAAGCTCGAGTACCACCTCCCGCTCCTCTCTATTCGTCAAAGGCATCATCCACGATTTGCGCTGCTCATCGAGGTAATGCTTCTTTCTATCGCGTGACGAGCGAATTCCATCGGCATCCAAAACGCATGCAAATTCATTCATGAGTTCCCACACGAATAACTTGTAAGCCGTCGAATTCTGAGTAGCTTCAACGTTCTTTATGAACGAAGGAGCGCATGCCGAGCGGAATGCCCGCCAGTCTGATTCGTTGAAATCCTGAATTATTGAATCCAGAAGCTCATATTGCAAATTTCTGCCTTCTGTACCGTCGAGAGAAAGTGGTTGCAACCCCTCGAGATCGTAATGCATATGGCGATTCGCCAAAGCGAAAATGGTTGTAATTTCAAATGAAGTTTGCCCTTCCCCGTGAAGCAGGAAATGACCGGAGGGATCCATCGTATCTACTAAGTCTTCGACCAATGTTGCGGTTGTCATTGCATGGGTCAAGAACAAGGCTCTCAACGGCTTTCCTGCAATCTGTGCACTCTTGAGCTCTTTGAGAGCCTTAATAGCGAGCGCTACAGTCTTGCCAGAACCTGCAGGTCCCACAAGCCGCATAGATTGCGTAAGCTCGCTATCGACAAACTTTCGCTGTTCCTTTGTCAGACGACCGTCATACCATTCTGTATATGAAAGTGGATTAGTTTCACGGTCAAGCAGTGAGCTACTTAACCTGAGTGCTCCATTCAATTCCATTATGTCTGATCGAGGTTGTTCGACTGCATCGGCGACTTGGGCGATCAGGTCTGCTGCAAGAAGCAAGGCATCTGCATCTAAATCATTTTCGGCTAGTCCGAGCCTATTTCTATCAAGGGCGAAAGCGTACACATGTCGTTCATTTATCGCGTTTGTGTCGATTACGATGCGTGCGTCTTCTCCAGACGTGCGGCTATTTGACTGAAATGAAATAAATTTACCGACATGATAAGGTCGCCAATAAACAGGGATTGCGCCGTTTAAAGTAATGGCAGTTCTTGCAACTCGGAGAAGACGCTCAAAGGCATCGACTCGGAGATTGGCGCTTAGACCAAAAATCGGGCCGGTTGAATTCAATAAGACCGTGAGATAACCGGTGTTTTTTAGCAAATTTCTTCCCATGACAAAGATATTGCCATCAAGAATCACGGTTTTGCTAAAACCATCACTGGTTGGAGTGTCTCCTTGCTCGAGAAATGCGGAAAGATCGGTCCTGCCTATAAGTACGTTTTCTATCGCTTGCAGATCAAGCGTTAATGTGAAAAATGGAATATTCATAGGTTAGCAAGAAAACGATTCAAAGAGAGATTTTTTATGTGAGTCGTACTCTGGAGGCAAGCCAATTCGCGAATACAAGAGTCCAAATTGCTGTGAAACCGCATACTTGAAAGTTGGAGCAAGGCGTCCGTATCTTAAATAACAATTTTCTTCTCGCGCATGTTCAGCGGATGTTGTAACTTTTTCAAGCGGCAGAACGACAAGTTGGCGCAGCAAGACAACATGTGGCTCATTTGGCTTTTCGGGGAAACTTGATAGTAAGAAGGCGTCTTCCGGCAATGCAGACAATTCATTGCGTACTTTTTTAAGCACACTTGTCCTAGCATCTTCAGGAGTTTGATTATCTTTAATGGAATAAAAAGAAATTATATCTTCAAAACATTGCTCGTTGCCTTTCGATTTCTCAATTAGCTGCAATGAAATAAGCTTATTTACACATGAATCAAACTTCTTTTGTATCTTGACATCCTGCACATTTAATTCTTCACATATTTGCTTTCCATTTCGCCTATTAATCCAACTTACAATTGCTGACTTCGACAATGTCTTAGAATTGCTGCTTGCAGCGGCAAACAAAGAGTTAAACGAATTGATTAACTCATCGTGATCTATAGTGAGTAAACGCTTTGCGTGTTTTACGGTCCAGAATTGCCGGACGTATGATTCCAATGGTAGCAGGCGCAAAGCAGCGAACGCCCCACCAGTCTTCGACTGCGCAAAATCACAGTCCGCGGTAATTACAAGAACTTTCTCTTGAATCGAGAGGGTGCGCGAATGCCGTAGAACCAACAAGTCTCCTTGGCGAATCGGGGCCTCGCTACTTACGTTTTGCCATTCATGATCATGAACTACTGACGCCGGTGTTTTAGTCATACCTGTAATTGAGAAAGTTGAAGTGTTGTTCTGCCTTCGCGCGATTATTGCGGTAACAGGTATTGGCATCAATTCTACACTTAAATCCCGTGAAGAAATACACTCTTTGTTGCATTGGTAAGGCATGGGCGACCTCTAAATTTGGGTTCGGAACGCCCGACTTACTCTAATAGCTCCGCCATCCGCCCTGAGATCGCGAGCATGCAACTCTCTATGATTTTGCAGTTGTTGCGGTTGACGAGATGAGTAACAGCGCTATATGAGATCAAGCAGCGTCCAAGGCAATAGAGAGGTGGCTTGAATGCAAATACTCACAATACAAAGCGTACCAGCCGTGACATCTACGCCGACAAAGGCTACATCGACGGCGAGCGCAAAGCGCGGCCTAAGAGCAAAGGCTGGCGCATGCACATCCAGCGCAAAGGCAGCACTGCCCGAGGCGCAGGAGCGACGCAACGGCCGCGTCGCTTCGCCGCGTGTGCGCGTCGAGTATGTTTTTGCCGGCCTGGCGAAACTGGGCGGAAAAACGCTGCGTTCAATTGGCTTGGCGCGTGCCACGCTCCATCTAAACTGGAAAGCGGCAACCCACAACTTGTGCCGCTTTGTCTATCTGAAGGAGGCCAGGGGCCTAGCGTTCTGACGCCCTAGGTCCGCCTGGACTGTCGAGAGCGGCAGATCCGGACCGCAAAACATTATCAAATAAACATGATTTAGTGGCGCTGCCGCTATTTGGAGAGCTACATGCTCAGTGCACGACCGATATCAGTGGTAATTCGAGATTCCCCCTGAGGTGTCCAGTTTGCATGGAAGACGCAACCAGATTGTAAATTTGCATTAAATTAGTGGTTTTTTTTACGATAAGATAGAATATTTCTTTTACGTTATTTTCTTCTATACTGATTGTCACCACTCGGAGGAAAAACATGAAGACTGATATAAACCATTTGGAAAACATCCAGTATTCTCGGACCGCAACTTATTTTGACAGCGATGCAGCTTTTGCTGAAGCACACGTGATGTGGGATTCTATCTCTGATGCTCAGCACCAGCACGAGCACGAAATGATGATGCAAGCTATAAAGGAAATGGAAGAAGAAGACTTGAAGGGTAAAAAAATTAAGGAAATAGCTCCATCTCAGGATAAGAATCAAAATTGATTAACTAAAAAAAGGCCTGCATATCGCTTTGATTATGCAGGCCTTTTTACTTAAGATATTTCTATAATTTTATTCCATGTCGCGCACGGAGGTATCGCCGAATTCAGTACAGCATTTCTCAGAAAAGCTGACTCCTTGCTGGTATGCCCAATCTAAGTTTTCATGGAAATCGTAGGTCGCAGCTAGTTCACTTCGTCGAGCACCAGCTTGCATTGCTGCCGCCACCTCGATTGCTTCCGGATAAGAAAAAAGCATGTTACCTTCCAGCCGTACGTTACCTATCTCGTCCTCATAGCGAGGGTGATTAAAAAACAAATCCCCCCACCAAAGGGGGCGGACGTCATTAACCTCAATTTCATATTCATCCGAAACGATACGAAACACCCCGATGTATGCCGTGGGGGTCCGCCAAGTAACTTCGGTTTTATACTGCTCTTGGCGAAACGGAATTCTAACAGGCAAGCTAGATTCACACGGAATCCAACCAAGAAAGCGTAAGCCAGGACATGGGTGGGCACTCTCAAATGTAGGAAACGGCAGTGTTAAAAATCCGTCCTCTTCGCCCTTTGCCGCACCGTAAATTAAAAGGGGAAAACCGAGCAAGGTTTTTGGATAGAAAGCTAGAACGTCGCATAGGAGATCACGCACATTTTCTCGAATACTAGGAGTACAAGCGGCCAATAACTTATTTGGTTCGCCTTGCTCGCAAGTCTCCAACCATTCACGCAACAATCCGATAGCGACGTGGTAGTTCTTTTCACGGACCGCGTGTTCAACCTCTGTGGCAACCTTACCTATCATAGTAATTCCTTTCAAAATTATCGTTTACTATCTGTAAATTTTCACTAGATAGCCGTATGCCTCCTCTTTTTTCGAGGTGCATATGCAACAAAAGCGCGATTTCTCGCATATTTGAAAGTTTAACTACTCAGGAAATTCACCTGATTTTATTTTAAATCAGAATAAATTTGATATTCCGATTTTACTCCACGGAAATTAAATATTCGTGAGCGAGAAGATGTCAGATTTCCCCATCCCAACCACACCCAATATTATCAAAAACACCACTTCCACTAGAATTAAAGTCATTCGTGTTCTGCCAGAGGTCATCAACATTGTTGCTGCCGAAGGTGTTTCCGTGGACGTCAAAAACGTCGTCAAGCATCGGCAGCCCGGAAGCTGGGTTAAATTGCAATTCGGGAATTGCCAGATCGTTCGTCATTGCATTAGCAGGATCATCTATGATAGCGACAGTAGAGAATGCAGTAGCAACCGCAGCGGCTCCGGCAGCAAATTCCTGGCTTTTAGGGAAGCACTTAGCTGCCTTAAGCGCTGCTTCAGCCTTGATCGCATCTTCACGCGTCAAACGCTTGGCGATGATCAGCCACATCTTCAGGTCACCGCACATTTTATACACCAGCGGCAGCGTCACATCTTCCGGCCGCAGATCGAATTCCTTGCACATAAATTTTGTGAAAGAATACCTTCCAGCGTCGCGGAAAAACCATTCCCTTCCCTTGCGAGCAATGGCCTCTTCCAGCGCATTGTGAATCATATTCATCAGAGGCAGCGCCACCACGAATACAACGCAAGCACCGATAAAACCGAAAAACATGTAGGCGATAGCCACCAGCACCAGCGGCACGAAAACAGCAGCTTGGCGCAACTCTTCGTACGGCAGTCGATTGTTAGGAGCCTCAGGCACGGGAACCGCGTTCCAGTATGCAACGTTCTGTTTGGCGAGGATCAAATCGGCCGCCAGTTGCAGATAACGAATTGGCACGAATTCGGTGCGAGGGTCGCTGTATCCTGGGAGAAGATTTTTATTCATGATGGGGGGGTAAAATTTTTAGCACCGTTTTTAAGGGCATGCGATTAACGCCGAGCTTGTAGCAGCGCAATTACTTCATGAAATTTCCGTAATGATTTCAAGAAATAATATTTATCCGAAAATTTTGAAAACCACCGGACCGATAATTAATAAAATAATAATACCAGTCCACGAAGCGAAGAACAGCAAGCTCCGCATAAAACCATTAATCAATTCAATAATTGCCCCAAAAGGCCACCAAAAGACGTTATATATCGAACGATTTATAATCTTTTTCGGGAACGGGTGGCGTGGCAAATCATGGATTTTCACGTGTAGTCCTTTTAGTTGAAGCTAAAAATTTCTAATCAGGTTCTTTACCAATCAATACCCTTCCAAACTTGGCAAACCCGGCAGCGCCTTGTGCAACTCTGGTAGAGATTCGACGATAAAACGCTGGGCGTTTTTATCAGTTTTTGCGAGCAAGGACATGCGATCAATCACTTGCGGCATCCACGGCGGCATTTTGTCGGGCGGCGTTTGCAGCATGTCCCCAGCCTGGAAAAAAGTGTGCAAGTCGACCTGACGCTTGCCGAAAAAAGGCTTACGCGTAGACGGGGTGCCGGCGCGGAGGATTGATTCAGCAGCTTTTCCGTCACACAATTTGCGGTTCGCGACCACCACGTAACCAGCGATCTTGTCAGGTTCAGGAAGCAGAATCACGATTTCTTCACCACGCCGAACCTCTTCGGACCAAGTGCGGGTGTACGGTACGAGAACACCGCTGTAAGAGCATTTTCCCTTGCCATCGTCACGCCACCATTCCCTGTGAAGTTTCAACTCAACAAACGCATCCTTTCCCATCGGAACAGGCGTTTCGTCGGTTGGATACAGTGTGATACTTGATATTAAGATGGCGGCTAAATAGATTGCATTGAGAACGTCTAGCATTCTTGCTCCTGTCATAGTTGCAAATATAACATCTTCCAGCTTTAAGAAATTTAGATTTCCACGAGGAAATATACCTCAAAATCAGAAAAAAGTCACTTATAGTAAACAGATTGTTCCTTATAGTTGGTGGACTGATATCGCTGCGTGACTGAAGCTATCAGTCATGAAAAAGCCAAATCAACCGCTCTCTGCGAGGGAAGTATTTGCTAGAAATCTACGCCGCGCCCGACGTCTGAAAGAGATGGCACAGGAAGAGTTGGCGTTACGCGCAAATCTAAGTCGTTCTTACGTAAGCGAAGTTGAGCGCGGGAATAGAAACGTATCTATCGATAACATGAGCGTCTTATCGCAAGCGGTCGGCGTCCCACTTCGAGACCTTGTTGACCCTGAGCTTTTTGATCTTCTCGACAACTTATCTGAGTAATTGCAGAAGCTCTGCTAAGATTTACGGAAATTGAAACTAATTCTGTCTAAAGCTGGAAGCGATACGCCCCGTTACCGGTCTCCACGATGTGGCAATGATGGGGCAGCCGGTCCAGCAGCGCCGTGGTTATCTTGGCATCGCCGAACACGTTCGACCATTCGGCGAAGCTCAAGTTGGTGGTGGTGATGATGACGCTGGTGTGCTCGTACAATTTCGACAGCAAGTGAAACAGCAAGGCACCGCCGGCCTGGCTGAACGGCAAATACCCGAGTTCATCCAGCACCACCAGGTCCATGCGGAGTAACGACAGCGCCAGTCGGCCCGCCTTGCCGTCGCGCTTCTCACGCTCGATCACATTGACCAGGTCGACGGTGGTGTAAAAGCGCACCCGTTTGCCCTTGGTCGCGATGCGCAACATGGCCATCGCTGTGGCCAGATGGTCTTGCCGGTGCCTGGGCCTTCGATTAGCACGACGTTTTGCGCCGGGTCGGTAAACGTCAGCGTGGCAAGCTGGCGCACCAGCGGCTGACCGACCTTGCTTGATACGAAGTTAAAGCCGGCCAGATCGCGATGCAAGGGAAACTTGGCGGCAAACATCTGGTGACTGACCGAACACATGGCTCGGTCGGTATGCTCGGCCTGCAGCAAGTGTTCTATCAGCCACTTCCACGCTGCCACCGCGCTTTCGTCTTGTTCCTCCAATTCATCCAAGGCGTTCACCATGCCCTGCACCGCAGTTACTTCAATTCGGTGCCGATATCACGCATGATCGACCTCCAGCAGATCGCCGCCGGTGGCGCGCAAGATGTCGTAGCGGCCGGTGTTAGCGACCGGCGCGTCCTTCAATTGCAAACTGGTCTCGACCGTCGCCGGCACCGGGCCGGCATTGAGCCGCGCCAGCACATTTTCGACGTGCTCGGCGCTGAGTACCCCCGACTCCACCACCAGTTCCGCCGCCACCAGTACCGCCGCCACCAGTACCGCCGCCAGCCCCGCCCTGGGCACGGCGGCCAGCACTTGCGCCATCACCTTGTCGCCGCCGGCGTGGCGCAGCAGGCCCTGTTTGGGCCGCAGCAATGGCGCCGGCAAGTCGGCGAACGGCGCGCCGTTGCGCAGCGCCCCCGGCTTGCGCTGCACCAGCGGGATGTAGTGCTGCCAGTCGTAAAGCACCTGGCCGCGCTCGGCCACGCGATCATGGCTGACCACGATGGCGTCGCCGGCGACGACGCACACTTTCTCCGGATACAGCCGCGGGCTGATCATCTGCCCGGCGAACTCGCACGGCAC
Organism: Janthinobacterium sp. HH104; assembly: GCF_001758715.1. NCBI lineage: Bacteria > Pseudomonadati > Pseudomonadota > Betaproteobacteria > Burkholderiales > Oxalobacteraceae > Janthinobacterium > Janthinobacterium sp. HH104. Next base: position 245,539 of record NZ_LRIB01000034.1, on the reverse strand, counting down.
CGAGTAGGCCACCAGCCAGAGCGCGCGGCTAGGGCACAGCTTCATGTGCGACACCTGCATGCGACGGTAGATGCCGCCGACCACCAGGCCTTCTTCGCTCCAGTCGAACTGGAAGGCCTCGCCCTGCTTGAAGCTGAGTGGCACGAAGGCGCGCGGCGCGTTGCCTTCGCGGCCGCGCCATTCATTGGTGAAATCGGTGACGCGGCTATAGCTGCTAGTGTGCCCCTCGGCTTTGATCTGAAGGAACACGGCCTTGCGGGTTCGGCGGTTCTGCTTTACGCGCAGCGCATCGGCCTTGAGGGCCAATTCCAGTCTGGTATGAAACGGCGCGAGCTTGGTCGATATCGCGCCACGTCGGTAGCTCGGTGGGAAAACCACCGCCTCTTCCGGCTGCCCGAGCCACTTGCGCAACGTGTTGCGGGACAGTCCCGTGCGTTTTGAAATTTCGTGCAGCGACAGCTTGTCGCGTAGATGCATACGTCGAACTTTGCCTAAAATTTCCATGGTGATCACCTTGTATATCTCCCGCCTAATAAGTAGGCAGGAGCAGTAGAACACCTGGCTCAATTTTGGGTCGGCACAACAGCTATAGGTGGGGCAGTTTTCGGTCGGTGCCAACAGACCAGCAGTTCTCCTGTCGACTAGGCCAGATGTAGGTGCTTCAGCAAACTGGCCACCCCACTACTTTGAAGCTGCCACCGCGCCATGCCTACGTTTTCTATGATTTCCTCCTTCATGATTTTGAGAACACAAGCACAGGACTGGCTGGGCTGCCAGTGATCGCAATCATGGCTTACTCGCTGGCCACCTATCCGGAGCTTCAGCAGGTACTCCCGGTCAAAGCCGCCATTGCCTGAACCAGACCGAGATCACCAGTCGCGATGGAATTTCGGATGATGTCAGCTGCGTGGCGGATACCAAGTTTTTGGCGAATGATTTCAACATCTTCTCGAACGCACAAATCGCGTACCTCGCTGTAATGCTTACGGTCAGCTTCACGTACAGCAAGTAGCGCAGAAAGGAGACCCTCAAAATGGCCCTCGGCAGAAGCCTCTTGCATTGCTGCACGTGATTGCTCTGCGGGCGTTGGAATGACTTCCGCCGTAGTCGGTGTCAAGGTTGCTGTCGCTGCCGATGGTCGCGGCGCCAGGGTTGCATGCAGCTTCAGAAACTGGTGGTATTTGATAAAGAAGGCGTCACGGATGAGAGAGCGTTCAATGGCTGCGACGTCCTTGTTAACTGCGACAATCTTCTTGTCGCCATTTTTCAGTTCGCCCACTTGCTCTTCAGCTTGGTCAATAATCCAGAGGACCTCGATTGCAGGGCTGTAGGCTACCAAGCCGGCGGCTTCGAACTTCTCGATGTATTCCATTACAGTGCTTGCCGGGATGGCCAGATCGACGGCTGCGTAGCCAGCATTGAATTTGTAAAGACCGATGTAATTCCCCTGCTCGCCGCTACGCAAGTACAGGTAAATCTGGTGACCTTGAGGGCCGCAAGCGCTAGCCGCACGCCCGATCTTGCTGTTCCAGTAATTGGCGTGCACTTTGGTATAACGTGGCATACAGTTCCTTTTTCAGTTAATCAGAGAGGGTGGCTATCTCGATCTGCCAGATGGCCAGTGAAGCAATTCCATGTTCGGTATAGGACGGTTTGACTCTACGAGATTGCTTGCATAAATTTGGCTTGAATTAAGCGGTATTTTGGGGATGGTTGGAAACACGATAGTGCTCCAATAGGGGGGCGGCATGTGCCACAGCCGTTTTTTTGCAACGAGTAAGCCCCTGGAGTCGTCATAGTTGGCAAGGGGCTTCGAAGCGGCTTCGATGTATGTAAAGATATGAGTATCTTTTGAAGATTGAGCTATTCAATAACCCTGAAGCAAAGAGATTTCCTTGCAATACTTGAAGATGGAGCTACTCCTTGCGCGCGCGAGGGAGTCTTCCGGATCATCAAGAGCAGGTAGGTGGGTTGGCAGTGATATGCCGTGTGGATAGAGACCAACCAGGGCGCCGACGGTATCGGCGCAATATGCCGTGCGTGCGCACTTAGAGGAATTCGGAAACTCTGGTTTCACTCCGCTCCGCAGCTGGTAGGCGGGAGAACTGTTCACGGCTGGGGCAGGTGAGATTACGGAACCAATGCGCTCAAGCCGTCTGTGCGCACGCTGCGGGGCATCTGAGCATCATCGGATGCTGAACTGGCCTGGATTCCGTCGATAAATATCACCTTGGTAATAGATATTATCAGGTTGGTAGCTCGCGCCAAAACGACGTTGGCCACGGCGTCCTAGTCGGTGGTGCTGAAGCCGCGTCGGCGCATCTGGACCGGAGCGCCGGTGGCAGGCGCGACGGCGAAGTCGAGGATCGTCGGGCGTGCTGGTGCGGGGCCTCAGGTGAGCAGCTGCGCCGAAGCTAGCAAGTGATAATTTGGCGCGCGCCAAAACGACGTGGACGAAGTATCCAGGCCAGTGGTGCTGAAGCTCCCATCGATGCATGTGGTCCCGGGGTGCCGGTAGCTCGCGGTTGCTGCGTTGAGGATCATCTGATGTGCCGGCTTTGAACATTCGGTGATTAGTAGCGCTGGAGTATGCGCGGGATATTTTGGCGTACCCCAAAACGACGTTGGCTGTAGCATCTAAGTCGGTGGCGCTGAAGCCCGCGTCACCGCATCTGGTCCGGGGGTACCGGTGGCAAGTGTGATGTTGTCGTTGAGGATCACCGAGGGTATCGGCTCGTAACATTAGGTGAGCAGTTGCGCCGAAGCCAGCGCGGGATATTGGGATGTGTGTGGACAAAACAGGCCGACCGAGGCATCCCGTCAGTGGTCCTGACGCCAGCGTTGGCGCATCTGGTCGGGAGCACCCGGCGGCACCAGCGCGTTGTCGTCGAGGATCATCTGGTGTGTTGGGGCTGAGCCTTCGGTGAGCGGCAGCGCCGAAGTATGCGCGGCATATTTTGGCGCGCGCCAAAATGGACGTCGGTTGCTGCATCGCGGTCGGTGACGATGAAGCCAGTGTCGGTGAATCTTGGCCGGAGCACCGACGATAACTGCGGTAGTGGCATTGAAGCTCGCCGAGCGTTTTAGCACGGAACTTCAGATGAGAGCTGCGCCGAAGTTAGTGTAGGATATTTTGGCGCGCGCTAAAATGACGTTGACTGCCGCATCCGATGCGGTGGCGGTGAAGCCCGTGTCGGTGAGATGGCTTCACCACTTTTTTGCCAGGGCCTCCGCAACGATCTCGGCTTTCAGGCGCTCCTCGGCGTACATTTTTCAAGCGACGATTTTCGTCTTCGAGTTTCTTCATGCGGACCATGAGCGAAGCATCCATGCCGCCGAACTTGGAGCGCCACTTGTAGAAGGTGGCGTTGCTGATGCCATGCTCGCGGCACAACTCTGGCACAGGTGAGCCACCCTCGGCTTGCTTGAGGATGGCGATGATTTTGGCTATCAAAAAAACGGGACGTCTTCATGCAGAATTTTCAAAAAGTCTGAGTTTGAAAAATTCTACTTTTAAACGCGATCATTTGCTGGGGGGGAAACACTGTACTGGTGCTTCGCGCTCTTTTAACTGAGCTCGGCTCCTGGACTCAGCTTCATCGGAGCCTCCGACTAAGGTCGGAGGCCCCTTGGGGTGCGGCATGACTCTACTCTAACGTCGGAGACGCGGTATCCCCTAGAGCTAGTCGGTACGGATTTCGCGAGGGTGGCCCCCCTGCGTCGTTCGATCTCGCACCTGGTGCGCCGCTCAAGTCGGTGCTTGCTTATTGCGATGCGTGATCTAGCTCATCTGGCATTTCCCGGCTGTGAGGCGTCGTAACCCAAGCTTCGAGGTAGGGGCGAGGCGTCACTTGTTGGGCGCACGGATCTGCCGATGCTACAGCTTGGCGTCGAGCTTCAAACGCAATACTTCTTTTATCTTACGCATATTGTTCCTCGGTACGGGCGCGCTGTCTCCAGACAAAAGCCGGAAGCGTATTAGCGCGGAGCATATGATCGGCGGAGGCCATCGTGCGACACCAGGCGGTCAGAGGCGGAGAGCGCTCGAAATGCCTTGCTAGAAGATCAAACCAAAGCGGAAAACGATGGGGCCGGACAGCGAATGCTGGGCGCAAAATGAATCCTCTAACGGAGCAAATGGGGCAATCGAATTCCAGCTCAAGGCACCTTTAGGAATGGCCGAGACCCTAAGGCTTTAGGCTGCGCAGCGCACTCGTAGAGCGCCATTTTGACGACCTTCGGAGACGCTAACTGACGAAATGCTCCGCCATATGACTGGATGGGTATTCCGGTCCATTGTGCCCACCGATTCCGGGATGGCAAGTCTCGATACCGGAACGGTGTCGTAGGCCACCGAGATGATGTTACGCATATAGCAACCGAGCGGGTAGGGTTCTAAGCAGGCGTTGCATGGGCCATCACTGGCTTGGCATGTCGTTGGAAAATGACTGGGAAGTGCTACGACACGGTCTAGCCTTGGTCCAGCGTTGCGCCGGCATCGGGAAGGGGCGGGGCGGGAGCATTTTGATGATGCGAGCGATGCAGATGTGTGTCTTCAGGTCGCTCACGCGAAGCCGACCTTTGGCATTTAGCAGGCCCGGATAACACATGCACGCTTGCCGATTTGGTTGCTCAGCTTTGCCCTTAAACATCGTCGTGTAGGCGAAGCGCGCGGGGTGGATGTGTGGCGCCCTTGGGCGCCCTGGTAGGAAGGATCGGTCGGGGTGTCGAAGTGCGCAACGCACTGCTGGCTGGGTATTCTCATCACGTCGAAATATCGCTGGGAGGTGGCGAGGCATTGAACGACGCCCATTCCTCGGCCAGCTCGATGATGACTGCGCAGGTGGTCTCAAAGCTCAAGGAATCATAGCTGAAGCTTTTATGCTCCCCGATGCAATATTGGAGGTAGTCCAGCATCGCCTGGCCTCGTTCGGTTTCGGCAAACGCAGCCGATTTGCGTGCAGCTGCAATCAGCTTCAGGTTCACGTCGGCGTCAAGCGCGTTGTCGAAGATTTCGCTGGCCTTGGACTGTCCCGCCGCCAGCGTGGTCAGTCCGCGCGCGAAGCCGAGGCGGTGTGCGAACGCCGGCCAACTGCCGGCTTGTTGCGACTGCTGCTTCGCCCATTGAATTGCCCTGTCAATGTCATGCAGGCGCAGCGTTACCCCATCAACTTCGAAGCGCAGCGGTGGTTCCGCGCAGGCATCCCCGGCATGGGCCGCAACGCGGCGCCAGGCGTCCAGCAGCCGCCCCATGGCCGACAGATAGCCGAGATTTTCAGTCGGAATTATTGATTTGATGTTCCCGATATAGTAGGCGGTGGCCGCCCCGAGTGCGATGCCGAGACGGTAATGCCGGTATAGGCCGGGGATATCCATGTCGACCGACAGCCCCATCATTTCGTCAAGGTGGGGCACCCACATGAAGGGATGGTCGAGCGGACAAGCTGAAAAATTGATGTCGGTGTAGGCCGGCGTTTCTTTCATTACGTTCTTTTTGAAAGCGGCCAGTGAATCGCGTAGCGGCCCCCACATGCTTGCATTGAGCAACCTGGCATTTTCACCCATCATCATACGATCCTGGTTGAGCCATCCCTGTTGTCCGCTCAACTCGGTGCCATCCGGCAGGCCGTGTTCGTCCACCTGATCGAGCAACTCGCGTCCCGCATCCAAGTCTATCCAGTCTGCATCGCGATGGCCGAGCAAGGGGTTTGCGGTGTCCGGCAACGCAAGTCGCGCCGAATTTAGTATGCAGGTGGTGAGTATCCATGCGTGCCCGTTGCGCCATGCGATGACCAAGCCGGAGGTGCTGGTCCTTTCTCCACGTGCAGCCAGGTATTGCGCTTCCTCCACGATGCGCACTTCAGCTGTTTGCATGTCCCGATACAGATAATCGCTGCGCTGGAAAAAAAAACTCCGCGTGTCGCACCTAAAAGCTTCTTGATCGATATATTCAATCGTCGTCAGCCGGGGAACGAATGGTTCTGTCCTTAGGCGCAGGCGGAAACCGTCTTCATCATAAAACTGCAGCGGAAGCAGCGGAAAATGACGGCTGCGCAGTTGCGCCGCTACCGCGTTGTCGAGCAGTGGATTCCATTCCGCAGCAACGATGACGATGAACACTTGCGTGTCATTGGTCTGCTTCTGAATCTCCTGAGCGTAGCCCAGCACCTCCGTCAGCGTCTGCCTTGCTGCTGTCGCGCTGGCTTTCAGTTCAACGACAATGTAGGCGCCGGAACTCTCGTTGAAAAGTAACACGTCGGGCTTAAAGCGGTGGGCTCTTTTCTCCGCGATATTGTCATCAGCGGAATGCTGGCGGGTCTCGTAAAGGCTGTTGAAAACGCGCCTGGCGTCACGGACAGGCGCACGTTCCACCATGAGCGGTGCCGATGACGGCGCCAGCAGCCCGTCCCAGTCGATATTGTCAATCGCCGAGGCGATACAGTCCAACGCTTCGAACCACTGCTGCATCGTCGCTTCGTAGAGCTTCTCGCGCGTGACCGTGGGCATGTCGATATATCCTCAGATTGATAAGTTTGCCAATTTTGACATAGCTGCGGCCTTCATTCCAGCCCGCCGTTCACGCTGGTCGCAGCGGCCAATTGGGCGCTGTAGCCGGGCGATGTTCGCCGGGGAACGTGTGCTCATGTGCTTTGGGTGCATAGCACGAAGATACGATGGATGGAGTGGGATAGGTTGGGTACTACTTAAGTAACTTTGATGAAAATGCTGGCCGCGCTTCGCGACTTTCGCCGCGCCGCGAATTGAATCGTCATGACCATTGTAGACACTCTTGAGCCATAATTTAGGCAAAGGAGAAATCATGAGTGGGATGCGTTTTGATGGTGTTGGCTATGCCTGAGTTTGTGCTGCAAGGTCGCTCCGGTGACGCCTTGCTGGGCCATTTGTCAGGCCCCAGAGTACATATGGCGGCTCGCCGATTTCGTTGTTCAAGTTGTCTCCGTGAATAGCGTCGCCGCAAGTAGAGTGCAGGGCCTACGGTGTGGCGTCATCGACGCCCTGGTTGGGCTTGGCGGGAGTCTGATCGATGCCACAAAAGGGCCAGGCAAGCCGAAATTGCCTACTGCGGAGGGCTAGACTTTGTCGGCAAGCATACACTGACAGATGGTACTCTATGGAGTGGGATAGTAAGGGCCCTTCAATTGACCTATTCGATCAATGCGCTGCCCGCGCTTCGCGACATTGACCGCGCCGCGACCTGTCACAATGTCTCCGCTTCCTTGATTCCCTGGTGCTCATTTAGAGCAGGCTGCCCAACACTTCTCTCGCAAGTGTCACCCTGCCCATTTTCCGGTTTTGGTGATCTGGAGGTAACTGGATCAAGCGCTCGAACCAATTCTGGTCGAACTCGATTACCTCATTGTGGATGTTTATAAGTTCTCGTTTCTCCTGCCGAGATACCACCAATGCCATGGTTTCCACTAGTTCATCCCTTCGATATCCTTGGTAATGCGGTGTCGAATGAAGCTTATCTTCAGATCGACAAAAGCACTTTTCTCCCGGTCGCGACATAGATAAGACACGTCCGTTCTCGATTCGAGCCTCAGGGGCATGATCTGAGATCGCTTTTGAGAGTGCTATATTACCTGTGACTTTTTGGCCGAACAGGTCTGTGGCGTCGGATAAATAGGCAAATATCCATGGTCTATTTCCTGAACCGTCTTGATACCAAGGCTCTCGACAGCGAGTCTCCTCCTCGAAGGATTCCTTGGAAATCGTTTTAGCTGCAGTATGCTCGATTCGGAGTTTATAGATGTTCATTTGGCGTCGGCCCAAGGATTTCTTATGAGAAATATTGTAGCTGCGTGACAAGGACGTCGGAGTAATTTTCACTCGGTCAGGCATGGTGCTTGTGATCTCTGATTTCTGCGCACGGACTTGTCGCTAGATGCATCGGGGTTGTGCGCAAGCTATCGTTTTGCTATACTGCGCATCACCCCATCATTGTAGGCTTGCCATGGTCCGCTGTCATCTGTCGACCCTCATGGGTCGCGACAAGCTCCGTATCTCTGACGTTTCTCGCCTGACGGGCCTGAATCGCAGCACCGTCAGCTCCTTGTACAAGGAGACTGCAACGCGTCTGGACATGGCCGCCATCGACGCTCTCTGCAAATTGTTCCGCTGTTCGGTCGGCGAGTTGTTTGAGCATCTTCCCGATGTTGACAGGAGTGGTTCATGACGCTCAACGCATCCCGTTGGCATGTGATTGCCGAATCAAACTTCGCTTGGGAACGCGAGGCGCTTGAATGGTTGCGCGCGCATTTGCCCGACCGCGATTCGTGGCACGTTTGGACTAACTTCGAGTTCATCGACGACGAGGGAAAGGTTAACGAAGTCGACGCGCTCGTGCTCTCACCAGCTGGTTTGTTCTTAGTCGAAATCAAGAGTCGTCCCGGGGTATTGCGTGGGGATGCGCACAGCTGGACCTGGACTACCGATGGGCGCACATCCACTTACGACAATCCGCTGATTCTCGCTAACCGCAAGGCTAAACGCCTGGCGAACCTGTTGCGTCGCCAGCCAGCCATCGTGAAGGCCAAGGTTCGTTTGCCCTTCGTGGAGCCAGCCATCTTCCTGTCCTCTTCAAGCTTGGCTTGTCAGTTGGAGGGGCTGGCCAAGACCGCCACATATCAACATGGGAGGCCAGGATCGTTAGATGACTCAGGCATCATTGGTGCGCTCAGCAATGGCATCACCACAAGGGCGGCCACGCCGGTGGATGTCACGCAGGCACGCGCGATTGGCCGGGCCGTGATTGAGGCTGGCATTCGCCCCTCCAACAAGCACCGCCAAGTGGGAGACTACAAGCTGACTAAACTCGCTGCCGAAGGCGACGGCTTCCAGGATTGGGAAGCTAGCCACGTCAGCGTCGACACTATCCGACGCCGTGTGCGTATCTACACGGTGGCCTCTGCGTCCACGCCGGAGATGCGTGCGGCTCGGCTTAGGCAGGCGCGCCGTGAATTTGAGGTGCTCGAAGGTATAGATCACCCTGGTATTTTGCGTGTCAACGATCTGAAAGAAACCGAACTCGGCCCGGCGCTGATTTTCGAGCATTCTCCCAAGGCTGTGAGGCTGGACCACTTACTTCGGGAAAAGGGCAAGGTACTCACCATTACCCAGCGGTTGCAGATGGTGCGCGACATTGCCGAGACGCTGAAGTACGCACATGCCAAGCGGCTGTACCACCGAGCTCTTGGACCGCAGAGCGTCATGGTGTACGGCGCGGATACCGGCGCAGTGCAAGTACGCCTGATGAATTGGCAGACGGCATCGCGTAACGTGAGTGCTTCCGCTGGAGCCAACACCGTTCACCGTACAACAGGAACACGCCACGTTGAGGACTATGTCGAAGACCCGGGTCTGCTGTACCTAGCACCAGAAACCACCCGCGCCGATCCAGCCCACGGGGCCAGCCTTGACGTCTTTTCACTTGGCTGTATTGCCTTCTACATCTTCAGTGGCCAACCCCCAGCAGAGTCAACGTTGGAACTAGCGGAAAAGCTGCGTGTCGGCCAAGGCTTGCGCCTTTCCGATACGATGGACGGCTGTGGGGCCCGGCAGCAAGACCTCATTCAGTTCGCTACGGCGCCCGACCTTCTGGCTCGTTATGACACGATCCAGGGCTTCCTGGACGATCTGGACCTGGTCGAAGACGAGCTGACCACGCCAGACCCTGAAATCACCGTTGACCCTAGTATCGCCAGTGCAGGTGACCGCTTGGTTGGCGGTTTCACCGTCGTCAAGCGCATGGGGCGCGGCTCCTCCAGCGACGCGTTGCTGGTGCGCCGCGACGGTAGTGACGACGAAGCCATCCTCAAGGTGGCTTGCGACATTGCTCACAACGAGCGTCTCGTGGCCGAGGGCGAGGTATTGGCACGTCTTCACCATCAGAATATTGTTGCCCATCGCGAAACGCTCACCGTTTCCGGTCGCACCGCTCTGCTGCTCAAGAGCGCGGGTGCCAAGACTTTGGCCGAGAAGCTCAAGGAAGAGGGGCGTCTGTCGCTCGATATGTTGCAGCGCTTCGGCGAAGAATTGATCGAGGCTGTGAACCACCTCGAATCCGAAGGGGTGGCGCATCGCGATATCAAGCCCGAGAATATTGGCATCTCTGAGAATCGTAGTGGCAAGCTGCAGCTGGTGCTGTTTGATTTTTCGCTGTGCCGTACGCCAGCCAGTAACATTACCGCAGGTACTCATCCGTACCTCGATCCTTTCCTGTCGCTGCGCCGACCACCTCGTTGGGATCTGTACGCCGAGCGCTTTGCCTTGGCCGTTACGCTGTACGAGATGGCGGTCGGACAGCCGCCGGTGTGGGGGGATGGTCAGACCTCGCCTGCTATGCTCGATGTCGAAGCCAGTATCGAGCGGGATGTATTCGACCCAGTCACGCGTGAAGGTTTTGCCGGCTTCTTTGAGAAAGCGTTGAGACGCGACTTCCGCGAACGTTTTGACAACGCTGAAGATATGCTCCGAGATTGGCGAGCCATCTTCACGGCACGCCGGACTGTGCACCCAAGTGATGTCGTACCGGCCAGTGGCTTGGCTGCCATCGCCCCTACTGCGACCCCTCAAACTACCATGGCGGAGCTGGGCTATAGTCTGGAAGCCCAGGATGTGCTGGAGCGTATGGGCGTGCATAATGCCCGAGAGCTGCTCGCGGTGGATCGCATCGTTTTCCGTTACCTCAAGGGCGTGGGCGACAAGATTCGCAAGGAAATCCGGCTCACCGCTAAGGAGCTGGCTCGTTTGCGGCCTGACCTGACCCAAGGCCGAAGTGTTTTGCTCGATTCTGATGAAGAGGTCGGGCGCGCAGTCAGTATCAACGAACTTGCTACCCAGTTGCTGCCGCGCCGCCCGGCTGGCGACGACCGGCCCGAAGAAGCCGCTTTAGCTTACTACCTGGGCCTGGACGATGTTGTGAAAGCGGGAGCTTGGCCGAGCTTAGGTGATTCGGCGCAGGCGGGCGAGGTGGATCGCACCATCTTGACTACTACGCTGATAAAGGCACGTGAACGTTGGCTCAAGAATCCCGCCTTTACCGAGCTGCGGCACCAGATTGACGCGCTTGTTCGTAGTCAGGGCCATGTGATGAGTACACGAGAGGGCGCGCTAGCCCTATTGGCCCTGCGAGGCTGTGCTTCACAGGATGATGCGGAACGCTTGCGACAAGCCACCTCTGTACTGCGCGGCGCGCTGGAGGCTGAGGCGCATCTTGACCAGCCTCGTTTTGAAGTTTATGAGCACCAGCCGTATTTACTGATCGCTAGTGCTGCGCCGTGGGCCGACTATGCTCGCCAGTTGGGTGCTGCGGCAGATGCCTGTGCGATGGCTGACCCTTTACTTCCTCCCGCCCGTGTGTTGGAGTTGCTGGAGGGGGTTAGTATGCCGTCCTCGGAACAATTGCGAGGCGCAGCACCGGCGCCGCTCACTCCCACGAGGCTGCTACGTCTGGCTGCGTCAGCGTCGCGCAAGGCAGCTGTGTCAAGCCGACAAGAGATGTATGCACGCGGGATGGCTCCCATTCAGGCGCTGCGCCAATCCTTGGGCGCATTGGTTGGTGCTCTTGAGTTGCGGGTCAAGGATATTCAGGATCGTGTCCGCGGTCGCTATCCCGAGGCATCGGCACTCCCTGACCGCCCCAGCTTGGATCGCTTGCTCGAAGAAGCTGGCGCGCCGCTGACGTGGGATGTGACTGCGGCTGATGGTCGAGGCGCCTACCGCCTAGCCACTATGGGCCGTGGGCAGACCGCCGGCACCACTACTCAATTCTCGCGCCATGCCACGCTCCAGACTACCCATGTGATGGGTGATGGCGATGCGGACCAGGCCGCTGTGGTGGAAGAGCGACTGGTGCGCTCGCTGGAGCAGGGTGGCTTGCTTGTGTTAACGGTTCATCCGCGCATTGCTCGCCGCGCTGATGCTGAACTTATACATCGATTCGGCGGTCCTGTTGCCTCGCCCACTGCCGTAAGGCGGCTCAATGTCGACGCGTTGCTGCTTGCTGCCCTGCGTGAGCAAGCACGAGCTATGAATGTAGATTGGAATGTTGTCCTCCAAGCTGACGCTGCAGATCGTGGTAGCCGCCATTGGACCAATTTGCAACGCCTGGTGCAGCGCTCTGTAGCAACTATACGAGCTGACCTTCTCAATAGCCCGTCGCCCATCCTGCTGGTGTGCGTTGGCCTGCTGGCACGCTATGAATTGATGAGCCTTGTCACCGAGCTAGAAGAACTTGCTGGCCGACCCGGCTATACGCCCTGTGCTTGGGTGCTCATCCCTACTAGCCACCAAGGCTTGCCGGTCATCGACGGCGTTGCAGTGCCCCTGGTCAATAACATCAACAATACCCGCGCCTTAGCATTGCCACAGGCTTGGATGGAGAACGCGCATCGGGCCAAGTCTGGCCAAAACGCGGGCAGCCAGGCCGGTTCGTCCGCCACTTATTGAAAGCACTTCCGTGATCAACGCCCCCCAACTGCTATCAGACCTGACCAAGTTGCTCAAACGCTTGGAGGGAGATATCCTGCAGCGCATCGAAGAAATCCCAGAGATCAGAGGTAGTCTGCAAGCTGAATGGCAGGCCGCCCGTGACGCGGCGCGTTGTGCCGAAACCTTCGAGACTTGGGCTGACCAAGTCATCACCCAGGCCGGTGTGCACTGGCTCCTGAGCTGTGTATTCTTGCGCTTCATTGAAGACAACCAACTGATCGACCGCCCTTGGTTGGGCGGCACGCCGGAGTCGGGCCGTTTAGCCCTAGTACGTGATAGGCATGAGGCTTACTTCCAAGCGCATCCGCTAGAGAACGACCGCGACTACTTGCTGGCCTCGTTCCGAGAGGCTGGCGCTCTGCCCGGTCTACATACTTTTTTCGATGAAGTCCATAACCCTGCCTTTAGGTTGGGCATCAGTGGTGATGCTGCTATGACGGTGCGTCAGTTTTGGCAGCAGGTGGACCCGAACACTGGTGCGCTCCGTCATGACTTTACTGATCCAGTCTGGAACACTCGATTCTTGGGCGACCTTTACCAGGATCTGAGCGAAGCCACGCGTAAGCGTTACGCGCTGCTGCAAACGCCTGATTTTGTGGAAGAGTTCATCCTCGACCGAACGCTCACGCCGGCTATTCGTGAGTTTGGTTTCCGCGATGTGCGTCTAATCGACCCAACGTGTGGGTCGGGGCACTTCTTGTTGGGGGGATTTCATCGCGTGCTGGCCGAGTGGCAGCGGCACGAACCCGGCCGCAATCAGGTGGACATTGCTCAAAAGGCGCTTGACGCCGTGGCGGGGGTAGACCTCAACCCCTTCGCTGTGGCAATTTCGCGTTTCAGGCTGTTCGTGGCCGCATTGCAAGCCTCAGGTGTAAAGCGCCTAGCCAATGCCCACGACTTCCAAATCTCGGTTGCGATTGGTGATAGCTTGCTGCACGGCACCCGCTTTGGCTTAACCCAGAGCCAGGACTTGTTCGACGCGGTCGAGACCCATGCTGACACCGGCTTGGCGCATGCCTACGCCAGTGAGGATATCGCCGAGGTGCAGCGCATTCTGGGCCGCCAATATCATGCGGTAGTGGGCAATCCACCCTACATCGTAGTCAAGGACGCCGCGCTGAATGCTGCCTACCGGCGCAAGTACGCCAGTTGCCATATGAAATACTCGCTCGGTGCACCGTTCACTGAGCGCTTTTTCGAGCTTGCTGTAACTGCTGTGGATGGACGCTCAGCCGGCTACGTGGGCCTAATCACGGCTAATTCATTCATGAAGCGCGAGTTCGGCAGCAAACTGATCGAGCAGGTGCTGCCACTGCTAGACCTGACGCATGTGGTGGATACAAGTGGTGCCTACATCCCAGGACACGGTACCCCAACTGTCATTCTGTTTGGTCGAAATCGTAGGCCGGTCAATGATGGTGTTCGCACGGTGATGGGTATCAAGGGAGAACCCAGCACTCCGGATGATCCAGCTCTCGGGCTGGTGTGGAGTTCCATAGTTAATCAGATCGATCATTTAGGCAGTGAGAGCGATTTCGTCAGTATCGCCGACACTTCGCGCACCACGTTTGCAAAGCATCCATGGAGCATTGCGGGAGGCGGTGCGGCCGATGTCAAAGAAAAGATTGAAGGAATGCGCTCAACATTGGGAGCATTGGCTGGATCGATTGGATTCGCCAGCTTCACCGGAACGGACGAGGTATTCGGCGTGCCAGCTACAGCGTTAAGGCGCAAAGGTTTTCCAGAGCAATCCATTCGTACGTTTGTCGTAGGGGATACGGTACGTGACTACCAAATAGGGGCTGACGACTTCGCTTTCACGCCATATCATGCCGATTTATCTCCTTTTTCGTTGGACCCCGACAGTTCTTGGGCACGGGCTATGTGGCCGTATCGGGCAAGCTTGGAAGGTGTCATTTCTTTCGCGGGAAAAACCCGAAAGGAGTGCGGCGATCAATGGTGGACTTGGTATCGTTGGGTGCCGTCCAAGTACCGAGATCCACTGACCATAACCTTTGCTGAAGTTGCCACTCATAATCACTTTGTTCTCGACCGTGGCGACAAGGTCTTCAAGCAAACTGCACCGGTTATCAAGCTTCCAACTGGGACAAGCTTAGATGAACATTTGGCGTTGATCGGGCTCTTGAACTCGTCTGTCGCTTGTTTTTGGATGAAGCAGGTAAGCCATCAGAAGCAAATGATGGGGGGGGATGGAATCCGGATCTCAGAGAAGTCGAAGGTCCCCTTTCAGTTTGCCAGCACGCGACTGCAGCAACTTCCAATCCCAGAGAACTGGAATTCTCATGTATTGAAATCGAGATTGATCGACCTTTCTCGTGAAATGGATCGGCTCGCACATGAGTCTTCATTGCTGCGAGCCAGTATAGTCATAGAAAATAGCTTAGCTACGGATGCTGATGTAGGCAAGGCCTGGGATGATGCACTGGTGCTCCGGCAGCTGGGCCGCTCAAATTCCATTCTTTTGCAAGAAGAAATTGATTTCTTGTGCTACGCGATGTACGGGCTTGCTGTGGACGCCGACCTTCTTTCCGAGCCTTCTAGCTGGAGCGTGCAACTCGAACCCGGCGCCCGCCCGTTTTGCATTTTGGGCCAAAAGAACGTAGACGGATTTGACGTTCCGACGTCCGTTCCTGCCGATTGGCCTGAGGACATGCGTGCAGTCTGGGCACGACGAATGCAAGCTATACAAAACATCCCGTCGTTGCGGACAATCGAGGACCCCCATTACAAACGACGCTGGATTGGCCGACAAGGATTGTTTAATCACGGTGCGAAAGCCAATGAGTTTACCAATGCGTTGCGCGATTGGATGTTGAATCGGCTTGAGGCACCGGAATTTTGGCCGTCAAGTATTGACCAACCTCCTCAACTGAGCAGCTCTAGTCGCCTCGCCGAGGCTGTTTCGCACGATGTTCAGTTCATGCAGATCGCCACGCTGTACGCCGGTCATACCGATTTTGACCTGCCGCAGTTGGTGGCCGAACTGGTTGCCGCCGAGTCCGTCCCAGCATTGCCTGTCCAGTGCTACAGCGACACTGGGCTCCGAAAGCGTGGCCAGTGGCATGACACTTGGAGTCTACAGCGCCGCGAAGATGGTATCGATGTCCAGGTAGTGGCTGATATCGCGGAGGGCTTGCGAGTAGAGCTCGGCAAGGATGCACGCCAACGTTTTCACATCGCGGCAGGCAAGTCCCTTAGTGAGGAAGCAGAGGCCTGGGTGGAACAGCAATTAGTCGCGGAAATTAGGCGTAACCAGAATGAACGCAAAGCCACTGAGATTGGTTCCATTCCAGTGCCACCCAAGTACACGAACAAAGACTTTCTCAAAGCCGATTTTTGGCGGCTACGCGGTGGCATGGATGTTCCGAAGGAGCGGTGGATCAGCTACCTTGGTTGCGAGCGCGGTTCGGACGGAAGCTTGGTGATCGCTTGGGCCGGCTGGGATCATCTACAGCAAGCAACCGCCGTGGCCAGCTACTACGTGGACATGAAGGACGGGGAAGGCTGGGAGCCCTTACGCTTGCAACCTTTGCTAGCAAGTTTGCTAGAACTGGTCCCCTGGTTGGTGCAATGGCATAACGAACTAGATCCGGTATTTGGCGAACGTATGGGGGACTATTATCGCGGCTTCGTCGTAGAGGAAGCGCATGCGTTGGGTTTCACTCTGGACGACTTGAGAGCGTTAAAGCCGATTGCCACGACTACCAAGCGCGGACGTAGGAAGAAGGAAAACGCATGAAAAAGAGACTAGTAGTTAAGGAGTTTTACGTGGCTTGAGGCCAAAAGTTTGGAGTGCGGCGGCAGCCCGCTTTGAAGATCCAGAATTATCATAAGCGCGACAACTGGAAGGCTGCCTTGGAACAACCGAAGTCCGTATGCTCTCGACCCACCGTTAGCTGCACAGATGAATTTTGACGGTGGCGGTAATGGTGGGCCAGCTAAACCAGAGCGGCCAGGGCAAGTGGACCGACGCAGAAAGACATGCCAAGCTTCAATATTTCTGCAGATAGATTTGAAAAAATAATGAACCAATAACTGCTTCCGGATGGCAACCACCGGTTTGACTGCGATCCGGAGGGAAAGAACACCAATGACTTTATTAAAAGACCTCATCACCATCCCTGAACGGGTGCATCAGGGCGACTTCGTCCTGCAATTATCCAAGGGTGTGACCGAACCCGAACAAACGCTACGTGACTACGTTGTCACGCCTCAGCTGGTGGATGCCTTTGCCAACGCGCTGGGCTTCATCCAACAGGCAGTGCAGACTGGCGGCAGCAAGGCAGCTTACCTGCACGGCAGTTTCGGTTCTGGTAAAAGCCACTTCATGGCAGTGCTGAACTTGCTGCTGGCGGGGAATGCCCAAGCCCGTGCAACGCCAGAACTTGCCGATGTAGTAGCTCGCCATAGCTGGACTGATGAGCGCAAGTTCTTGCTGGTACCGTATCACATGATTGGGGCTCGCGACATGGAGTCTGCGATCCTCGGACAGTATGCCGAGTTCGTCCGTAAGAAGCATCCGGATGCGCCGGTGCCTGGTTTTTACTTAGCTGAAGGTATGTTCAAGGATGCGCGCGATATGCGCGAGCGCATGGGAGACGATGCGTTCTTCGCTAAGCTCAACGAGGGGGCTAGTGAGGGCGAAGGCGGTTGGGGCGCTTTCGAAAGCGGCTGGGACGCCGTTGCCTTCGAGGCTGCGATGTTGGAAGCCCCGAATGGGGAAGAACGTTCCCGCTTGGTGGGGGATCTAATCACCCAGTTCTTCTCGGCTTATCGAACCTTAGCGGGCAGTGGCGAGTCCTATGTTTCACTCGATGCTGGCCTCAGCATCATGAGCCGACACGCCAAAGCGCTGGGCTATGACGCTGTCATACTGTTCTTGGATGAGTTGGTGCTGTGGCTAGCTAGCCATGCGGCCGACGTCAATTTCGTTAGCCGTGAAGGAACCAAGCTTGTCAAGTTAGTTGAGGCCACCAACGCAGACCGGCCCATCCCACTGGTCAGTTTCGTGGCGAGGCAGCGTGACCTACGCGATTTGGTTGGCGAGAATTTGGCCGGGTCGGTGCAGGTACAGTTCAGCGACGTGTTGAAACACTGGGAAGCGCGCTTCCACCGCATCACCCTGGAAGACCGTAATTTGCCTGCCATTGCTGAGAAGCGTGTTCTGCGCCCAGTTGATGAGGCGGCGCGGCAGACGCTGCAGAGTACCTTCGACGATCTATTGAAGATGCGCAAGGACGTGTTGGACACGCTGCTGACCACCACGGCCGATAGAGACATGTTCCGTAAGGTTTATCCATTCTCACCGGCTCTGGTGCAGACCTTGATTGCTGTATCTGCAGCGCTTCAGCGTGAGCGCACGGCACTCAAGCTGATGTTGCACTTGTTGGTTGAGCGGCGCGCAGACTTGGAACTGGGCCAACTGATCCCCGTGGGTGACTTGTACGACGCCATCGCCGAGGGGGATGAACCGTTCAGTGAGGGTAT
This sequence comes from Janthinobacterium sp. HH104, assembly GCF_001758715.1. NCBI lineage: Bacteria > Pseudomonadati > Pseudomonadota > Betaproteobacteria > Burkholderiales > Oxalobacteraceae > Janthinobacterium > Janthinobacterium sp. HH104. Next base: position 227,518 of record NZ_LRIB01000034.1, on the reverse strand, counting down.
GCGCCTGCATTTTGAGAACGCAAAGAGACTGTACAACCAGCGTTTGCTGCCCATGCTTGAGCGGCAGCACAGCGTGACCTGGGATGCGATCAAAGTGGGCCTGGCTGATCCGGCGGCTGCGAAGAACCTCCGTAACGATGCGCGGTTGTTGAAAACTCTCCTGCTGGGCGCGTTGGTGCCTGAGGTGGAATCGCTTAAGGCCTTGAGTGCTCAACGCCTGGCAGCGTTGAACCACGGCACCTTCCGGTCACCAATTCCGGGGCGGGAGGCGCAAGATGTATTGCGCAAGTGCCGAGATTGGGCCAGTGAGATTGGCGAAATCAAGATTACAGAGGACCAAAACCCGATTATCTCTATTCAGGTGACGGGCGTCGATATTGAACCCATTCTGCGTGCGGCGGAGGCAAACGACAACCCGGGCAACCGGCGCAAGCGGATTCGCGAAGCTCTGTTCAAGGAGCTCGAAATTAGCGACACGGGCGACCTGTTCAATAGCTATGAGTTCAATTGGCGTGGTACGAAGCGTGAGATCGAATTGTTGTACGAGAACGTGCGTGAAATGACGGATGACCGTCTACGTGGCCGTTCCGGCACGTGGACGGTTGTGTTGGACTTTCCGTTCGACGACGCAAATTTCGGTCCGGCAGATGACATGGCGAAGCTCACGTCTTACCGCGGCGGAGACACCAAGACTTTGGTCTGGCTCCCTTCATTCCTGAGCAACAAAGCTCTGGCTGATCTTGGCCGCTTGGTGGTGTTGGACTACATTCTGCAAGGAGATCGTTTTGATACTTATGCGGGCCACCTGTCGTTTGTGGACCGTGTGCAGGCGAAGGCACTTGCCCGTAACCAGTTGGATACGCTACGTATCAAGCTGCGCTCGCAGCTCGAAGTGGCCTATGGAATCAGTACAGAGCCGCGAGATGCGGTTAACAGCCCGTTAACGGCTGATCAGCAGTTCCGCTCGCTGGACCCAACTCTGTCGCCGCGACCACCCGTTGGCGCAGATTTCAAGTCGGCTTTCGAGAACCTGCTGGGGCAGTTGTTTGCCCACCAATATCCTGCCCACCCGGAGTTCGACACCGAGATCAAGCCTGTAGTTATTCGCAAAATCTGGCCAGAAGTGCAGAAGGCTATTGAGGCACCGGGGCACCGAGGACTGGTCCAAGACACAGGACTTCGCAAGCTTGTGCGTTCGGTTGTCAATCCCTGTAAGTTAGGGCAGATGGCTGAAACGCACCTGTTGATTGAGCCGCACTGGCAATCGCGCTTCTCCCAAAGCCACGCACGAGATGGTGGTGGGCCGATCACTGTGGCTAAGTTGCGGCAGTGGATTGACATTCCCACGCCTATGGGGCTGCCGCTGGAGCTACAGAATCTCATCATACTGGCGTTCGCTGCGTCCACGAGCCGACGTTTCACAATGCGCGGTGGACCCTACGAGCCGACGGTAGATAACTTGCCGGATGAGTTGGAGTTGCGGGAACAGTCCCTGCCCAATGCCGGCGATTGGCAATTGGCGTTGCAGCGTGCGTCTAGTCTGTTTGGCCTGACTCTGGGTCAGACGCTCAACGCCGCCAATGTGGGCAAACTGGTTGACGAGGTGAAGCAGAAAGCTAGTGAGAAGCGCGATGCGGTGACCCGTCTTGTGGTACAAATGCGAGACAGGGCAGGTCGCTATGCGGCCGGAGCAACGGGTGCTCGCCAGCAAACCGCCGAGTCCGCGCAGGCCCTGCTGGCTGCGGTGGTATCTGCGGCAGAGTCAGAGCTGGTCACTGCACTGGCTACGGCCGATCTGCAGACGTCAGAGGCCGCCGTCGGGCGTGCGTTGGGACAGGCTAAGCCTTGTGCCGATGCGCTGGAGGCGGGCGGCTACTGGCAGCTTTTTGACGTAGTGCTGAAGCTAAGTGATCACCGGTCTGAAGCAGCACAAGTTATCGGGCGGCGCTTGGCCGAGGTGCTGACCAGCGACGAGCATGTGCTGGCATTAAAGAGCCGGCTCGATGAGTTGCAACGTGACGCTATGGGCTTGCTTGCTGCAGCTGCTCCAGTGCCTGCTCCAACTCCCGGTTTTGGCCCGGTGCCGACGCTCGGCGTGCCTGTTCCTGCGCCCGTGACAATCCCTCCTTTGTCAGCCAATCTAGCGCCCGAAGTGATCGCCGAGAAACAGCAGTTGCATCTGACTGGTGTTGAGGCCGTGAAAGCACTGGACGAGCTGAAGTCTCGCATGACTAGCGAACGAGATTTGGAGCTAACGCTCAGCTGGCGTCTGCAGCGCAAGGGCACCCAGCTATGAGTTTGTCGACTCATCAGATCAAAGCGCAATTGGAGCGTGTGCTCGACAGCGACCCGGCTGCCCAAGCCGTAGCGATTCGTGCGGTCACGAAGCAGCCCTGGCCGGACGTGGTCACCCCGCATGGGCGGTCGTTTGTCCTGCGCTGGTGCGAATCGTCGCTAGCTATACGCGAGGCGTTGTGCGAGCTGGAGCAGTTGGCTCCATCAGCTTCGGGCATATTGGTAATTACTCCGTTGTTGACGCACGAGGTATCAGAGGACATCGCCGCCAGGTTGGCCCGTGCTCGGATATTTCAGCCAGAAGGGTGGGATATCGTTCGTCTTATGTTTCAGGCAAAGGAGACCGACGCGCGGTTGGGGCGGTTCGCTTGGATGCCGCAGGCTTTGATTGATGGTGCATCTCAAGGCGATTACCAGCCTGTGGCTAGCGGTTTTTTGGACTTGGAAACAGCTTGGCGCGAAGTGTTAGCACGCTTTGTCGGGATTGAAGTTTCCCGCCCGGACGCGATGATGCTCTTGGGTTGGTCGATGTCAGCCGATGCGGATGCCCGGCTTGGGCCTTTGCCTGCAGTGATGCGTTCGGATATCTTTAGTTGGTTGGCCGATACTGCCGGTGTGGCGGGAGCCATGGTGCTTGGTTGTGTAGAGGCGGGTCGTACGGGGGATGCGTTGCCTCTGGGTTTGGTCAGTGGTGTAATCTTTGCGCCAGATGGGGAGGGCAGTGCCGGGCTAGGTCAGGCGGCGATTCGCCTTGAGCGCTTTGTTAGTGACAAGCATGTGGGCGTAACGGAGGGCAGAGCCTGGGCGTTGGCTGCCGAGCAAGTAGTTCGGAGCTTGGGTGTGGAAGCCTGTCGCCCCTTACTAGATCGCGCCGATGCCCTATTGCGTGATCTTCGTATCGCGGAGTTCGCGCAGCTAAGTGATGTGCTGCCGTCTGCGTTGGACCAGAGGCTAATTGACTTCGCCTTGGCCCTAAGCGCCCATGCTGTAGCGCCTACCGAAGCCAGCCTTCAGCAGGTGGAAATTCAGGCTGACCGTGCTCTGAAGCACACGCTAATGAACGATCAGCGACCGCGCATGCAAAGTGTAGAGATGGCGCGACGTCTGGCGCGTTGGTTGCTGACCCCTATGGCCTCGGGGACGTCGCTACCGCAGTCAGTGGAATGGCAAGCTGACCAGGGCGCCTACGTTGACTGGGCCCGATTTAGACTGTTGGGTGGCGATGAGTTGGCCGAGTTGTCTGACGCCTACGCCGCGTGCCGCCGAGCTGTTATTACCCGGCGTGACGCCTTTGCCAAGCCGTTTGCTCAAGCGCTGGTTCTATGGAACGCTCAAGCATTTGCTGCCAGTGGCCGAGTGGTTCCGCTTGAACAGGTGTTGGACCGTGTCGTGGCTCCGATTGCAGCAGCACAACCTGTGCTGTTGCTGGTGATGGACGGCTTGAGCAACAGTATCTTCCGGGAACTGTTTGCACGTGCTGCCACCCACGGTTGGACTGAACTGGTGCCCACGTCGCAGGGAAAGCCATTTGTTGGCGTCGCTGTAGTTCCTACGATCACCGAGATAAGCCGTACCAGTTTGTTGTGTGGCCGACTCATGGCAGGTGCGCAGGCGCAGGAGAAATCCGGTTTTGCGGCGCATTCGGCGTTGATGGCAACAAGCCGAGCAGAGTACGCGCCCAAGGTCTTCCATAAAGCTGATTTGGCCGAGGGCGGCAATCTTGCTGTCGAGATACGCGCTGCGATCACCAACCAAAAGCAGCAGGTCGTGGGCATCGTCTATAACGCGGTTGACGACCACCTCAGCGGACCGGATCAGCTCAACCAGCGCTGGGCGCTGGAGGATCTGCGATTATTGCTGCCCTTGTTGCGGGAAGCCCGCGAAGCACGGCGGGTAGTGGTGATTACGGCTGATCATGGCCATTTGTTGGAGGATGGAACCACGAAGATCCCAGGCGGCGAGAGTGACCGCTGGAGGCTGGGCCGAACTGCGGCATCCCCACAGGAGCTAGCTGTCAGCGGTGACCGCGTGGTTACCAGTGATGGTAGTAACGAGGTGGTTTGCCTCTGGGGCGAAGGTACTCGTTATGTGGGCCGTAAGAACGGTTACCACGGTGGTTTGTCGCCCCAAGAGGTGACTGTTCCATTGAGCGTCTTTGCCCCGCTAGGTGCCAGCCTTGCTGGTTGGAGCCCTGCGCCACCGATTCAGCCGGAGTGGTGGGAAGTGCCACCCCTCATGCAACCTAAGAAATCTGCGCTTCCCCCAGCAACGCAAGCCAAGCCTACTCACAAAAAGCCGGTCGAAACCGAAGCTCAATCGGGTCTCTTCGCTCCCGTCGATCTGCCTTCGCCTATAGTGGATGTGGCAGCCCAAGACTGGATTGCTGACTTACTCGTCAGTCCTATCTATGCATCTCAGCGGCAACTGGCAGCGCGTGTGGCATTGCCTGACGATAAGATGAGGCTGCTGTTGGAGGCGTTATCCGAACGAGGCGGTAAATTGTCTCGGACGGCGCTGGCGAGTCGCCTGTCTTTGGCTGAGGTTCGCGTAGGTGGCCTGCTTAGCGCAGTCCGCCGGATGTTGAACGTGGACCAGGCGGCGGTCCTGACGGTCGACGAAGCTGCGGGATTGATCGAACTAAACGTACCCTTGTTGCATCAGCAGTTCAATCTAGTCAAGCAGGGAGGTGCACGATGATAAGCTCGGCTCGCAGAGAAGACATCATTAGTGCATTGCGTCGAGGCACTGTTCCAAGCAGCGGCTTGGACGTCTTGGCGGTTGGCATTGAGACATTTTCGCCCACCCTCAGCGAGGAGCTAGAGTCGGTGGCATCAGGTCGCGGCGGCTTTAAAGCAGTGCGAGGTGAGTATGGTACCGGCAAGACGTTCTTCGGCCGTTGGCTGCAAGAGCGTGCGCGCTCCAGGGGCTTTGCTGCGACCGAAGTCCAGATTAACGAGACCGAGACGCCGTTGCATCGGCTGGAAACTGTCTACAGGCGACTCGTCGAGCACCTGGGAACAGCGGACATGGCTAGCGGCGCGTTCCGAAGCGTGATCGACGGCTGGTTCTACGCGTTGGAGCAGGATGTGTTGGCTGACCCGTCGGTGGACCCTGACGATGCGCAAATGCTGTTGCATCAGACAGATGCACTCATGGAAGCCCGGCTAAGCGCCATTAGCAAGACAGCCCCCGCGTTCTCTGCGGTGCTGCGTACTTATCGAAAAGCGCTTGCCGAAAACGATGGTATGTTGGCTGAAGGCCTCATCAGTTGGTTGGCTGGGCAGCCCAATGTAGCGGCTAGCGTGAAGCGTGCTGCAGGCATCAAGGGCGACCTAGACCACTTTGGGGCGAGCAACTTCTTGGTGGGCCTGCTCACAATCTTACGAGACAGCGGATTTCCGGGCCTTGTGATGGTGTTGGACGAAGTTGAGACACTGCAGCGTATGCGCACCGATACGCGCGAGAAGGGGCTCAATGCCCTGAGGCAGTGGATCGATGAGATCGATACGGGCCGCTACCCCGGGCTATATTTGGTTATCACCGGCACACCGGCGTTCTTTGATGGTCCGCAGGGAGTGCAACGGCTGGCACCGCTGGCGCAAAGGCTGCATGTGGACTTTGGGACTGATCGTAGGTTCGACAACCCCCGCGCTGTACAGATTCGTTTGGCTACGTTCGATCATAGCGCGTTGCTTTCGGTGGGGCGGCGGGTGCGCGACATTTACGCAGAAGGGCGAGAGCACGAACAGCGCCTGCGATCTATTGTCGACGATGCCTACTTAGGCTCTCTGGCCCGAGCCGTGGCGGGTGGTCTTGGAGGAAAGGTCGGTGTGGCGCCTCGATTGTTCTTGAAGAAACTCGTTGCAGATGTTCTTGATCGTGTCGACCTGCATGCGGATTTCGATCCGCGTCAGCACTACTCTCTTACCCTCGCCGAAACCGAGATGTCTGCTATTGAGCGGGCTGCGGCAAGCGCGACTTCCGTGGACGATATCGAGCTGTGAACGACTTCGAGCAGTTGCATCCGTCTCTCCAGTACCACGTGGTCAACACGTTGGGTTGGAGCACGTTGCGGCCCACGCAGCTCGCAGCGATTCAACCTATTCATGCCGGCGCTCACTGCCTGTTATTGGCACCCACTGCGGGCGGTAAGACAGAGGCGGCAGCAATACCTATCCTGTCTAGGATGTTGAAGGAATCTTGGCCGGGAACGAGCGTACTGTATATCTGCCCCATCAAAGCGCTGCTTAACAACCTTGAACACCGACTGACACACTACGCGGGACTTGTCGGTCGCACGGTGGAGGTGTGGCATGGCGACGTGTCGCAGTCCCGCAAGAAAAAGGCACTTAAGAACGCACCGGACATCCTTTTGACCACGCCGGAGTCCATCGAGGCTATGTTAATTTCCGTCCGGGTGGATCGGCCCACCTGGTTTGGAAATTTGCGAGTGGTGGTCGTCGACGAACTGCACGCCTTTGCTGGAGACGACCGCGGCTGGCACATGCGCTCGGTTCTGCAACGGCTTGAGCACTATTTGCCGCAACCCCTCCAGCGCATCGGCCTTTCAGCGACAGTAAGCAACCCTGAGGAGCTTCTGAACTGGTTTGCTCCTTTCGGTGATCGGCGAGTAGTGGGCAGCGCATCAGTCAGTACCGACGCCGACGTCACCGTCGACCACGTTGGTAGCCTTGAGAACGCAGCGACGGTCATTTCGCGCCTTCATCGTGGCGAGAAGCGCCTGGTGTTTTGCGACTCGCGCAGCAGCGCTGAGCAGCTGAGTAGCATGCTGCGCGCCAAGGATGTGCGGACCTTCGTGAGTCATGCATCGCTGAGCGCATCCGAACGGCGGCAAGCCGAAGCTGCGTTCGGAGAAGAGAAAGATTGCGTAATCGTAGCAACCTCTACACTGGAGCTGGGAATCGATGTCGGTGATCTGGACCGAGTGATTCAGATCGACTCGCCGACTACCGTGTCGTCATTCTTGCAGCGTATGGGGCGTACCGGCAGGCGTTCAGGGAGCCGCAGGAACTGCCTGTTCTTAACGACTAACCAAGATGCTTTTATGTTGGCGTTGGGGGTCACCCATTTATGGTCCCAGGCCTGGGTAGAAGCAGCGCGACCACCTGAAGAGCCCTGGCCGATTGTGGGACAACAGATTCTAGTCGCCACTTTGGAACGAGGAGAATGGCCTGCCGGAGAAGCCATTTCGTTGTTGATCCGTTGCTTCCCTGAGCTTCCATTGGACGGATTCAGGTCGATGATCGAACACATGATTCAGCAGGCCTATCTGGACGGTGCGGAGGGATTGGTTCGCATCGGCCCACAAACAGAGCGAGAGTTCGGCCGGGGCCACTATCGCGAACTGCTGGCGTCCTTTAGCGGTGCACAGCTCTTGACTGGTAGATGCGGAAGTGCGGAGATTGGTTACATCGATCCGACAGTGCTGACCGGAGAAGAGCCTCAACGGCTGCTGCTTCTGGCTGGTCGTAGTTGGCTGGTAAAGGAGGTCGAGTGGTCCAAACGAACTGTTTGGCTGGAGCCTGCGAAAGAAGGCGGTAAAGCCCGATGGATGGGCGGTGCTCGCACTTTAAGCCGAGAGGTGTGCCAGGGCATACGTGCTGCCTTGTCAGAGGGTGTGTTGCCTGCTATTCAGCTTTCACAGCGTGGAAAAGTTGAGCTTGCTGCTTTGCAGGACGACTTGTACGTGTCCTCCGATGCTTACTTTATGTCGAGGATCGAAGAAAGTCAGACGCGTACATGGACATTCGCTGGTACGAAGGCGAATCGGACCTACGCGCGTGCCGCTGCCAATGGGGGAGGGCGCGTCAAATTTGATGCATTGAGCGTTCAAGCACCTACTGCAGCGATGAAACTCGAAGGAAATAGTGATGCGGCAATCAAATTGACCGATCAAGAGTCGGCGACGTTTGCGCATGGAGTTAAATTTTCTGGATGCGTCCCGTCGGAATGGCTGTGTCGGACCATCATCGCTCGCATGTTTGTGACGCATCTCTCGTAGTCGCATCCAGCTATGGTCGACCGGGCGCCGTTTTAGTTGCCCAAATTTAACCGAAATCTAGTTCTCGATTGGGACCCTGAGCCACGTCACCCCATATGCGATTCGGAAGCGAGTGCCTACTGAAAAAGACCAAGTGATATAGAGGACGGTTTCCATCACCTCGAACTAATGGCATTCTTTTGCTAATTGTAAATCCGAGATTCGTAATTAACGAGCACCAGTAATCAAAAAATGCCTCATCAGCATCCCCTCGAACAAACGCAGCAGGATCAATGTGGTCACGCCATCCGGGCGCAGTCATATCGAACCGCGTTCTTTCTTCGTTGAATTCCATAAAGATATTTCTGCGTAAGTCCATAGTGCTAAAGTGCACGGCGATATCTACGTGTTTTAGCGTCGCAAGTTTTTCTATGATGTTGAATGAAAGATACTGTAGGTTGTATGGGTCGAGGTAGGCGAGGCAAAGAGCGTTTTGAGCGATGGCGTCCACAGCGGTATTAACCGTAGTTTCTGCTGGTCCATTGAACACGCGCACAGGAGCTGAGACTGCGCGCAGACGCTCTCCGCACGCCGTAGCTCGGGCACTGTCCAGATCGGCAACGAAACATTCTGTAAATGCGGCAGCATCAAGTCTGGAGTGTTGCCAAGCCACCAATGCACCACCATATCGAGTAGCTATCTCGCCCTTTACTTGAATTCGCCCAGGGCCGCAAAATAAATCTAAGAATACTCGTTGAGGAAACTTCTTTCGAGCTTGGCGTGTGCCTTCGATATATTTTGCCAAGAACGTATGCTTCATCTCCGGTACCCAAATTCCCACGCCTTCACCATTGCGGCCTCGCTCTATTGGAAGCTCGGGGAAGGGATCGATATCATGTGCAAGTGAGAAGGCCATTATATTGCCTCGAATGATGAAGGAAATAAGCTTGTTTGGCGGCTGCGCTCTATTATGTCGGTATCGCTCATGTACCTGGCGTAATTCTTTGGCTTTCCTTCACTTGAGGTGACAAGAAGATCTCGCTCCCCAACCAAAATCTCTAAAACATCCTTATACATGCTTGTTGTGGCTGGAGAGGTATTGCATGTCGACGCGTACAAATCTCCAATAGTGGTTGGCTGGTTCTTCGCAAAGATATGGTCGGCGAGTTGCTGCAGGAGTGCTTTGTTGGATTGATTGAGAGCGACATCGTCAAACTGAAAGCCACCAGTAAATTCTTGGCGGAAGCCCATGGTATGTGGCGCTAACATGTCCAGACCAGCACCGCCGTAGTGAATGAAATGGTTTTGGTGCTGCCAATGTACCTGTTTCATTACATCCTGAGCGCGATGGTGCTGCGACAGATGAACGAGCCAATATTCACCGTGACCGCTACCTTCTCCTCTGATAAAGAAAGGCGTAAAGAATCTGGCGCCGCAGTTCTTAACTAAAGCTTGATAAAGTGCTCCCTGAATAAGCCTGCGCCAATCCGCGTCGTTGTTCTTGAGTTCCTCAATTGATCGGCCACCTAGCGCCGACCGGATATCGATTGCTAACTTTGAACTGACATGATCTGTAAACTCGTCATTGGTATAAGTGGCAAATGACGATACATGAAAGGTTAACACGACTTCGCTGTGCGGAAGAGTAGCGAATATGGATTGAATAAGCGGAGCCGGTACGTCTTTATATCCGTATTGATCAAGAAAGAAGAGTGCTTTCCCCGCTCTCGGAGTGTGATTTTTGACTAAATTCATGACTGCCGGCGACGAGACAGAAAATTCCTCGTGAATTAAGTGGATCGACGTGCCAATAGCCGCGCCGTAGCCCCTATTAATAAGGACTCTAGTTAGAAATGCGATGGCGCTCTTATCTTTATCGATAAAGATGAATTTGACGTCAAGGTTTAAAGGCTTTGTACGGCCTATATTGACTCGAACCTTCGCCTCCTCAACAGCATTCAACATACGCAGTGGAGAGCCTAGTGCCTCTTTGCCTGTACCACGAACAGTGTAAAGACCGCCGCCACAGAAACCATCTACTAAAGTAATTCGGAAGAGTTCTCGCCCCCTAGCGTTGAGTGTCCGTTGCTCAAAGTAACGGCAAAGATAACCGACCAAGACATCATGCTTTGTTAAGCTGTGGGCATCCAGTTCTGCGGGACCATTTGCCCAATCATAGTGCTTCTTTGCCAAGGGAGCCTTTCAATAGTGGGATAATTTTTATGCCCTGCGCACTTTGGGGAATTGGTCCCAATGCCTGCCGCCAAGTGATCGGCCTGCTTTGCCCTTTCCTACTGCGACCAGTGTAATCTCTTCGCCGGCATGTCGAACAATATGAATTACCGTCTTTCGAGTGACCGCGTCTCCCGCCAACTCAATCGGTGCCCAATGTCCCCATTGCTTAAAATGAAATGGTACTCGCGCTGCACTGCACTGCTTACGCAAATCTTCTGGCCATTGTGGTTCCATTGGGCGAGAACCATGCCCTGATTCACCGCCGGCGATCACCCAATCCACTTTTGTACCCAATGGACCTTTGCGCAAAAATTCGCTGATGTCGAGAGGCCCTAGTAGCGGCTCGCAAGATAAGAATCGAACGGCTGGCGAAGTGAATTCGAGTAGATACTTAATTCGCTTACCCGCAGAGGCTTGATTTTCGACTGTTGCGCCCAGCCATACATTGGACGGGAACTGATATCCCTTCGGTAGTTGTTTTTTTACAAGATGAATTCGCTTTGTAAGTAAAAGCCAATCCAAATGTGGAGTGTTTTTTATCAGTTCAAACAAGCGCAGTCGATGGGGAATGAGATCGGCACGGTTTTCAAACACATCAGCCATAGACGCGCAAAATACTCGGTGCCGGACGCCTTGAGCCTTGGCATCGGCATCCCACTTCAGTGGCTCCTTCCAATGCGCATCGCTGAAGAAGCGCCGCTCGGACTTTGGCCCCCACACATCCTCGCCTAGCCGCCTAGCCCAAGTCTCGGCATAACAATGGTCGCAAGCAGCAGACACCTTGACACAACCCCACCAAGGGTTAAAGGTGTGATGCGTCCATTCGATTGATGTCTCTTTACCCATGCTCAATACGTCTTAGAATGATTTTTTATTATACTGTATCTTCATCCAGTATCAAGTGAGATAGGTGAACGAAATGGCCTCTAGTTGGGGGGAGGTTTTCCGGATGAGCCCGCCGAGATCGGCGGACTAAAGACGTTAGTGAAAATGGTTAGGCTGCTTGGCGTCGGAAGTTCACGTGAATGACGTTTTCTGCGGATGGAGCGGCGTTCTCGGCCGTCGCCGGGTACACCGAAGGGATGTCGGCTGCGGGTGAAGGCGTGGTCATAGACGCGGTTTGTTGATGCGAATGATCTTCTAATGCTCTAACTGGCTGCTCCGCAACTGCGTGGTCAATAACGTCTTTGAGCGTTACCTTTACTTTCGGGTTAAGGCGCTTGCGCCCATGATGTGAGTTGAATTGTTTGTCGGGGTCCTTGGAACGGAACGCGTCATCTAGCCGCTTCGCCAAGCCTTGCGCGCATAAATGGGCGTATCGCAGCAACATCCGCACATCGCGGTGGCCACTGAATGCCTGGAGATCGAGCAACGAAAAGCCGCCGGGCGTGTTGCTGCCGATCTCTGCGACCCGTGAGATGGCCTCGTGCCGCAGATCATGGACGTGCAGGTCGAACTCGCCGGTAAGTCCCGCGCACTCACACATGCGCGTCCATGCCTTCCGCAAGGCATCATTGCTGAACTCGAATACGAGCTCGTTGGTGCGCGGTAACTGACGAAGCAACTCTATAAGGTCTCTGCGCAGTGGTAGCTTGCGAGGGCGCCCGTTCTTCGTCTCTGGGAGGAAGGCGGTCTGAACATCGAGATCGACGTTAGCCCAGCGCAGGGACAGAGATTCACCGCGTCTGGCCCCGGTCATGAGCTGGAACTGTACGAAGCACTCGTACATGGGAATGTGAACCCAGGTGGCTTGTGCCTCTTTCAGAAGCTGCTTTCGGGTTTGCCAGAAACGATAACGGGTAGGCCTTCCTTCAATGTCTTTGAGCTCGGAGGCGACCAGTTGGTCATGGCAGTAGGACTGGGACCATTTTTCATCCTCTTCAAACGCTGCGACCAGCAGGCGATCCTCCTCACCAGGCTTGAGGCGGCGGTCCCGTTCATTAAAGTATGGCGGGCGCTTTACACCGTCCATTGGGCTGTTGAGAACATGGATGCGCCAAGTTTTGATGGCGATGTTGCAGACGGCCGAGAAGATATCTAGTTCCCGGTCTACGGTCGATTCCGATACCGTCTGGCAACGCTCGTCAACATACTCAGTCAGGTCGTCCGGGACGATTTGCGCAAATGGCTTCAGAATGAAGCGCGTAGCCGAACAGGCTGCTGGGCGCATTTTCTTGCCAATCTCTTTGCGAATCCTCATCGCTTTGACCTTGGCACAGGGATTGGGATGGCTGGCGACAATCTCCGCGATGGATTGCCTCTGCAAGCCCGCATCTTCCAGCATCGCGTTGATTTTGTAGGCATCAATCTCGAAGCTCTTGTTGCGTGGCGCCTCTTCGTGCAGGTAGCGGATCATCAGTTCCGCGAGCGTGGTGTTCTGGCCTTTTGAGTAGTCGATAAGGATACCTTGGCTGTGTTCGACCTGCAGTTTAGCCCTTACAAGTTCGGCCTCCTTCAGGGAGTTTGCGTACAGCACCTGTTCCTTAAGACCCTTTTTACGGATGCGAATCATGTAATGATTATCCAAGGGGATCAGCTTGGGTTTGAGTTTTTGCGCCTTCAGCGACTGGCGGTAAGCTTCCGCTTTTTCCAACTTGTCGTGGGGGAAGGTCTGCGTGAGATCGTCGCGGTTCTTGACCGCGACTTGGTAGTGCGAGCGATTCTCGATGGACGCCATGTCCGTACTCCATGAAGTTGTGGAGTACCGTATAGAGTCAAACGGGGAGCATGCACTATCGAGTAGACAATGTCCCTGCAAATAGGCCTTGTTTTTTCAATCACTTGCCCGTCATATGATAGCTGCCACTGATTTGCCACCGTATCGCATTAGCAAGAAAATGACCGCGAGGTAAGTAATTGTTTTTCAAGGGTATTTTGGTCGGGGTGAGAGGATTCGAACCTCCGGCCTCTGCGTCCCGAACGCAGCGCTCTACCAGGCTGAGCCACACCCCGCTTTTCTTCATTACAGCAGATGGCGGGGCGGGTTTCAAGCGGCTGTATCAAGCCTGTTTGTTGCAAGCCTGCTTATTTCTTTTCCTGCTGCGCCTTCTTGATTTCCGCTTCGCTCACTTTTTTCGCTGGCGCATTCGTTGCGGGCGAAGTCGGGGCCTTGCGGGTGGCGTTCGCTTGCGCCATGACGGCGGCGCAGTCCGTGTCGGGGGCTTTGTCGACGTTGACCAGCGGCAGCAGGGCGGCCAGCGGCGTGACGACGGTGGCCAGGGCCACGGCGGCGCCGGCTTTCAATGCCAGCGGGCCTTTTTGCGGGCCCACGTCCGGGTTCTTGAACGTGCCTTTTGCGTACAGCGGCGTGCGCAGGGTGATGATGCGGGCGCCCTTGGTACGGGGGCGCACGTCGAGGTCCAGGGTTTCGGTGGCCAGGTTGACGTTGCCCGTGACATTGACGACGGCCGTGTCCGTGTCGAGCACGAAGCGGCGCACGTCGGCCTGGCCATTCGTCACGGCGAAGTCGCTGGCCAGGCAGTTCAGGTGCACTTGCTTGTCGCCAAAGATTTTCACGAAGACGGCATTGGCCAGGTTCAGGCCAGCCAGTTCCAGCATGAACTGGCTGACGGAGCCTTCGCTGACGGTGGCTGCCAGTTCGCCATTCGCGCTGGCCAGCATGGCCGAGACAGAATTGCCGTGGCCCGTCAGTGCCGCGTCGCCATACACTTCGCCGAAGCTCGCTTGCATCGATTGCAGCTTGGGAAACAGTTCGCGTATCTTGAGGTGGCGCGCCGCCACCTTGGCTTGCGCGGCGATGGTCTTTTGACGGCCGTCGAGCGTGATGTTCGAGGTGATATTGCCGCCGGCCATGCCGAAATTGAGCGGCGTCAAACTCAGCACCTTGTCTTTCATGCGGATGTTGGCGACGATACCGTTGAGCGGGATATCGTGCGTGCGCACCAGTTTCTTGCCCGTGAACTTCACGTCGGCGTCGAGCGCATCCCATTTGGCCGTGTTGAACTGTTCCACGGGCAAGGCTTTATTCCCGGGCTGCACGGGCGCCCTGCCGCGCGCCTGTTTGCGCGCATTGCTGTCGGCGCCGATGGTGGGGCCCAGGTCTTCCAGGCGCAGCTGCTGCGACGCCACTTCGCCGCGCAGCAAGGGCCGCGGCTGGCGCGGCAGGTATTGCAGGGTGCCGGCCAGGTCGCTCTCGCCTACCGTGCCCTTGAAATTCTGATAGGTCCAGTTCCAGCTGGCGCCGTCCTTCTTGCCCAGCAGGCGACCCTTGGTGGCGTAGTCCGGCGTTTCCGGCAGCAGCACGCCCGTCAGCGGGTACAGGTCGGCCATGCTGGCGCCGGCCAGGCTCAGCTGCAAATCGATGCCGGACAGCGAGCGCGGGTCCGTCAGCGTGCCATCGATGCTGGCCTTGTTCTTGCCCAGCACGGCATGCGCCTGAATGGGATACACGGTGTTGTTGTCGGTCAATGACAGCACGGCCCCCGCCTTGCCGCCGCCCGTCACGGGCGCCTTGCGGTAGCTGCCGCCCAGGGTGAATGCGATGCCGTATTTCTGCACGGGCGCATTGCCTGGCGCATCGCCGGGTGTGGCGTCGGGCGCCGTCGAGCTGACCTTGGCGTGCACGTCGAGGGCGATACCCTCGTCCAGATAGCGGATGACGCCGTCACCGAAGGCCATGCGCTGGATTTCCAAATCCCATGCCGAAGGGCCGTTGTCTTTCAAGGTCCAGCTGTTGCTGCCATCGGCGCGCCGCTGCAGGGCAATGTTGGGCGCCTGGAGCGCCAGGTCCGTCAGTACCACGCGATGCTGCAACAGGGGCAAGGGATGGATGGCCACGTCGATACGTTTCGCGCTGGCCAGTTGCGGGCCGGCCGTCGCCCAGTCCGGGTTGCTCATGCGCACGTCCTGCGCGCTGATGACGGGGCGCGGCACATAGCGGCGCCAGCCCGGCTCCGTCTTCAGCCCCTGCTGCCATTTCACCTGCAAGTCGCCGCCGATGACGAAGCTGCGGCCCGTGCTTTTCGACACCTTTTCGTTGATGTAGGGGCGGGCGCGGTTCCAGTCGAAGGTCAGCACGAAGATGACGACGATGGTGATCAGGGCGAGCAGGGCGGCCAGGCTCCAGCCGAGGATTTTGAGCGGGGTTGAGCGTGTCATGAGGATGCCAATCGCAGTGATTTTTTCATCAAGGTAGACCGATAGGCCATAACAGTCGGTGCGCTGGGTTACGTAAGACACCTCGCTTGAAGTGATTCAATAATTCGACTATTATTGAAGTATGGAAAATGAAAAATCAATCGCGGCGCAAGCCGAGCCACTGACGAGCGCGGCCGCCATCGCAGCGCTGGCCGCGCTGGCGCAGGAATCGCGGCTGGCCGTGTTCCGCCTGCTGGTGCAAGCGGGGCCGGAAGGCATGGCCGCGACGAAAATCGCCGAAGCGCTGGCGATCGCGCCATCGTCGCTGTCGTTTCACCTGAAAGAACTGGCGCATGCCAATCTGGTGACGGCGAGCAAGGCGGGCCGCTCCATCATCTACTCTGCTAATTATGCGGGCATGAACGGCTTGCTGGCCTTTTTGACCGAGAACTGCTGTGCTGGCGCGCCTTGCTGCGTCAGCGAACCACATTTATTGAAGGACATCACGACATGACGATCACGATTTATCACAACACGGCGTGCGGCACGTCGCGCAATACTCTGGCCCTGATCCGCAACACGGGCGTCGAGCCCGTCATCATCGATTACGTCAAGCATCCGCCTTCGCGCGAGGAACTGGTCGACCTGATCAAGCGCGCGGGCCTGTCCGTGCGCGCCGTCATGCGCGACAAGGGCGCCCTGTACGACGAACTGGGCCTGGCCAATCCTGAGCTGAGCGATGCTGCCCTGCTGGACGCCATGCAAGCCCATCCTATCTTGATCAACCGTCCCATCGTCGTCACGGAACTGGGTGTGCGCCTGTGCCGGCCGTCGGAAAAGGCGCTGGAGATTCTGCCGCTGCCGCAGCAAGGGGCGTTTGCCAAGGAAGATGGCCAGGCCGTGGTCGGCGCCGATGGCAAGCCGGTGAAATAGGCGCGCATAAAAAAACGGCGCCATTGGCGCCGTTTTGTATTATGGAGAGTAAAACGCGATCAGTGATTGCGGTCCACGGCAAACGAGCACAGTTGCAGCATCGATTGCTTGTAGACGCTGTCCGGCCAGCCAGCGATGGCGTCGGCGGCGCGCTGGCCGGCGATTTCCGCCTGCTTGCGCGTGTAGTCGAGGGCGCCACTGCTGGTGATGGCCGTCAGGACGGTATCGAAATGCTGTTCGTCGCCTTGCTCGATGCAGCTGCGCACCAGTTCGCGCTGTTCCGGCGTACCGTTTTCCATCAGCCAGATCAGCGGCATCGTTGGTTTGCCTTCGCGCAAGTCGTCACCCACGTTCTTGCCGATTTCGGCGGCGTCGCCTGCATAGTCGAGCACATCGTCGATCAGCTGGAACGCCGTACCCAGCGAGCGGCCGTATTCGGCTGCCGCTTCGATATCGTCTTCGCTGGCGCCGGCGATCAGGGCGCCCAGTTGCGCCGACGCTTCGAACAGCTTGGCTGTCTTCGAGCGGATGACGTTCAAATAGCTTTCTTGCGTCACGTCCGGATCGTGCATGTTCAGCAATTGCAGCACTTCGCCTTCGGCGATCACGTTGGTGGCGTCGGAGAGGATTTGCATGACGCGCATATTATTGAGCGACACCATCAGCTGGAACGAGCGCGAGTGCAGGAAGTCGCCCACCAGCACCGACGCGGCATTGCCGAACAGGGCATTGGCCGTCTGGCGTCCGCGGCGCATCGACGATTCGTCGACGACGTCATCGTGCAGCAGGGTGGCGGTGTGGATGAATTCGACCACGGCGGCCAGTTCATGGTGCGCCGTGCCCCGATAGGCGTGGGCATTGGCCACCAGCAAAATCAGCACGGGACGGATGCGTTTGCCGCCTGCGCTGATGATGTATTCAGCGATCTGGTTGATCAGAATCACATCGGAGTGCAACTTTTGGCGGATCACCGTATTGACTGCGTCCATATCGGCGGCAATCGTTTGCACGATGGTGTTTTGGTTAACGTGTTTGTTAGCGTCAGACAAGGCGAACCTGCATTAGATTGTGGGTGCCGCGATTATACGACAAGGCTTGCGCGTGCGTGACGTTTGCCTATGACTGTAGGGCAATTGATTGATCTTGTTGGCACTGGCGCGCGTTTTGCTGTCCGCCTGGCGCAAGCCTGACAGGATGGCCGGGTTGCCGACATACCACGATCATCGGCCTTTGTGAATAGTTTTTGACGCAATTTCTCAGTCCGTGTATAATCGCTGGTTCCCCCTGTTGTGTACGGCTTGCTTTGCACGGCAATGGGACAAATTCTTTCAACATTTGATGAGGTTTCAAATCATGTACGCGGTCATAAAAACCGGTGGCAAACAATACAAAGTTGTCGCTGGCGAAAAACTTAAAGTAGAACAGATACCGGCAGACATTGGTTCCGAAATCACCATCGATCAAGTTCTCGCAGTAGGCGCGGGCGACAGCATCAAGTTTGGTGCTCCATTGGTCGAAGGTGCAACGGTACTGGTTACGGTTGTGGCGCATGGTCGCCATGATAAGGTCAAAATTTTCAAGATGCGTCGTCGTAAGCACTACCAAAAGCATCAAGGCCATCGCCAGAATTTTACCGAAATCCAAATCGTTTCGATCAACGGCTAATCGCCGCTGTTTGAATTAATCAGCTATCAAGGAGTCTTAAATGGCACATAAAAAAGGCGGCGGCACAACGCGAAACGGCCGTGATTCAGAATCAAAACGTCTGGGCGTTAAAGTCTACGGCGGCCAAGCTATCAATGCTGGCGGCATCATCATTCGTCAACGCGGCACCCCAGTGCGCGCCGGCGAAGGCGTAGGCATGGGCAAGGACCACACGTTGTTCGCGCTGATCGCGGGCAAAGTGAAGTTCGTTGTCAAAGGTGCTGGCTCGAAGCAATTCGTGACCGTTGTACCTAACGCAGCAGTACCAGCGTAATTCATCGCGGAGCCAGTTCGCTCCGCAATGATCGCATGATGTAAGGCGCAAGCCTTCAATCGAAAGGCTCTGCCCAAGGTAGAGCCTTTTTAGTTTTATGGCGGCAAAATTATGAAGTTTATCGACGAAGCAAAAATCGAAGTCATCGCGGGCGATGGCGGCAACGGCTGCGCCTCTTTCTGCCGTGAAAAATTCCGGCCTTTCGGCGGTCCCGATGGCGGCGATGGCGGCAAGGGCGGCACCATTTGGGCAGTCGCCGACCGCAATATCAACACGCTCGTCGATTTCCGCTTCTCCAAAATGCACAAGGCTCGCAATGGCGAGCCTGGCCGTGGCGCAGATTGCTATGGCAAGGGCGCCGATGACATCCACCTGCGCATGCCGGTCGGCACCTTGATCATCGACAACGCGAGCGGCGAAATCCTGGCTGACCTGACCGAGCACGGCCAGACCGAAATGCTGGCCAAGGGCGGCGAAGGCGGCTGGGGCAATATCCACTTCAAGTCCTCGACCAACCGCGCACCACGCCAAAAAGGCGAGGGCAAGGAAGGCGAACGCCGCGAACTGCGCCTGGAATTGAAAGTGCTGGCTGACGTTGGCCTGCTGGGCATGCCGAACGCCGGCAAGTCGACCTTCATTTCGGCCGTCTCGAACGCGCGTCCGAAAATTGCCGATTACCCATTTACCACTCTGCACCCGAACCTGGGCGTGGTGCGCGTGTCGCACGAGAAGAGCTTTGTGATCGCCGATATTCCCGGCTTGATCGAAGGCGCTTCCGAAGGCGCGGGCCTGGGCCATCAATTCCTGCGTCACTTGCAGCGTACGGGTCTGCTGTTGCACATCGTCGACCTGGCGCCGTTTGAAACCAACGTCGATCCTGTCAAGGAAGCCAAGGCGCTGGTCAAGGAATTGAAAAAGTACGACGAGTCGCTGGTCGACAAGCCGCGCTGGCTGGTGTTGAACAAGCTCGACATGGTGCCGGAAGAAGAGCGCAAGAAGATCGTCAAGGACTTCCTCAAGCGTTTCGCCTGGAAGGGTCCCGTCTTCGAGATTTCCGCGCTGAACCATCAGGGTTGCCCGGAACTGGTGAACGCGATTTACCAGCATCTGGAAGAGAAGAAACACAGCGAAAGCCGTGCCGAAGAAACGCAGATGACCGAAGAAGCACGCGGTATCTCGTCGATCGACCCGGATGATCCGCGTTTCAAGATCCTCGACTAAGGCTTTATCCTGATGTCGGTACAAACGGTCGCTGCCGCGTCCGCGCGCAAGCAAGCGTGGCAGCGCCGTGTATTGCATCTGATCGCGTATGCTTACGGGCTGAGCGCGGTCGCCTGTCTGCTGTTCGCCGATGCAATGGCGGCCGGCATGGGCATCTTCCTCAATGGCGTCAATGGCTACAGCCAGTTCTACGCTACGCATGTCGGTGTCTGGGGCGCTACCGCACTCCTGGCGCTGTTCGCGGCACGGCAGGGCGAACCGCCTGACCTCGGCGATATCACTGCAATGTTGGTCCTGGCGCAGCCCGCCGGCCGTCTGTTCGCGGCCATCAGCTTCGGCTTGCCCCAGGGTTTTGTGTTGTTCATGTGCGCAATGGAGCTGACGGCGGGGCTGGCCTTGCTGCTGCTGCGTCCTGCGCGCTGACGTCTATTAAGTGAAGAGCGCCGCCCCATGGATTCCGTGATTCAAAAAGCTACCCGCATCATCATCAAAGTCGGCTCCTCGCTGGTCACCAACGACGGCCGCGGGCTCGACCATGCCGCCATCGCGCGCTGGGCCGCGCAGATTTCCGGCTTGCGCGCCCTGGGCAAGGAAGTCGTGCTCGTGAGCTCCGGCGCCATCGCCGAAGGCATGCTGCGCCTCGGTTTCGAGGAGCGCCCCACCGATATCCACGAATTGCAGGCGTGCGCCGCCGTCGGCCAGATGGGCCTGGCGCAAATCTATGAAAGCAGCTTCCGCGCCCACAGCCTCGGCACGGCGCAAGTGCTGCTGACGCACGCCGACCTGGTCGACCGCGAACGCTACCTCAATGCCCGCTCCACCCTGACGACCCTGCTGCGCCTGGGCGTGGTGCCGATCATTAATGAAAACGACACGGTCGTCACCGATGAAATCAAGTTCGGCGACAACGACACCCTGGGCGCCCTGGTCGCCAACCTGATCGAAGCCGATGCGCTCGTCATCCTGACGGACCAGCACGGCTTGTTCTCGGCCGACCCGCGCAAGGACCCGAACGCCTACCTGATCACGCAAGGCATCGCCGGCGACCCGGCCCTGGAAGCGATGGCCGGCGGCGCCGGCAGCAGCCTGGGACGCGGCGGCATGCTGACGAAAATCCTTGCCGCCAAGCGCGCCGCCAAGTCCGGCGCCCATACGATCATCGCCTGGGGCCGCGACAGCGACGTGCTCAGCCGTCTCGCCCAGGGCGAAGCGATCGGCACGGAGCTGCGGGCGCAAACGGGGCAATTGACGGCGCGCAAGCAGTGGATGGCCGATCATCTGCATACGGCCGGCGCCGTCGTGCTGGACGCGGGCGCCGTGCAAAAGCTGCGCCAGGAAGGCAAGTCGCTGTTGCCGATCGGCGTGACGGGCGTGAACGGCGAGTTCGGCCGCGGCGCCGTCATCACCTGCGTCGACGCGGACGGCGTGCCCGTGGCGCGCGGCCTGTCGAACTACACGAGCGGCGAAGCGCGCCGCATCATGCGCAAGCCGTCCACCGAGATCGAGGCGATACTCGGCTACATGGAAGGCCATGAGCTGATTCACCGCGACAATATGGTGTTGCTGTAGGTCGGATTAGCGTAGCGTAATCCGACAACATTGTTGCCGCGTCCTGTCGGATTACGCGCTGCGCGCTAATCCGACCTACGACGTAATCACAGCGGCCCATTCGGGCCGTTTTTTTTTGACTACACCACAGCCGGCATCGGCGACTTGTCCTTGTAATCGCACAGGTCGGCGATCATGCAGTTCCAGCATTGCGGCTTGCGTGCCGTGCATGTGTAGCGGCCGTGCAGAATCAGCCAGTGGTGGGCGTCGTGCAGGAATTCTTTCGGTACGAACTTCAATAGCTTTTGCTCGACGATATCGACATTCTTGCCCGGTGCGATGCCGGTGCGGTTCGAGACGCGGAAGATGTGCGTATCGACGGCCATCGTCGGTTCGCCAAACGCCGTGTTCATGACCACATTGGCCGTCTTGCGGCCCACGCCGGGCAAGGCTTCCAGCGAGGCGCGGTCGCGCGGCACTTCGCCGCCGTGCTGCTCGAGCAGGATCTGGCAGGTGGCGATGACGTTCTTCGCCTTGGTGCGGAACAGGCCGATGGTGCGGATGTAGCTGGTCAGCTCGTCAACGCCTAGGGCTAGTATCTTGGCCGGCGTATTGGCGACCGGATACAGCAAACGGGTCGCCTTGTTGACGGACACGTCCGTTGCTTGCGCCGACAGCAGCACGGCGATCAGCAACTCGAACGGCGTCGTGTATTCGAGTTCCGTTTTCGGGGATGGATTGGCGGCGCGGAAGCGCGTAAAGATTTCCAGGCGTTTGGCGGCGTTCATGCGTCTTTTTTCGGCGTGTTGGGGGCTGGCGGGGAGGTGTCCGTGCTGGCGGCAGCGGCCTTGGCGCGCGCGCGCTCCATGGCGGCGGCGATGATGGCGCGCTTGCGCTCCTTTTCTGCCTGTTCATCTGGCGTGACGGGCACTTCCTGTGTCACTTCCTGCATCTTGGCGACGGCCTTGGCGGCCAGGCGCGCGTCGTTGGCCTCGGCTTCGCGGCGCAGGCGCTGCGTGCGGAAATCGTGGCGCGCGCGCGCGTCATCGGCCTCTGCCTGGCTCCAGGCATCCCAGCCCGTGGCGTCCCCGCTGACCGGGTACATGACGATGCAGTCGACGGGGCAGGGCGCCACGCACAGGTCGCAACCCGTGCACAGGCTAGTGACCACCGTATGCATCTGCTTGGCGGCGCCGACGATGGCGTCCACGGGACAGGCCTGGATGCACAGGGTACAGCCGATACACAGCGATTCGTCGATATAGGCGACAGATCGCGGACGCTCGAGGCCGTTGACGGGATTGAGCGGGATGACTTTTTTGCCCAGCAAGCCGGCCAGGCGCGCGATGCCTTGCACGCCGCCCGGTGGGCACTGGTTGATGTCGGCGCTGCCGGCGGCTATCGCTTCCGCATACGGGCGGCAGCCGTTGTAGCCGCATTTGGTGCATTGCGTTTGCGGCAGCAAGTCTTCGATCTGGTCGGCAAGTGAGGGAGGGGCAGGGTGCGGCACGGTCATCTTCGATACGGTAAAACGCCATTATCGGCCATCCGGGGCGCGCACAAGTAAAAACCTGTTTTGCAAGAGGGGATAAGGTGCACCAAGGCGGGCTGTTGCAGACGCGCCGCAATCGTATTTTATTTCCCTTGGGAATGTCAAAGTGCAAATAAACAACTTTGCAATTTCTTTTTTTTGTGGGAGCATGATTTTATCAAGTTAGTTATCAAAAGCCGACCGCCAGTCCTGTTGCCGCGCCTGCATTGCAATGCGCGCCAGGCCATAGGAGCCAAACATGCGTTTCCTCCGGACAGTTGGTTTGCCCTTCTGTTTGCTCATGCACTCTACACTTGCCCTTGCGTACGGGCAGGCGGCCTCGCCCATGGCGGCGCCGGGCGCTGCCAGCTCGCGCATCGTCCGCTTCGCGGCGGAAGACTGGCCGCCCTTCATTACCCGCAGCCTGCCTGCCGACGGCATGTCGGGCGCCATGGTCAGCGCCGTCTTCGAGCGCCTCGGCTATGCAGTTAAATATGAATATTTCCCCTGGAAGCGCGCCATGCAGTTCGGCCTGGCCAGCCCCCGCTACGCCGGGCTGCTGGCCGTCTGGCGCACGCCGGAACGGGAAAAGCTCTGCCACTTTTCTGTGCCGGTTGGCAATACGCAGGGCGTGCTGGCCTATTTGAAGGAAGATGGCGCGCCCGGCGCCACCCTGGCCGATCTGGGCAAGCTGCGCATCGGCACCGTGGCCGGTTATTCGAATGGAGAACAGTTCGATGGCATGGTGGCGCGCGGCGAACTGAAGACAGAAGAGGGCTTGAACGACGCGACGAATCTGAAGAAGCTGTTGATCAAGCGTTACCGCGTGATCGTCATCGAGCGCCATGTCCTGCAGCACTTGCTGATGGGACGCAACTTCAGCAAGGCCGAACGGGAACGCATCGCCATCATCGATACCGTCTTCAAGGAGCGCCCCGTCTACGTGTGCTTCCAGCGCGATGCCGAAGGTGCTGCGCGGCAAAAGCGCTTCAACGAGGCGGCGCGCGATATCGACACGGCCCGGCTGGAACGCGATTACTGGAAGCGGCTCGACCAGAGCCTGGCCACGGCCCCGTCCTCCCCTTGACGTGCGGCGCCGCTGTTGCACGTGCCTAAAAAAAACGCCACGCCAGTGTGAACTGGCGTGGCGTTTTGATGGAGATGCCGTGTATCAGCCGTGTTTCTGAATGAATTCGCCGATTTTCGGGCAAATGATTTCGCGCCAGCGGCGGCCCGAGAAGATGCCGTAGTGGCCGCATTTCGGCGCCACGAAGTCTTGTTGCATCTCGGCAGGAATGCCGGAGCATAAATCATGCGCCGCCTGCGTCTGGCCGGCGCCGGAAATGTCGTCCAGTTCGCCTTCTACCGTGAACAGCGCCACGTTCGTGATGTCTTGCGGACGCACCAGCTGGCCGCCCACTTTCCACGTGCCCATCGGCAGGCTGAATTCCTGGAAAACCGTTTTAATCGTTTCCAGGTAGTACTCGGCCGGCATGTCCAGCACGGCGTTGTACTCGTTGTAGAACTGGCGATGGCCTTCCGCCGGCTCATCGTCGCCCGTCACCAGGTGCATGTAGAACTCGCGGTGGCTTTGCGCGTGGCGGCCCGGGTTCATGGCGATGAAACCGGCGTGCTGCAGGAAGCCCGGATACACCTTGCGGCCAAAGCCCGGGTAGTTCGGCGGCACCGCGTAGATCACGGTGTTTTCAAACCACGAGAATTTCTTTTCCGTCGCCAGGTTGTTCACTTGCGTGGGCGAGCGGCGCGGATCGATCGGGCCGCCCATCATCGTCATGGTTTTCGGCATGTGTGGATCTTTTGCCGTCGCCATCAGCGAGATGGCGGCCAGCACGGGCACGGTCGGTTGACAGACGGAAATCACGTGCAAGTCAGGCGCCAGCAGGCGAATGAATTCCTGCACATAATAAATGTAGTCGTCCAGGTGGAACGGGCCTTCCGTCAGCGGTACCATGCGCGCGTCCGTCCAGTCGGTGATGTAGACATCGTGCTCGGCCAGCAAGCCGCGCACGGTGTCGCGCAGCAGGGTCGAGTGGTGACCGGACAGGGGGGCAACCAGCAAAACTTTGGGCTGTTGCAAACCAGTGGTTTCTTTTTTGAAGTGAATCAGGCGGCAAAACGGTTTTGTCACGACAACGTGTTCGCGGATGTCGACGCTCTCGCCTTTGACGAGAACGGATTGGATGTCGAATTGCGGTTTTTCGTAGTCTTTGCCAAGGCGGTACATCAGCTCGTAGCCGGCTGCGATGCGTTGCGAAAACGGGGTGTGGGCCAGTGGAGAAACCGGGTTGGTAAATAACTTGGAGGACATGTCTGCCCATTGCATCACCGGAGTGAGGAAAGAGCGTTGCAGTTCGTGCA
The DNA here is from genome assembly GCF_001758715.1 of Janthinobacterium sp. HH104. Lineage (NCBI taxonomy): Bacteria > Pseudomonadati > Pseudomonadota > Betaproteobacteria > Burkholderiales > Oxalobacteraceae > Janthinobacterium > Janthinobacterium sp. HH104. Next base: position 202,300 of record NZ_LRIB01000034.1, on the reverse strand, counting down.
GTTGGTAAAGCATATAGAGTCCTTGTTTGATTCCAAGCGCCAATATCGGCTCAAATATCATAATCCAATTTTACGATATTTGTTGAGGACAAAATGTGCTTTACCGCGCATAGATCCACAGTTTGCGCATAGTTGTGACAGCGCGCCACACTTGCATGGATAGACCTGCAACCATGCTTTAAAAGCAAAAAAAGCAGCGTTTCCGCTGCTTTTTGTCTGTTTTTTTGCCGCTACGCCCCTGCGGGGAAGAGCCTCCCCCGCAAGAATCGCCGCCGCAGCTGCCGTGCGCTTAGCGCACCAGCATGTCGAGCTTGTCCTTGACGTCCTTGTATTGCTCGGCTTCCGGCAAGGCAGCCTTCGTCTTGGTGATCGACGGCCAGTTACGCGCCAGATCGACGTTGATCTTGATGAAGGCTTGCTGGTCGCCCGGCACGTCTTCTTCCGCGAAAATCGCGTTCACCGGGCACTCTGCCACGCAGACGGCGCAGTCAATACATTCGTCCGGATCGATTGCCAGGAAGTTTGGGCCTTCCCGGAAACAATCTACCGGGCAGACATCGACGCAGTCGGTATAGCGACAGGCGATGCAGGATTCGGTGACAACGTGGGTCATAACAGTCCTATCAATTTGGGGGAGGTGCTGTAGCGCCTGCAGGAACCTCGGCGGCGCGTACTAAAGCAAAGCATTGTATTTTAAGGCAATTCGCTATTTCTCACAAATCCCGCTTATATACAATACATATAAGCAAATTCATTTTTTGGCAGTGGCGTTGCCACACAGAGCGGGCAATTCAGCGACTATCCGGGACGTTGCGATGAAGAACGCGGCAAGAAAGCGACAGTCGCCCGATGCGGCAGGGTGCGGGGCGGGCGGCGCGCTGGCTTGCCGTGTGGTGTTTTTGTTTTACCCAAATCAAGATCGGTAAAAATAAGTGCCAAATCGTGCCGAAACTATCAGGCGCTGGCGCGTATTTGCTTCAGCAATTGCTGCCAACGTGCATTTTCAGCACTGCCATCCTCGGCAAACGTGATGGTGCGCCGCGCGTTGGGCGCGTCGACGGTGATCTGCCAGTGGGGAATATCGGCGCCCACCTGTTCGCCCGCCGCCTGCGCGTGCGTGAAAAAGCCGCTGCTGGCCAGTGCCGCTTCCAGCCCGGGGCCAGCCGGATGGGCTTGCGTATCGATCTCGTACTGTTCACTCAGGCCGGCAAAGCCGCCGCTGCTGCGGGCTGAAATTTTCATGCTGCTCCTTGCTGTTGGGGTGGTGGTGGGACGCGCCACGGCCTGCCGCTGTTCCGGCAGGCCTGGATAGGGCGCGCTGGTGCGCTGCAGTGCTGTCTATTTGGGGCCGTAACTGCGGCACCAGGCGGCCAGGGCTTCACGCTCCGCTTCGAGCAATTGATCCGACTCGCTGTATTCCGCATGGTTCATGGTACCGCAGCAGGCGCGCCTGTCTTGCACGGCGTCGTCTTCGTCGACGACAGCGGGGGCAAATGTCATCTGCCCATCCTCCGTCATGGCATTGGCCTTGAGCACTTCGCGCACGGTAAAGCTGTTGCGGATGAAGTCCAGGTAGGCGCTGTTGCCATCGGTCTCGGCGATCGTCAGCATGTGGCCGGCCACGTCGGCGTAGGTGGCGGCCTGGTCGGGCGATGCCACGAGGGCGCGCAGGACCAGGCTGCGCAGGTAGTCGCCGCAGCGGTGCAGCACGGCCGCGTCGTCTTCCAGCTGTGGCTGGCGTTCGTGGGCAAAGATGTCGGCCAGGATGTCGTAGATGGCGCCCGTAAACACTTGCGAGATGGCGTGCACTTCCGTGCCTGCCTCCGACAACTTGATGTCGTTGTCGGCATTGCGCAAGCCGTTCGGCCGGCCCAGGGCCAGGCCGAACTGCTCGGCCAGATCAGCCAGAAACGTCTTGTCGTGCAAGTCGGATTTCGTTTGCGCGATGACCGCTTCCACCTGGTCCAGCTGCGACAGGGCCAGGAAGATGGCCGTCAGGTCGCCGAACGATTCGTGCAAGCCGCCCGTCTGCGGCGGGTTGTTGCTGAGCAGCCAGTTGGGCTTGAGGCCATCGAGCACGGCGTGCCCCGTTTCATGCGAGACGATGTCGAGCGAGCGGCAGGTGTAGACGCGCTCGGTGGCGCCGCTGGGGATGAAATCGCCGAACTTGAGCGCCTTGTCGCTGCGGCTGTAATAGGCATTCATGACATTGGGCAAGCCGTGCGGGAACACACGCAGCGGTGCCGTGTTGCTGGCGCTATTCCATTGCCAGGGCAGGGGCGGCGCCGTGTCGTTGCTGGCCAGCGCGCGCTGGTACATGGTCAATGTCATGCGCACGATGGCAAACGTGTGCACGGCGTCGAATTGGTCGGTGTTGGGCGAAACGATGAAGTCGCCGAAGGCATTCGGACTGACCTGCGCGATGCCCGGTTCGCCGAACGTGACGCGCGCGTCGCGCGGGCCTTGCAGGATCAGACCGGGCAGGAAGGTCTTGCGCGTGCCCAGTTCGCTGACGGACGGGTCCTGCTTCCAGATCAGCACGCGCGAACCGACGGGCACGGCGGCCGCGTTGCACACCGTGGCCTCGGTCAGGCGGGGCGGCCCCGGCTGCAGGGTCAGTTGCGCATTCTTGCGGTGCTGGCGGTACGGCGCCGAGGGGGTGGGGACATAGCCGACAGGCAGGGACACGCATTTGGTCAGTACGGCTTCGACCGGCACGATGACTTTCTGGTCCATGGTAGCTCTCCAAGACACGCGCAGCTGGAACTGGAATAGTCGTCCCGCTTCGGCGTATCCGGTTTGATACGGCGCAAGCGATGCGCGGGAAGGACGGGCTTTTTTAGCCGTCCGGCGCCAGCTTCGGCCGCGCCCGCCGCATGGCGGCTGGTATGATGCTGGCCGTATGGCACCCGTTTTTATAATAAAAGGATCGTTTGATGGCGGATATAAATATAGTTCAGCAACATAAGCTGACGGCGGCAAAGGCGCGCGAAGCGGCGCAGCAAGTGGCCGACAAGCTGGCCCAGGAATATGATTTGGCGTGCGCCTGGGATGGCGATGTGCTGCGCTTCGAGCGCAGCGGCGTTGATGGTTCGCTGACCCTGGAAAAAGAGCAGGCGCAACTGCAAATCAAGCTGGGCTTCATGCTCAGCGCCTTTGCTTCCACTATCGAAGGCAAGATTGCCGAGAAGATGCGCAAGGTGTTTGCCGAGCCAGCTTGATGGCGTTTGCCCCGCTTGTCTCGCGCCAAGTTTGGTGGTAAAAATGGCGCTGCGGCGGAAGGCGAAAAGACGACGAAAACACGTCGCTTTTCGCCTTTTTTACGCCTGACTGTACGCTAGCGAACATTGCTAGCACATTTCTATTTGGAAAGCCATTGGACTTTGGCGGCTTTTTGCGTTATACTTGAGTCATATTTACAACAGCTACACCGCGTTTCACCTTCTGCTTCGCAGTACTCTCCACTCGCTCAGTGGTGAATAATTCTTCGGGTTTTACACCCGCATCCAGTTAAAAGTAGCTTGGTCGATTTTTTTTCGGTCAAATACATTTGGTGCCATGTATTTGCATGGCGCTAGCGTTGTTAAAAGTCCTGAACCACAGCCTCTTTTAGCACGCACACGGCACCCCGGCACCGGCCTTGGCCATCCGCTGGTCACACGCGTGTCACCCCCTGTTTCCTGTCGCTCCCGTGCGCTTTTTGCGCCGTGGCGTAGCCGACGCAACAGGGTTTGTTGATTCCCGCCGCAAGCTAGCAGGCTTGCTGGGTTTCATTCCATTCGTCAAATCGAGGGAGAACCACATCGTGGCAAAACAAATCATTATCGACCATGTGTTCAAAGTGTTCGGCGACAAGCCAGAAGAAGCACTTGAACTCGTTCATCAAGGCGCCAGCAAGCAGGACATCCTGGCCAAGACCGATTGCACCATCGGCGTTTTCGACGCCACCTTTACCATTGAAGCGGGCGAGATCTTCGTCATCATGGGCCTGTCCGGTTCGGGCAAGTCGACCCTGGTGCGCATGCTGAACCGTTTGATCGAACCGACGGCCGGCCGCATCCTGATCGACGGCAACGACATCAATACCTTGCCGGATGCCCAGCTGCGCGCCCTGCGCCGCAAGGACATCAGTATGGTGTTCCAGTCGTTCGCGCTGCTGCCGCAAATTACCGTGCTCGACAACACTGCCTTCGGCATGGAACTGGCCGGCATGCCCAAGCCTGAGCGTCATGCGCTGGCCCAGCAAGCGCTGGAACAAGTGGGCCTGGACGGCTACGCCGCCAGCTATCCCGACGAATTGTCGGGCGGCATGCAGCAGCGCGTGGGCCTGGCCCGTGCGCTGGCTTGCGATCCGTCGATCCTGCTGATGGATGAAGCGTTTTCCGCGCTCGATCCGATCATCCGTACGGAAATGCAATCGGAACTGCTGCGTTTGCAGCAAATCAAGCGCCGCACCATCGTCTTCATTTCGCATGACCTCGATGAAGCCATGCGCATCGGCGACCGCGTTGCCATCATGAAAGACGGCCACGTGGTGCAAGTGGGCACGCCGGAAGAAATCCTGCGCAAACCGGCCAACGATTACGTGCGCAACTTCGTGCGCGGCGTCGATGCTGCGGCCGTGTTTAAGGCCAGCGATATTGCCCGCAAGAGCCAGATCGTCGTGTCCGAGTCGCCGAGCCGCGGCTCGCGCGCCGCGCTGTCGATGCTGGAAGAGCAGGATCGCGCGTTTGCCTACGTCGTCAATCCGCAGCGCAAGTTCCTCGGCGTCGTGTCGGCCGATTCGCTGCGCAGTGCGCTCGACGGCCATGTGGGCCCGCTGGGCCTGGCGCATGCCTATCTGCCTGACGTGCAGACCATCAATGCAGACGAGCCAGTCGCCGGCCTGTTCGGCCAGGTGGCGCAACTGCCTTACGCCGTCCCAGTGGTGGCCGATGACGGCAGTTTCCGCGGCGCCATCAGCAAGACGACCTTGCTGAAGTTCCTCGACCGCGATACGCCAGCCATTGCCGAACAACAACAGAAAGGACAAGCATGAATCCAAGCACCGTTTCCACAGTAGAAGCTGTTGTTGAACAGCCGGCCGCGCAAATCAATCCCTGGGCGCTGACGCCGCCGGGCGACACGTCCTGGCTGGATGCGGCCGGACCGGCCGTACAGCCGGAACACGCGGCCTCCGGTTTTCACCTGACGCAGATTTTCGACGGCTCGCTGCCGCTGGAAAGCTGGATCAACCAGGGCCTGGGCTGGGTTGTCGCCCATTTCCGTCCTTTCTTCCAGGCCGTGCGCGCGCCGATCGACAGCGTGCTGTCCGGCGTGGAAGGCGTGCTCCTGGCGGCCCCGTCGCTGACGGTCATCGCCATCATCGGCTTGCTGGCTTGGCAATTTACCAGCCGCACCTTGGCCATCGGCACCGTGCTGGCGCTGCTGGTCGTATCGATGCTGGGCATCTGGCCGGAAGCCATGACGACCTTGTCGCTGGTGCTCACCTCCTTGGCCTTCTGTCTGGCCATCGGTTTGCCGCTCGGTATTTTCCTGGCCAGCAGCGACCGCGCGCAGAATATCCTGCGCCCTTTGCTGGACGCCATGCAGACGACGCCCGCCTTCGTCTATCTGGTGCCGGTGGTGATGCTGTTTGGTATCGGTAATGCGCCAGGCGTGATCGTGACAATCATCTTTGCCCTGCCGCCGCTCGTGCGTCTGACCAACCTCGGCATCCGCCAGGTGCGTCCCGACCTGATCGAAGCGGCCCGCGCCTATGGCGCCTCGCCGTGGCAGTTGCTGACGCGCGTGCAGTTTCCGCTGGCCATGCCATCGATCATGGCCGGTATCAACCAGTCGCTGATGCTGTCGCTGTCGATGGTCGTGATCGCCTCGATGATCGCCGTCGGTGGCCTGGGCCAGATGGTATTGCGCGGCATCGGCCGCCTGGACATGGGACTGGCAACCGTCGGTGGCCTCGGTATCGTGCTGCTGGCCATTACCCTGGACCGCTTGACGCAAGCGATGGGCCAGCCACGCCGTGGCGTGCGCCACTGGTACCAGACGGGTCCTGCCGGTTTCGTGCTGCGCCTGGTGCGCGGCAACACGGAGAAAAATAATGTTGCACAGCAAGCTACGCTGGCCAACGCACAATAAGAAAGGATTTACATGCATCAAATCGCACATTTTAAAGAGACGCAAAAATCGCAACGCAAGTTCCAGCTGTTTTCCGCCCTGGCGATCGCCGCCATGGCCCTGACCACGAGCCTGGCCATGGCGCAGACGCCGGCCGCGCCCGCCGATGCGCTGCCCGGCAAGGGCATCAAGGTGCAGGCGCTGCAAAGCTCGATCGCGGAAGAAACCTTCCAGACCATGCTGGTCGACAAGGCGCTGGAAAAGCTTGGCTACGAAGTGCAGCCGATCAAGGAAGTGGAGTATCCGACCGCGCATATCGCCATTGCCAACGGCGACGCCACCTTCATGGCCGTGCACTGGGACCCGATGCACAAGGATTTCTATAACAATGCGGGCGGCGACGCCAAGCTGTTGCGCACGGGCCAATACGCCGGCCCTGCCGCGCAAGGTTATCTGATCGACAAGGCGACTGCCGAGAAGTACAACATCACGAATATCGACCAGTTGCGCGACCCGAACCTGGCTAAGCTGTTCGATCACGACGGCGACGGCAAGGCCGACTTGACGGGCTGCAACCCCGGCTGGGGCTGCGAAGCGCTGATCGAGAATCACATGGATGCGTACAAATTGCGCGAAACGGTGACGCACGTGCAGGGCAGCTATGCGGCCCTGATCGCCGACACCATGGGCCGCTACAAGCGTGGCGAACCGATTTTGTACTACACGTGGACGCCGTACTGGGTCAGCGGCGTGCTGGTCCCGGGCAAGGACGTGGTCTGGCTGAAAGTGCCATTCTCGGCCAATCCGGAGAAAGTAAACACGCGTCTGGACAATGGCAGCGATTACGGCTTTGCCGTCAACACGGCGCGCATCGTGTCCAACAAGGCCTGGGCCGAGAAAAACCCGGCCGCGGCCAAGCTGTTCGAAGTGATGCAATTGCCCGTGGCCGACATCAATGCGCAGAACGAACGCATGCGCCGTGGCGAAAACACGCAAGCCGATATCGCGCGCCATACGGCTGGCTGGATCAAGTTCCACCAGCAAAAGTTTGACGGCTGGATCGCGCAAGCGCTGGCAGCGGCGAAAAAGTAAGTTCTAGCGCCGTTTCAACATGAAAAAGTGGCTACCATTTTGGTAGCCACTTTTGCGTTAACGGCCTGTTTTGGTGGTTTTTGGTGAGTTTTTAGCCGTTTTCGGCCAGTTTCAGGGGCAAAATGGGGAAAGGCTTGCCGAACGGGTCGCGTTCGGAGCGGCTTTCCCCGATAAAGCCCTGGTGGAGGTAAAAGCCATGCGCTTGCGTGTTGTGTTCGTTGACATCGACAGCCGTGGCGCCCAGGGCCGCGATGGCGTGCCGCACGAGCGCGCGGCCGGCGCCGCTGCCGCGCTGGTCGGGATGTACGAACAGCATCTCGATCTTGGCGTGCTCGACGCACAGGAAGGCATAGGCGACGCCGTCATCGGCGCGCAGCACGTGCAGCAGGCGTTCGGCCGTCACCCTGGCCAGCTCGTCGCGGACGAAAGGCATCAGGAAGGCGATATCGCTATCGGCAAGGAAATCGTGGGTGGCGCGTACGGACAGGTGCCAGACATCGAACAAGCGGGGCAGGTCGGCGGCATGGGCCAGGGAAACCAGGGAATTCGGTGATGGTGTCATGCAGAAATTATACTGCCCCGGCAGGCGCCGGGGCAGGGAGGGACGATCAGTCCTTCAAGTCTTCGATCAGGTCGATGTATTGTTGCTGCGCATCTTCCTTCGAGGTGCCGGTCAGGGCCGCCCAGGCGTCGAACTTGGCACGGTTGACGAAGTCGGTCATGCCAGGACGCTCGCCCGTGGCGTCGCCGCTCGACGCTTGCTTGAACAAGGCGTAGATTTTCAACAAGGTCATATTGTCCGGACGCTCGGACAGGGTCTTGGAATCGAGCTGCGCTTGTTCGAATTGCTCTTGTAAACTCATGATGGCTCCTGTGTGCTGATGGAATCGCTGGAAAAGTGCGGCAGGCCCGGCGGAGTGGCCACCGTGCGTGCTGCAGTGCCTGACATCATAGTGAAAAAAGCGCGCCGTGCATTAGAGGACACCCTCAAAACAAAAACGCCGCCGCTGAGTGATCAGTGGCGGCGTCTGGCACGGTCCTTGGAACGCAGCCTTCAGCTTCTTATACGCCCAGCAGTTCGACGTCGAAAATCAGGGTGGCGTTCGGTGGAATCACGCCGCCGGCGCCGCGTGCGCCATAGCCCAGTGCCGCAGGGATGATCAGCTGGCGCTTGCCGCCCACTTTCATGCCTTGCACGCCTTCGTCCCAACCCTGGATGACGCGGCCTGCGCCCAGCGGGAATTCGAATGGATCGTTGCGGTCCTTGCTCGAGTCAAATTTCGAACCGGCGCTGCCGTCGTCGTTTTGCAGCCAGCCCGTGTAATGCACGACAACATTGTTGCCGGCTTGCGCTTCAGCGCCTTCGCCAACGACGGTATCGATGTATTGCAGGCCGGAAGCGGTAGTGGTGGTGGTCATGATAATCCTTGTGTAGGCGATGAAAGCTTCAGATTGTAGAGCAATGAGTTGCAAAGCGCCATTCCAGGCCCGGCGCAAGCGAAAACCGGAAATTACGCCGATGTGTGGCTGCCGGTTGTATTTAAGGGGGGATTTCACACAATAAATACAGTGTTCCACGTAAAATGCATGTTTTGTATTTAACAGTGATTTCTTCCATGTTCCGCAGTCTACGCCGCCTTGTTTTTTCCTCGCTGTGCCTGGTTTCCGCAATATCGACGGCGCAAGCCGAAGTGGTGGTGGTACTCAATTCCCGTGATGCTACGGTGCAACTGCTGGACCAGAAAACCTATGCTCCCCTGTCCACCTTTGCCGTCGGCAAGGAACCGCACCATCTGATGGAAACGCCGGACGGCAAGTCGCTGATCGTCGCCAGTTCCGTCGGCAACGAGCTCATTTTCCTCGATCCTGTCTCGGGCCAGATCCAGCGCCGCATCAGCAACATCCTCGATCCTTACCAGATCGGCTTTTCGCCGGACCAGAAATGGTTCATTTCGAATTCGCTGCGCCTGGACCGCATCGACCTGTACCGCTACGACGGCAAGAACCTGACCCTGGCCAAGCGCATCCCGCTGCCGAAACTGCCCAGCCACATGGCGTTCACGGCCGACAGCACCATGGCCTTCATCACGCAGCAGGGCAGCAACCAGGTCAGCGCCATCGACCTGGCCACGCAAACCGTCAAATGGACCATGCCTGTCGGCCCCGCGCCGGCCGGTATCACGATGACGCCCGATGGCAAGCATTTGCTGGTCGGCATCATGGGCAGCGATTACGTGGAAGTGATCGACTGGCGCACGCAAAAGACCGTCAAGCGCATCAAGGCGGGCGCCGGTACGCATAATTTCCGCGCGCTCGGTGACAACCGCATGACGTTCGTCTCGAACCGCGTATCGAACACCATCAACATCATCGACCAGCAAACCCTTGAAAACGTGGGCACCATCAATGTGCCGGGCGGTCCGGACTGCATGGAAATCACGCCCGATGGCAAGACCATGTGGGTGACCCTGCGCTGGATCAAGAAAGTGGCCGTGATCGACCTGACCACGCGCAAGGTCATCAAGACCATACCGGTGGGCCGCTCGCCCCATGGCGTGTATTTCGCCACCCACTCGCCGCGCATGTGATGGCGGGTGTGATGATGAAACACCTGATTCCTGCGGGCCGCGTGTCCGCCATGCTGCTGTGCGCCAGCGCCATGCTGTCCCCCGCGTATGCCGCCACACCGGCACCTGCAGCACCGGTCCCAGCCGCATCTTCAGCGCCGGCCGCCTGCAAGGGCACGATCTATATGACGTTCGACACAGGCAGCCAGTCGCAAGCGCAACTGATCGCCGACGTGCTCAACAAGCGTCATATCAAAGCCACGTTTTTCCTTGCCAACGAAAAGACCACGCGCGGCGATTATTCGCTCGATGCCTCGTGGGCGCCGTACTGGAAAGCCCGGGTCGCCGAAGGCCATGCGTTCGGTACGCATACGTTTGACCATGTGTACTGGAAGAAGGATCTGGCCAACGGCTTGATTCAGGTTAAGCCTCAGTTCGGCAAGGACGGCGGCAAACTGGCGTCGTTTAGCGATAAACAGTTCTGCGAGGAATTGCGCCGTGTCGATACGCGCTTCCAGGAACTGACCGGCCACAAGCTCGACCCATTCTGGCGCGCGCCGGGCGGCTACACGTCGCCGCGTACCCTGGCGGCCGGCAGCGCTTGCGGCTACCAGCACGCGGGCTGGGCGCCGGCGGGGTATTCCGGCGATGAGCTGCCCAGCGACAGGTATCCGAACGCCATGCTGCTGAAGAAATCGCTGGCGAACTTGCGCAGCGGCGACATCTTCATTTCGCACATGGGCATCTGGTCGCGCAAGGATGCGTGGGCACCGGCCAACCTCGATGCTTTGATTTCCGGCCTGCAAGACAAGGGTTTCTGCTTTGCCACCCTGCGCGAGCACCCTGCCTACGCGCAGAAGAAGGGCCAGCCATGATGGCCGCCGACATCCTCGGCTTCGTCACGCCCGTCATCGATACGGTGGTCGACGCCTTTGGCGTGGCGCAAGGCTGGCTGTTCCAGACGGTGGTCAATCCCCTCGTCTATCACCTGGGCTTTGGCGAATTCACGGAAGAAGCGTTCGAAGGCACGGAGTGGCTGCTGATCGGCCTGTGCGAACTGGTGCTGCTGTTTCTCGTGCTGCGCCCGCTCGAAGCCCTGATTCCCGCGCAAAAGATCACCGACCCGCGCGCCCGCTGGAACGATTTTATCTACACGGTGCTGCACCGGATCGGCCTGTTTTCTGTCGTGGTCTTCTTCACGCTCGATCCGCTGATGGATGCGCTGGCGGGCGCCTTGCGTTTCGATGACATCCACCCCTTGAACCTTGAATCGCTGTTGCCCGGCATCAGTCCCTTGCTCAGTTTTATCATTTATTTTGTGATACTGGACTTCGTCGACTATTGCTACCACCGGGCTTCGCACCATTTCGGCTGGTGGTGGGGCTTGCACAGCCTGCATCACAGCCAGCAAAACATGAATTTGTGGAGCGATGACCGCAACCACCTGCTCGATGACTTCCTGCGCGACGTGGTGATGGCGCTGGTGGCGCTCGGCATCGGCGTGCCGCCGGGCCAGTACGTGCTGCTGGTGTCGGTTTCGCGCATTCTGCAAAGCTTGCAGCACGCGAATGTGAGGATACACTTCGGCCGCATCGGCGAGCGGCTGTTGATCTCGCCCCGTTTCCACCGTACACACCATGCGATCGGCGTGGGGCATGAGTCGAAAGGCAAGGGCAGCATGGGCGGCTGCAACTTCGGCGTGGTCTTGCCAATTTGGGATATGCTGCTGGGCACCGCGAATTTCTCGGCCGGCTATGCGCGCACGGGCGTGCGCGACCAGCTGGCCCGCATCGACAGCAAGGGCATGGGCCGGCCGGGACGCGACTATGGCCGCGGCTTCTGGCAGCAGCAATGGCTGGGCCTGCGCCGTATGGTGGAATTTGCAAGAATCAAACGAAAAGGACGCCGTTGATGCGTAATGTGTTGAATTCGTATGGCCGCGCCTTGCTGTCGCAATTGCACGGCAGGATATTGCTGCTGAGCGTGGCGCCGTTCATCCTCTCGCTGGTGCTGTGGGGAGGACTGCTGTATGTGGGCTTGCAGCCGCTGATCGACAGCCTGCATGCGCTGTTTACGCAATACGATTTCTTCCGCACCAGCGGGCAGGTGCTGTCCACCTTCGGCCTGGGCATGCTGAAAGCCGTGATCGTGCCGTTGATCGCCATGTTCATGCTGCTGCCGCTGATGATCCTGACGGCGCTGATCTTCATGGGCCTGTTCGCCATGCCGGCCATCGGCCGCCATGTGGGCGGGCGGCACTTTCCGCAACTGGACAAGAAGCATGGCGGCAGCCTGCTCGGCAGCGTCGCCACTTCGCTGGCCACGTTCTTGCTGTTCATCATCGCCTGGGTCATCATGCTGCCCCTGTACGCGTTTCCGCCGGCCGCGCTGGTGGGGCAAGCCGTGCTGTGGGGCTGGCTGACCTACCGCGTGATGGCGTATGACGCCATGGCCGATTACGCCAGCGCGGAAGAGCGCCATGCCATCATGCGCACGCAGCGCTGGCCCTTGCTGGCCATCGGCATGGTATCGGGCGCGGCCGGCGCCGTGCCGGGCATGCTGTGGATGGGCGGCGTGATGGCCGTGGTGTTCTTCCCCTTCCTGGCGGCGTTCGCCATCTGGCTGTATGTGCTGATCTTTATCTTTACGGGTCTGTGGTTCCAGTATTACTGCTTGGAAGCACTGTCGCGTTTGCGGGGCGTACGCGGCATGACCGACGTGGCGCCGGCGGACGCTTGAGTATTTTTATCGAATTCTACGAGGAAGCTTCATGGCTATCGGATTGATCATCATTGGCGACGAAATCCTGTCGGGCAAGCGCACGGACCAGCATTTTCCGAAAGTGGTAAGCATGCTCAAGGCGCGGGGCTTGCAGCTGAGCTGGGCGGAATACGTGGGCGACGAACCGGCCCGCCTGGTCGCCTTGCTCAAACGCAGCTTTGCCAGCGGTGACATCGTCTTCAGCTTTGGCGGCATCGGCGCCACGCCGGACGACCATACGCGCCAGGCGGCGGCCGATGCGCTGGGTTTGCCGCTGGTGCTGCATCCGCAGGGCAAGCTCAATATCCAGCAACGGATCACGGAAATGGGTGAAGAGGCGGGCGTGCCGGCCGATTTGAACTCGCCGGAAAACCTGCACCGCCTGAAAATGGCGGAATTTGTCGAAGGCGCCGAGCTGATTCCGAATCCGTACAACAAGATTGCGGGCTTTGCCGTGCGCGAGCATTATTTCGTGCCCGGCTTTCCCGTCATGTCCTGGCCCATGATCGAATGGGTGCTCGACACGCATTATGCGCACCTGTTCAACCAGGTGCCGCATGCGGAACACGCCTTGCTCGTGTACGAAACGGCCGAATCGCTGCTCACGCCGCTGATGGTGCGCCTGGAAGCGGAGTTCCCGCTGATCAAGGTGTTCAGCCTGCCCAGCGTGGGCGATGCGCAGACGCGCCGGCATATCGAACTGGGCGTCAAGGGTGAGCCCGCGCAGGCCGAGGCCGCCTTTGCGCAGATGTGCGCCGCGCTCGATACCTTGCAGGCGGAATACACCACCATCTGAGACGCAGCCAGCCCGGCGCCGGCGGCTTTTTCGCTGGCGCTCAGCCCGCTTTGCATCTATGTACGCAAGCGTACATTCCAAGACGTTGTTTTTTTGCGAAAATCTTCAATGAAGCAAGATTTTTGTGTGCGCTCGTCAGTCGTTTTCATGCCGATGTGGTGGAATGGTGAACAGGGGCCTTGCGTGTCAAACGCGGGGTCGCCTGCCTGTGCAGTAGCGTGTTTTTTTGATTCACCGGTATGGACATCATGTTAAGCAAGCTTTGTTGTGACCGGCCCTGGCTGGCCCTCGTCTTATCCCGCGCGGAGCGGTATCGCTACCGCATTTCCCGCGCCGTCCAAACCCAACCTTACCCCAGCATCCCATGAAAGACACAGGCGTCAATCTGGCCGCGCACGAGCGGCCCCCTTCTGATCCACTCCCCGACACGGGCGCCGAGGCGCCGCCGGCGAGTCCGCCGAAGAAGCGCCGTTCGCGCATCTGGCCCATCTTTGCCATCATCGTGCTGGCGCTGATCGCCGGCGTGGCGTGGTTCGTCATGCGCGAAGTGCGCACGTCGGCCCTGCAGGCGGAGTTTTTCACGCGCCTGGACCGCCAGCTGGCGTTCAAGGTCGAGCCTGGCCCCGCACCGGCGGGCGCCATCCGCTATCCGCAGCATGGGCCCTACGACGAGCGCCTTGGCTATGCCAGCCTGCCGGACTTCATCACCAAGCTCAACGCGCGCGACTATGCCGTCACGGCGCAGGCGCGCATGTCGCCGAAGATGGTGCAACTGGTCGACCGGGGCATCTTTGCCACGTATCACGAGAAAAACCGCGCCGGACTGACCATCCTCGATTGCCGCGCCGCGCCTCTGTTCGCGGCCAGCTATCCCGAGCGCATGTTCGACGGCTTTGCTGAAGCGCCGCTCGCGCTCGTGCAAAGCCTGCTGTTCATCGAAAACCGCGAATTGCTCGACCCGGGCACGCCCGAGCGTAACCCGGCTGTGGAATGGGACCGCCTGAGCAAGGCTGTCCTCGACAAGGCGCTGAACCTGTTCGGCGGCCACCGCAGTGGCGGCGGCAGCACCCTGGCCACGCAGATTGAAAAATACCGGCATTCGGAAGATGGCCGCACCAGTTCCATGCAGGACAAGCTGCTGCAGATGATTTCGGCCAGCCTGCGCTCGTACCAGGATGGCGAAAACACCATGGAAGCGCGGCGCAAGATCGTCGTCAATTACCTGAACACCGTGCCGCTGTCGGCAAAGAGCGGTTTTGGCGAAGTCAACGGCATCGGCGACGGCATGTGGGTCTGGTATGGCCGTCCATTTGCCGAAGTGAAAACTTTGCTCAAAGGTAAGATGGACCAGCCGGGCAGCGCGCTGGCCTACAAGCAGGCGCTGAGTTTGCTGATCGCGCAGCGCCGTCCTTCGCATTACCTGGTGGCCGGCGGTGCCGACCTGGAAGAATTGACCAACAGCCATCTGCGTCTGCTGGCGCAAGCGGGCGTGATTTCGCCGCAGCTGCGCGATGCGGCCATCGCCGAAAAGCTGCGTCCGTCGACGGCCTCGGGCGTGCAATCGGAAGCGTCGACCTCGTTTGTCACGCGCAAGGCCTCGAATGCCGTGCGCAATCACCTGGCCAGCATGCTCGGTGATCCGCGCCTGTACAACCTCGACCGCCTCGACCTGAAAGTGGTCAGCACGCTCGACGCGCAGGCGCAAAACGCCGTCACCAAGGTCTTGCGCGAGCTGCGCGACCCGGAAGTGGCGAAAGCGGCCGGCCTGACGGGCAAGGGCATGCTGGGCAATGGCGACCCGGCCAATGTCGTCTACAGCTTTACCTTGCTGCAAAAGGGCGACCAGGCCAACTTGCTGCGCGTGCAGACCGATAACTACGACCAGCCGCTCGACATCAACGAGGGCGCCAAGCTGGACTTGGGTTCCACGGCCAAGCTGCGCACCCTGGTCACGTATATGGACATCATCGACCAGCTGCACCAGCGCTACAGCGGCATGGGCGCCGCCGAGCTGGGCAAGATCGCCGTCGATCCGAAGGACATGCTGTCGCAGTGGGCGATTGCCTATCTGAAACCGTTGGCAATGGGCGAGGCGCGCAACTTGCCCGCCATGCTGGCGGCCGCCATGGAGCGCAAATATTCGGGCAACCCGGGCGAAGGCTTCTTCACGGGCGGCGGCTTGCACCATTTCGGCAACTTCTCCAAGCTCGACGACAGCCGCATCATGACGGTGCAGCAGGCGCTGCGCCAGTCGACCAACCTGGTGTTCGTACGCCTGATGCGCGACGTGGCCCGCTACTACATGTTTTCGCGCCCCGATTCCTCGGCCTCGCT
Source organism: Janthinobacterium sp. HH104 (assembly GCF_001758715.1). Classification (NCBI taxonomy): domain Bacteria; kingdom Pseudomonadati; phylum Pseudomonadota; class Betaproteobacteria; order Burkholderiales; family Oxalobacteraceae; genus Janthinobacterium; species Janthinobacterium sp. HH104. The sequence continues at coordinate 186,634 of NZ_LRIB01000034.1, read as the reverse complement.
GCTGGCGGACGCCGACGATCCGCGCCGGGCCCAGTACCTGAGCCGGTTTGCCGACAAGGAAGGGCGAGAATTCCTGCACCGCTTCTACCAGAAGTACCGCGGCAAGAGCGTTGACGAGCAGGAAAAGATCCTGCTAGCCAGCATCCGCCCGACACCCGTGCGCCTGGCGAATATCTTCCGCACCGTCAATCCAAAAGGGACCGTGGCGGAGTTCGGCGATTTCCTCAACGCCAACCTGACGTCGCAAAACGAAGTACCGCCCGAGCGCGTGGCCAAGATGTACCAGCAGTACGCGATGGAAAACTGGTCCTTGGCCGACCGCGGCTATCTTGCCAACGTGCATCCGCTGGAATTGTGGATGGTGGCGTATCTGCGCCAGCATGAAGGTTCCACCTTGTCGCAGATGGTGGCGGCCAGCGAGAAGGAACGCCAGGAAGTGTATAAATGGCTGTTCAATACGCACCGCAAGCATGCGCAGGACCGCCGCATCGCCAACTTGCTGGAAGTGGAAGGTTTCCTGGAAATCCACCGCCAGTGGAAGAAGATGGGCTATCCGTTCGATTCGCTCGTGCCGTCGTATGCGACGACCCTGGGCGCGTCGGCCGACCGTCCCGCCGCGCTGGCCGAGCTGATGGGCATCATCATCAACGACGGTGTGCGCAAACCGAGCGTGCGCATCGATTCCATGCATTTCGCCGCCAACACGCCGTACGACACGATGGTCAAGCGGGGCAGCAAGGTGGAAGCGGAGCAAGTGTTGTCACCGGACGTGGCACGCGCCGTCGCCAAGGCCATCCGCGAAGTGGTGTCGGACGGCACGGCGAAACGGGCGAAGACGGCGTTTGTCGGCGCCGACGGCGTGCCGATCCCCATGGGCGGCAAGACGGGTACGGGCGACCAGCGCTTCGACGTGTATGGCGCCGGTGGCCGCCTGATCGAGTCGCGCTATGTGAACCGTTCCGCCACGTTCGTGTTCAATATCGGCGAGCGCTTCTACGGCAGCATGACGGCGTATGTGCGCGGACCGGAATCGAAGAACTACGACTTCACGAGCGCCTTGCCCGTGCAATTGCTGGTGTCCTTGGCGCCAAGCCTGATGCCGCTGATCGAGGCGCCTGCGCCGGCCGAAGGCGTGGCGAAACAGTGCACGAATTAGCCGCTGGCAGGTAGTTGTGGCAAAACGCCGGCGTTCGCGCCGGCGTTTTTTTTAGCCGGCAAACACGGCCGTCTTACCTTCCAGGCGCGCGTGATAAGCGGCGATGGCAGGATAGTCGGGACGCTGCAGCGGCGCCATCAGCCAGCGCTTGACGGACAGGCCCAGCACGATATCGGCCAAGGTGAACGTTTCGCCGCAGACGAAGGCACCCGTGCGCTGCAGCTGCTGTTCCAGCACGCCCATCATCTTGTTCCAGCCGGCAATGCCGGCCGCCAGTTGCGCCGCATCCTGGTGTGCCGGGCTCTGGCGCACCAGCGACATGAAGGCGTAGCGCCAGCTGTTGTTCAAATCGCCCATTTGCCAATCCATCCATTTTTCCACTTCCGCGCGGGCGCGGGGCGTGCTTGGCAGCAAGTCGTCGCGGCCCGCCTGGGCGCACAGGTAGCGGCATATCGTGTTCGATTCCCACAGCACCAGGTCGCCATCGAGCAGCACGGGCACCATGGCGTTCGGGTTCAAGGCCAGGAAAGCCGGGTCGTCCGTGCCGCGAAAGCCGCTGCCCCAGTCTTCGCGTTCGTACGGCAAGTCGAGTTCATCGCATGTCCACAGGACCTTGCGGACATTGATCGAGGCGGCTTTTCCAAGAATTTTCAGCATGCGGGGCTCCAGAGGGCAGGTGGTCGATCTTGCACTGTAGCGGATTTGGCCACGCCGCGCATGTGAAAGTGCCTTGCATAGTTGAGGTTTTCTTGGCATCGTAGCCACCCATGAAACCTATGCGCCACCACATGTCCAAAATCCTCGCGTTCAGCCGCTTTTCCGTGCGCGATTTCCTCGCCACCGCCGGTCCCACCTTGCTGCTGGTCGGCGCGTTTTGCGCGCTCGCTTACTGGCTGGTCGACCCGGCGCCACCGCGCCAGGTAAGCCTGTCGACGGGGCAAGACAACAGCGCCTATGAAGAGTTCGGCAAAAAATATGTGGCCACCCTGGCCAAGCACGGCATCAAGGTGACCTTGCAGCCGTCGCTGGGTTCGCAGGACAACCTGCAGCGATTAAATAGCGGCAAGACCGATATCGCCTTCGTGCAAAGCGGCTCGACGGAGCACGAGGATGCCGAACGCCATGGCCTGATTTCCCTGGGCAGCCTGTTTACGGAACCCGTCTGGCTGTTTATGCGCGAAGACAAGGCGGTGACGGAGCTGGCGCAATTGAAGGGCATGAAGATCAACCTGGGACCGGAAGGCACGGGCGTGCCCGGCCTGTTCCGGCAGTTGCTGTCCGTTAATGGCGTCGAGGCGAACGAGCTGACGGTGAGCGACTTGCAAAACACGCCTGCCACGGTGGAGCTGCTGGAAGGGCGCATCGATGGCCTCGTGTTCAGCTCGGCCCCGGAAGCGCCGTTGATCCAGATGCTGCTGCAAACGCCGGGCATCAAGCTGTTTGATTTTTCGCAAGCGGAGGCGTACACGCGGCGTTTGCCTTTCCTCACGCATGTCGTCTTGCCGCGCGGCATAGTTGACCTGGGGCAGAACATTCCCGCCCAGGATTATCATCTGATCGCGCCGACGGCCACTTTGGTCGCGCGCGAAGACTTGCATCCGGCCCTCGTCGACCTGTTCGTGCAGGCCGCGGCCCGCATCCATGGCGGCACGGGCTGGTTCCAGCAGCAGGGGCAGTTTCCGTCCGCGCGCTACACGGAAATTCCCGTGGCACCGGAGGCGCTGAAATTCTACAAGGATGGCGCGCCCGTGCTGCAGCGCTACATGAGTTTCTGGCTGGCCAATTTCTTTGACCGTATGTGGGTGCTGGTAGTGGCCTTGGGCGCCTTGATCCTGCCCCTGTCGCGCGTGGTGCCGCCGCTGTATGTATGGCGCATCCGCTCGCGCGTGTACCGCTGGTATGGCCAGTTGCGCACGGTCGAGCAGGCGCTGGAGGACGTGCCGCCAGAGCAGCGCGCGCAAGTGTATGCGGCGCAATTGAAGCGGCTCGATCAGATCGAGGAAATGGTCAACCAGATCTCGATTCCCCTGTCGTTTGCCGATGGCCTGTATGGCTTGCGCAGCCACATCAATTTCGTGCGCAAGCGCATTCTGTCCCTGATGGGCGAGCACCCTGCCGCTGAGGTGGGCGAGCCGGCCTGAGCGATTAACTCGCTTAACAACGCCTAACAAAACCGTAGCGAGCGGAAGGAAGTTGTGGTTGAGAAGCGCAGCTGTACGAAGGTACAGTGAGCATCGCAGACCGCAAATTACGACGCGTAGTAGGTTTTGATAGGCGTACTAAATGAGGGTGATCGACAGCTTGCGTCCAACCAGCGCGGCGGCTCGCTCCAGGGTCGACAGGGTTACGTCGCTGCTGGGGTCGAGCAGGCGGTCGAGCTGCGAGCGGCTCGTCTGCAGCAGGGCCGCCATGCGCGTCTTCGACATCGCTTGTTCCTGCATCGCCTGCGTCAGTTGCCAGGCGATCACTTCCTTGATGGCACGGTTTTGCGTTTGCTCGAAAATGCCTTCTTCCTTGAGGAAGTCGTCGAGACTGCTGCCGAGGTGGGGAGCGGTGGCGTTCATGTCAGTTCCTTGTAGCGTTTGCGGGCCAGCGCCAGATCGTCATCGGGCGTGGCGCGGGTTTTTTTGATAAAGCCGTGCAGCGCCACCAGGCAATCGCCGTGATGGCAGATCAGCACGCGCGCGATGCGGTTGCCGGGCAGGCTGCTGCGTACTTCCGACAATCCTTGCCCCAGATGGCGGCACAGGGGCATGCTCACGGGCCAGCGCCATTGCGCATGCATCAAGTCTTGTCCGATCACATGGCGCTCTTCGATGGGCAGCGATTTGAGCCAGTCGCGCACGGGTTCGCCGCCATTGCCGTTCGCATAGAACAGCAGGGTAATCTGCCGCAAGCCGGAAGCATCCATGACGCACCTCTACGTTGTACTATATAAGGTACATATTCGCAAGGAGAATTTGCGCCGTAGTTGAAAAAAATCGGGCGCGCATGGATGGTTGTAGCCGATAGCGGACCGCAGGGTGGCCCGCCAGATCAAACACTGTTCAGATAGTGAGGTGGCCAGCGTCAGGCGCCCAGCCACGGCAGTCCCGCCTTGCACCAGCCGCCGATCTGCTTGCGGTGGCCGTCGGCATCCTTGTCGCCCTCGAAGCCTTCGAGGATGTCGAAGCAGTGCAGGTAGCCGTGTTCGGTCGCCAGTTTGGCCGCGTGGCGCGAACGCACGCCGGAGCGGCACAGGAACAGCAGCACCTCGTCTTTGCCGGCCTGGGCGGCCAGTTGCGCGAGAAAGTCGGGATTCGGCACGCCACCGGGGTAGGTGGCCCACTGCACCGCACCATGCTGGGTATCGGCGATGTCGACCCGTCCCACCCAGTCGCGCTCGGCATTCGTGCGCACGTCGATGAGCTTGACGGCGGGATCGCCCTGCAGCAAGTCATACGCTTCCTGCGGCGTGACGGCGCCGGCATACGGCGTACCTTCATTGGCCCGGCTGCGGGCGGTGGTCAGGATGTCGGCGGCGGTGGTCATGGCGTCCTCGATGAAAGTGGGCAGGTGTGGTCGATTATAGTGCGCCGTCGGCGCCCCGCAAACGGGAAATCACGGTGCACGGTGCATGCACCACAACGAGGCATTTTTCAAGAATTGGTACAAAATGCACGATAATAGTGCGTTATTCGTTTTTTGCACTTGCATAGTGCATTCTTGATTTGACGCAAACCCAGCATGAAAATCGCGGGCAGGAAAACTTTCACTGGGATGGCCGGGTTTTGACCTTGGCGGCGACATCCCACTAGAAGCTGGCATGGAATCTGCTATGATCCTTATGAGTTTTGGTGGCACGCAATGTTTGCTTCGCTTCATCAGCCCAGACGCACTAAGGTCGGCTCACCCCACATTCATTTAGGAGATACGCATGGCAATGACAGCCGCAGAAGTCTTGAAGATGGTAGAAGAAAACGAAGTCAAATTCGTTGATTTCCGCTTTGCTGATACCCGTGGTAAAGAGCAGCACGTGACGGTTCCCGTGTCGCACTTCGACATGGACAAATTCGAGTCCGGTCACGCCTTTGACGGTTCTTCGATCGCTGGCTGGAAAGGCATTGAAGCGTCCGACATGATCTTGCTGCCGGATCCAAACACGGCCAATATCGACCCGTTCATGGAAGAAACGACCCTGTTCATGCAGTGCGACGTGATCGAACCGTCGGACGGCAAGGGCTACGACCGCGACCCGCGCTCGATCGCGAAACGCGCCGAAGCCTACCTGAAATCGTCGGGCATGGGCGACACCGCCTACTTCGGCCCTGAGCCAGAATTCTTCATCTTCGACAGCGTGCGCTGGAAGATCGACATGTCGGGCTGCTTCGTCAAGATCGGTTCGGACGAAGGTTCGTGGTCGACCGGCAAGGACATCGAAGGCGGCAACAGCGGCCACCGTCCTACCGTCAAGGGCGGCTACTTCCCCGTGCCACCAGTGGACAGCTTCCAGGACATGCGTTCGGAAATGTGCCTGATTCTGGAATCGCTGGGCATCCCGGTTGAGGTACATCATCACGAAGTGGCCGGCGCTGGCCAGAATGAAATCGGCACCAAGTTCTCGACCCTGGTCGAGCGCGCCGACTGGACGCAAAACCTGAAATACGTGGTGTGGAACGTGGCGCACAGCTATGGCAAGACCGCCACCTTCATGCCGAAACCTATCGTTGGCGACAACGGTTCGGGCATGCACGTGCATCAATCCGTATGGAAAGATGGCAAAAACCTGTTCGCTGGCGACGGCTATGCCGGCCTGTCCGATTTCGCCCTGTACTACATCGGCGGCATCATCAAGCACGCCAAGGCACTGAACGCGATCACCAACCCGGGCACCAACTCGTACAAGCGCCTGGTACCAGGCTACGAAGCGCCAGTGAAACTGGCGTACTCGGCGAAAAACCGTTCCGCTTCGATCCGTATTCCGCACGTGGCCAATCCAAAAGGCCGCCGCGTCGAAGCGCGCTTCCCGGATCCACTGGCGAACCCGTACCTGTGCTTCGCCGCACTGCTGATGGCTGGCCTGGACGGCGTTGCCAACAAGATCCATCCGGGCGAAGCCGCCTCGAAAGATCTGTACCATCTGCCGCCAGAAGAAGACGCGCTGATCCCGACCGTGTGCGCTTCGCTGGAAGAAGCCCTGGACGCACTGGACAAGGACCGCGAGTTCCTGACCCGTGGCGGCGTATTCAGCGATTCGATGATCGATGCTTACCTGGAACTGAAAATGCAGGACGTACAGCGCATGCGCATGACCACGCATCCTGCCGAGTTCGACATGTACTACTCGCTGTAATGGCGCCACGCCGGCAATGTGCCGGTAGTGAATAAAAAAACGCGGGTGAGGCGATGGTCTTGCCCGCGTTTTTTGTTATGGCGCCACAGTGCGTTGTTGTATAGTCGGCCCAGGAACGATGCGGCACGCGCCGACAGGAGTAGAGATTGACCAAGCATTGCAGAATGGCGCTGATGGCAGGATTGCTGGGCGCGGCGGCACAGGCGCACGGGCAGCTGTATGTGTGCGCCGATGCGCAAGGACACAAGACGTACACGGACAAGCGGGCTGGCGCGCATTGCCAGCTGCTCGATTTGCCGGGCGCCATGACGGAGCCGCCACGCAAGACGGCGCCGCTGGCCGGCGCGCCGTCCCGGCCCGCCACGCAGGCGGCGGCCACGGCAGCACCTGCCGCAGGCGCGTTTCCCAAGGTCGATGGCGCCGAGCAGCGCGCGCGCGACCTGGACCGGCGCCAGATCCTGCAGGACGAATTGCGCAGCGAAGAGCAGAAGCTGGCGGCGCAGCGCCTGGAGTTCAACGGCGGCCAGCCTGAGCGCCAGGGCAATGAGCGCAATTACGCGAAATACCAGGAACGAGTGGCGCAGTTGAAGGACAACATTAGCCGGACACAGCAGAACGTCGAGGCCCTGAAACGCGAGATCGCGAATATTCGGTAAAGCACATGACACTAGACAACCATTCCAGCCGCCCGGCCCACCTGGCGGGCCTTGATTTGCTCGCTTCGGCCGTGATCCTGCTCGACGGCGACGGCCGCATCAGCTATGCCAACGCGGCGGCGGAAAACCTGCTGGAAAGCTCGTTGAAGGCCCTGTCGCGGCAAAAGCTGACGGCGCTGTTCTTGAATCCCGACGAGCTGGCCGGCATTTGCGCGCAGGCGCTCGAGCATAAATTTTCCGACTTGCGCCAGGACCTGACTCTGGAGCGCCTGGGGCGCGAGCCGCTGCGCGTGCACAGCATCATCAGCGCGCTCGACGCGCCGCGCGACGGCGTGCTGATCGAGCTGCGCGAAAACGTGCAGCAGCTCAAACTTGACCGCGAGGAGCGCATCCTCGACCAGAGCCAGGTCAACAAGGAGCTGATCCGCAACCTGGCGCATGAAATCAAGAACCCGCTGGGCGGCATCCGCGGCGCGGCCCAGCTGCTGGAGCTGGAATTGCCGGCCCTGCACCTGAGCGAGCTGCGCGAGTACACGCAAGTCATCATCAAGGAAGCGGACCGCCTGCAAACCCTGGTCGACCGTTTGCTGGCGCCCCACCGCCGCCCGCATATCGTCGGCGACGTGAATATCCACGAAGTGTGCGAAAGGGTACGCAGCCTGATCCTGGCCGAGTTCCCCAGCGGCCTGAGCATTTCGCGCGATTACGATGCTTCGATTCCCGAGTTTCGCGGCGACAAGGAGCAACTGATACAGACCGTGCTCAACATCGCGCACAACGCGGCGCAAGCGCTGGCAGAGCGCATCGAGGCGGGCGATGCGGAGCTCATTTTCAAGACGCGCGTGGCGCGCCAGGTGACCCTGGCCAAGGTCCGCTACAACCTGGCATTAGACTTGCATATCATTGACAATGGACCGGGCATCGCACCCCAGATCCGCGACCGGATTTTCTACCCGCTGGTGTCGGGCAGGGAAGGCGGCAGCGGGCTGGGGCTGACCTTGGCGCAAACCTTCGTGCAACAGCACCTGGGCGTGATCGAGTGCGAAAGCCGGCCTGGATACACCGATTTCAGGATCGTTCTACCCTTGCCATAAGCGAGGAGGTATCCCACCCATGAAATCCATTGCGGGACGCACACACTAATGAAGCCAATCTGGATAGTTGACGACGACGAATCAATCCGCTGGGTGCTGGAAAAAGCCCTGGCGCGGGAAAATCTCGCCACCAAGAGTTTTGCCAATGCGCGCGACGCCATCGCCGCGCTGGAATTTGACACGCCGCAAGTGCTCGTGTCCGATATCCGCATGCCGGGCGCATCCGGCCTGGAATTGCTGCAGACGGTCAAGTCGCGCTTTCCCGGCTTGCCTGTCATCATCATCACGGCCTTTTCCGACCTTGACTCGGCCGTCGCAGCCTTCCAGGGCGGCGCCTTCGAATACCTGGCCAAGCCCTTCGATATCGACAAGGCTGTCGAGCTGATCCGCCGCGCGCTGGAAGAAAGCCTGCGCGAGACGAGCGTTGAATCGGGCCCGTCCGAAACCCCGGAAATCCTCGGCCAGGCGCCGGCCATGCAGGAAGTCTTCCGCGCCATCGGCCGGTTGTCGCAATCGAACGTGACGGTGCTCATCACGGGCGAATCCGGTTCCGGCAAGGAGCTTGTGGCGCGCGCGCTGCACAAGCACAGCCCGCGCGCGGCGCAGCCTTTCATTGCTCTCAACACGGCGGCGATACCGAAGGATTTGCTCGAGTCCGAACTGTTCGGCCACGAACGCGGTGCGTTTACGGGCGCGCAGACGACGCGCCGGGGCCGCTTCGAGCAGGCGGAGAACGGCACCTTGTTCCTTGATGAAATTGGCGACATGCCGTTCGACTTGCAGACGCGTTTGCTGCGCGTGTTGTCCGACGGCCATTTCTATCGCGTCGGCGGCCATCAGCCGATGAAGGCGAACGTGCGCGTCATTACGGCCACGCACCAGAACCTCGAGCAGCGCGTGCGCGACGGCCTGTTCCGCGAAGACTTGTATCACCGCCTGAACGTGATCCGTTTGCGCCTGCCCAGTTTGAGGGAGCGGCGCGAGGATATCCCCATCCTGGTGCGCCACTTCCTGGTGCAAAGCGCACGCCAGCTGGGCGTCGAAGCCAAACGCATGAGCGAACCGACGATGCAGTTCTTGAGCGGCCTCGATTTACCCGGCAATGTGCGCCAGCTGGAAAACCTGTGCAACTGGATCACCGTGATGGCGCCGGGCCAGACGGTGGAAATCAAGGATTTGCCGCTGGAATTGACGCAGGGGCAGGGCGATGGCGCGGCCACGGCGGCGGCGGGCGAAGCTGCGCCAGCAGCCGTTGCCCACCCGCACGGCGGCCAGGTCTTTGAAGCCGTCGCGCCCGCCAACGGCGCGCCGCCGGGCTGGATCGGCTTGCTGGAATTGCAGGCGGCCGGCATGCTGGGCGCGGGGCAACAGGAAGTCATGGCCGTGCTGGGGCGGCAGTTCGAGTCGGCCCTGATCAAGACGGCGCTCAAGCATACGCACGGGCGCAAGAACGACGCCGCCGTGCGCCTGGGCATCGGCCGCAACACCATCACCCGCAAGATATCCGAACTGGGCATCGACGGCGCCAAAGACGACTGATTGCCGTCCGGACGGGGCTCCGCCCCGTCCGCTTCCCCTCCTGGCGTTCCTCGCACGCCACAACACCCACAGCAGGCGATAAGGTAAGCTAGCGCCTGCCGGACTGTTTCGTCCGGTTTTAACTTTATTGTGGAAACTGTATGCTGATTAACTGCGTGGCCTACCAGGATGGCAAAAAACTGGCCGACTTGCCGATCGACGATATCAGCGATTACGTCGAGCGCCCCGATTGTTTCGTCTGGGTCGCCCTGCTCGACGCCACGCCGGACGAGCTGAAACAGATGCAGCACGAGTTTTGCCTGCACGAACTGGCGGTGGAAGACGCGCAGCGGGGCCACCAGCGGCCGAAGATCGAGGAATATGGCGACTCCCTGTTCGCCGTCGTGAAAACCGTGGAAATGGTCGAGAACGAACTGGTGCTGGGCGAAGTCGACATTTTTGTCGGCGCCAATTACGTGCTCTCGTCGCGCAGCAACAGCTCGCAAGGTTTTCTTGGCGTGCGCGCGCGCGCCGAGCGCGAACCGCACTTGCTGCGCCAGGGATCGGCCTTCGTGCTGTACGCGCTGATGGACGCCGTCGTCGACCGATACTTTCCTGTCCTCGACGCGCTCGAATCGGAGCTGGAACTGATCGAGGACCGCATCTTCGACCGTGGCACCGAGCGTGACAATATCGAACGGCTGTATCAATTGAAACGCAAGGTCATGGTCTTGCGCCACGTGGTCGCACCCCTGATGGAAGCGGTGGGCAAGCTGCACGGCGGAAGGGTGCCGCCGCTGTGCCACGATACCCAGGAGTATTTCCGCGACGTGCATGACCATCTGGCGCGCATCAACGGAACGCTCGACACCATCCGCGACACGATCAGCACGGCGATCCAGGTGAATCTGTCGATGGTCGCCATCGATGAGAGCGAAGTGAACAAGCAATTGGCGGCCTGGGCCGCCATCTTCGCCGTATTTACCGCGTTTGCCGGTATCTGGGGCATGAATTTCAAGTTCATGCCGGAACTGGACTGGCATTATGGTTATCCGGCCGCCGTGGCAGTGATGAGCTGTGTCTGCGGTTATATGTATTACTTGTTCAAGCGTTCCGGCTGGTTATAAAAAATTCCTGTGTATCTGTATTATTAAACAATAGCCAGGGGTACAATCGCGGCAAGTCCGTTGACCCGGACCTTTGCTGAGGATCGCCGCGCCGGCAGCTTTGCCTGCGCTTTCCGTGCTGCGCAGGAGCATTCATGAGTATTCCGTTGTTTGATGTGAATTCGCAAGAACCCCTGTTCGATCCCGAGCAGCGGCGCACCCTGGCGGAGGCGGCCCTGCGCTCGATCACCGCCTCGACGGCGCACGCCCGTGGCGACGATTTCCTGCGTATCCTCGTCAAGGATCTGGCCGAAGCGCTCGACGTGCACTATGTGATCGCCGGTCGGCTGGTGCGCATGGACGATGGCAGCGAAGGCATCCGCACCCTGGCCCTGTGGGGTGGCGGCGACTATCAGCCGAATATCGAATACAGCCTGCAGCACACGCCTTGCCAGGACGTGACCTGCCAGAGCATGTGTTTTCACGGCAGTGATATCCAGCGTCGCTTTCCACTTGATACCCTCCTGGTCGACATGCATGCGGAAAGCTATGTCGGCATGCCGCTGATCGATACCGATGGCAAGACCCTGGGCATCCTGTCGGCCATCGACACGCGTCCCATCGATGAAAACAAGCGCTTGCTGGCCTTGCTGCTGCTGTCGATCTTCTCGGCGCGCGGCGCGGCCGAGCTGCAGCACCAGGAGCGCACCCAGCAGCTGGAAGAAATCGTGCGCGTGCGCACCGAGTCGTTGGTGGCGGCGCAGGCGAACCTGATCGAGCAGGAACAGATGGCGGCCCTCGGTTCGCTCGTGGCCGGTGTCTCGCATGAAGTCAACACGCCGATCGGCGTGGCGCTGACGGCGGCGTCGAGCATGGGCAGCTATGCCGACCAGCTGGTGCAACTGCTGGGCGGCGCCAAGGTCAGCCGCGCTGAATTGATCGACATTGCCGAATCCCTGAAAGGCGCGGCCGCCCTGATCGAACGCAACCTGGCGCGCGCCGCCGACCTGATCGGCAATTTCAAGCAGCTGGCCGTGGACCAGGTCAGCGAATATGTGGCCGACCTGGCGCTGCACGACTATGTGCACGGCCTGGTGTCGGCGCACAGCCCGGAACTGCGCAAGGCGGCGCTGGGCGTGGAACTCGATATCGCCCCCGATTGCCAGGTGCGCCTGGCGGCCGGCAAGCTGTCGCAAATCCTTTCGAACCTCTTAATGAACAGCGCGCGCCACGGCTATCCGCAGGGCGGCCCGGGCCGCATCACGATACGCGCGCGCATCGAGGCGGACGGCGATGGCGCCGATGCGCGCTGGCTGCTGCTGGACTTTTCCGACGACGGCATCGGCCTGGCGCCGGCCGTGCGCGAACACATGTTTGAACCGTTTTTCACCACCAAGCGTGGCCAGGGCGGCTCCGGCCTGGGCATGCACATCGTCTACACCATCGTGCAGCAACTGGGCGGCCAGGTGTGCGCCATCGACTGCACTCCCGGCTGTCATATACAAATCAGGCTGCCGCTGGCCAACTGACACCGCGCGGCCTCCCGTCTAGCGGGGAGGGGCCGTCCTATCCCAAGCCGCCTCCGTTTTTCACATGTTGTATGTACGCCATACGCATGCTGAGTTCTGTTGACACTCATATTCTTGCCGTGATTCTATGTAGTTGTCTAGTTGACTTTTAGTCTCCTAGTGCCATTTCTGTACAAGTGTGCCAGCGAACTTCACGGTGCCTGATCAGGTGCCGTGCGAGACGTTTCCTTTAGATGAACGAGTGCAATCCGGGTAGCAAATCCGGAGTCATATATAACCGTACAAATGAAAAAAGGGTTCACCATGCTTAAAGAAACCGTCATCTCTCGTGCAGTTCGCATCGTCTGCGCCGGTGGTGTAGTTGCCGCCATGTCAGTTGTTTCGCAGTCCGCGATTGCACAAGATGCGCAGGGCGCCGATGCGCAAATCCAGCGCGTTGAAGTCACCGGCTCGTCGATCAAACGGATCGCCGCCGAAGGCGCCTTGCCGGTCACTGTCCTGACCGCTGAAGCCATCCGCACATCGGGCGCCACCTCGGTCACCGATCTGGTCAAGAAACTCTCTTCCGCCCAGGGCGCCACCAGTGAAAGCTCCTCGGTTGGCGGCAGCACCTTCGGTTTTTCCGGTATTTCCGTGCATAACGTGGGTGAGACGCGTACGCTCGTCTTGCTGAACGGTAAACGCCTGGCCCAGTTCGGCGGCCAGACGCTGACGGGTTTCGCCGCTGGCTTCGACTTGAACTCGATCCCTATCTCGGCAATTGAACGCGTGGAACTGCTGACCGATGGCGCCTCCGCCCTGTACGGTGCCGATGCCATCGCCGGCGTGGTCAACTTCATTACCAAGCACGATACGACGATCGGTGATGTGACCATCGGCTATTCCGCACCCAAAAACGGTGCGCGTGAAAAACGCCTCAGCGCCACCAAGGGCTTTGGCAATCTGGACGAAGATGGCTACAACGTGGTGCTGACCTTTGGCCACGATGAGCGCGACAAGCTCGCTTCCGTCGACCGCAAGTTCGCCAACACGGGCAAGGTGCAATTCTCGGCCAATGGCAAGCGCTATCAGAAGCAGCAGTTTTCGGCCAGCCCGATTCCTGCCAATGCCACCGATGACAATGGCCAGCTGATCAGCCCTTACCAGAAGGCCAACGGTTCCTGCCCGGAAAAGACGTTCCGCGTGATTGAACCGTATAACGATGGCAGCGGCCTGGTCGATGACTATTGCGGCTATGACTTTACCAAGGACCTGGAAATCTATCCGGAACGCAAACGCGACAACTTCATGGCGTCGGGCACCTTCAAGCTCGCCGGCCAGGAAGTGTATGCGGACGTATTGCTGTCACGCACCAAGCAGACTTCGCGCATCGCTCCCGTACCTGGCGCGATCGCCGTCGATGCGGGCACGCCGCTGCATGACAAGTACTTGGTGCCAGCGGGTATCACCGGCGATAGCACGGCGTTCTACCGCTTGTTCGACATGGGCCAGCGTACCTCGAAAGATACGGCAGATTTTGCCAGTGTGGTGGTCGGCACGCGCGGCATTCTGGCCGGCTGGGACTATAACGCAGCCTATAACTTCTCCGAAAGCCGCGTAAAAGGCAGTATTTCCGGCTATCCTGGCGCCATTGCCGTCAATAACCTCACGTCGAGCGGCTTGCTCGATCCCTTCGTCGGCCCGGGCAAGCAGTCCCCTGCGGCACAGGAAGCGATCAAGTCGGCCGCGTACTCCGGTTACTGGGACGGCGGCACTTCGCGCCTGCAGACGATTAACCTGAATGGCTCGACGGAACTGCGGCGACTGCCTGGCGGTGCAATGATGCTGGGCATGGGCGTGAACATCAACCGCGAGGAATTCTCCGCCAAGCCAAGTCCGTTTGCGCAAGGCATCCTGGCCGATCCCGTGAAGGGCACCTTGTGCGGCGGCACGACGGGGCTGGAATGCGACCAGCGTTTCGGCGACGCGGCCAGCAGCCAGCCGTACAGCGCCAGCCGTACGTCGAAGGGCATTTTTGGCGAAGTCATCGCGCCTGTGCTGAAAGAGCTGGAATTGGGCGCCGCCTTGCGTTTCGATGAATTCTCGGACTTTGGTGGTGCAACCACGGCCAAGGCCAGCTTCAAGTGGACGCCGGCCCCCACCTTGCTGATCCGCGGTTCGGTCGGCAATGGTTTCCATGCGCCGACAGTGCCACAAGTCAACGCCTTGCAGCGCGGCTACGGCGTCACCAGCGACAAGTACACGTGCTCGCCAGCCTTGCAGGCGATCGCCACGCGTCTCAATGCGCAATGCCAGCCAGGCAACCGCCAGTACGACCAGCTGGCCGGCGGCAACCGCGAATTGCAGCCTGAGAAATCGAAACAGGCAACCATCGGCTTCCGTTACGAGCCGATCAGCGCCATCACCCTGGGCGCCGACCTGTGGCATGTGCAGATCCGCGATTCCTTCGGCCAACTGACCGAACAGCTGGTATTTGCCAATCCGGCCAACTTCCCGAAATCGTGGGGCGTCAACAAGGACGTGGGCACGGGGACTACCTACCTGGCCTTCCTGGCTGACAACCAGAACTTGGGCAAGTCGTTTGCCACCGGTGTCGATATCGATGTCAGCGCCCGTTACCGCTCCGGCATCGGCCTGTTCACGTCGCAGCTGAACGCGACGCAGATGCTGCGCGAGGACGTGCAGCTGGAACGCAATGGCAGGTATTATTCGGCGCTGGGCAACTTCGCTGATCTGGGCTCGGTGACGTTCCGCACGCGCGGCCAGTGGACGAACACCCTGAAAACGGGCAATTGGTCCAACTCGCTGACCGTCAACTTCCTGTCCGGCTACAAGGACCAGGAAACGTCGGTCGACGTGCTCGACGCGTCGGGCGCCGTGACGGGCCAGGAAAAGATCCGCATGCAGGTAGGTTTCTATTCGACCCTCGACTGGCAAACGGTATGGACCCCAAGCAAGAGCTGGGTCCTGACCGCCGGCCTGCTGAACCTGACCGACAAGAGCCCGCCATTCGTGCCATCGACGGCCGGCGCGAACCGCGGCCAGCAATTCGGCTATGACGACCGCTACTACGATCCGCGCGGCCGTACGGGCTACCTGAATGCTTCGTACAAGTTTTAAGCAAGGTACGCAGGCATCAAAAAACCGGCACTGAGTGCCGGTTTTTTTTCGTCCCGCCGCAGGGCGGGGGAGGGCAGGGCCTAGCGGCGCGCCGCCATCGACAGGGCCACCGCCTCGGCCACCTTGATGCCGTCGACGGCCGCCGACAGGATGCCACCCGCATAGCCGGCGCCTTCGCCGGCGGGGAACAGCCCCCGCGTGTTCAGGCTTTGCAGGTCATCGTCGCGGCGCTTGATGCGGATCGGCGACGAGGTACGCGTTTCCACGCCCGTCAGCACGGCATCGGCCTTGTAATAGCCCTTGATTTGCTTGTTGAACGCCGGAAACGCTTCGCGCAGGGCCGTGATCGCGTATTCGGGCAAGGATGGCGCCAGGTCCGTCAGGTGCACGGCCGGTTTGTACGACGGCACCACGCTGCCAAATTCCGTCGAGGCGCGGCCGGCCACGAAGTCGCCGACCAATTGTCCTGGGGCATCGTAGTTGCCGCCACCCAAGGCAAATGCGCGCTCTTCCAGTTCGCGCTGCAGGGCGATGCCGGCCAGCGGGTCGCCCGGGTAGTCGGCCGGCGTGATGCCGACGACGATGGCGCTGTTGGCGTTGCGCTCGTTGCGCGAGTACTGGCTCATGCCGTTCGTCACCAGGCGGCCCGGTTCCGAGGCGGCCGCCACCACCGTGCCGCCCGGGCACATGCAGAAGCTGTACACGGAGCGGCCATTGCTGGCGTGGTGCACGAGCTTGTAGTCGGCCGCGCCCAGGATCGGGTGGCCGGCGCTGGGGCCGAAGCGGCAGCTGTCGATCAGCGATTGCGGGTGTTCCACGCGGAAGCCGATCGAGAACGGTTTCGCTTCGATGTACACGCCGCGGCGGTGCAGCATCTCGAAGGTGTCGCGCGCGCTGTGGCCGATGGCCAGCACGACGTGGTTGCTGGCGATGGTTTCGCCATTGTCCAGCACCACGCCGCGCACCTGGCCGCCATCGCTGCCTGGCTCGATGTCGAGATCGACCACTTTGCTGCTGAAGCGGTATTCGCCGCCCAGCTGTTCGATATTGGCGCGCATTTCTTCCACCATCTTGACCAGGCGGAAGGTGCCGATGTGCGGCTTGCTCACATACATGATTTCTTCAGGCGCGCCGGCCTTGACGAATTCCGTCAGTACCTTGCGGCCATAGTGCTTGGGATCCTTGATCTGGCTGTACAGCTTGCCGTCCGAGAAGGTGCCGGCGCCGCCTTCGCCAAACTGCACGTTCGATTCCGGGTTCAGCTCGCGCTTGCGCCAGAAGCCGAAGGTGTCGACCGTGCGCTCGCGCACCTGCTTGCCCCGTTCCAGGATGAGGGGGCGCAAGCCCATCTGTGCCAGGATCAGCGCCACGAACAGGCCGCACGGGCCCGTGCCGATGACGATGGGGCGCGGTTCATTGGTATGGCCGGCCAGCTGTTCGCCGCCGGCGACGAATTTATAGTCGGTGTCGGGCGCGGGCATCAGATGGATATCGTGGCCCAGGCGCGCCAGCACGGCCGCTTCATTCTTGACGTCCACGTGCAGCGAGTAAATCAACACCACGGCACTGCGCTTGCGCGCGTCATAGCTGCGCTTGAAGACGGTAAAGCCGAGCAGCTCATCGGCGGCAATGCCGAGGCGCGCCAGGATGGCGGCGGGCAGTGCCGCTTCGTCGTGTTCGAGGGGGAGTTTTACTTCGTTGAGTCGCAACATGGTGTGTATTTTTAAAAATTGCCGGGCTCCGTATCTAGCGGAGAGTGTGTGGTGACGCGTGAGGGCATCCGGCCGCTATTTTACCTCCACAATGCTCGCTGCCTCGTTTATCCGGACTTTTTTGGGGACGAAAAAGGCAGGCATACCGTCTGTGCGCATGCTTGCCACCGTGCCGTGAGGGAATCTGGAGATGTTTCCTTGCTGCCACAAACTGGTGCAAACCAGTGCGCTGCTGGTGCATCCGCCGCCCCTTGTTGGGGCGCGCAAATCCGGACCTAATTTTTCGGGTAAATTTGTGTTGCTTTTTTGTTGTGGCCGCTTGATTTTGTTGACGCCTTGCCATTGCGTGTGATTTGATAGTGTTTTGTTACTCGCAGGTGCAATTCCGTATCTTTGTTTCGCACGCATTTAAGGAAATGAGCAGCGTTGTCTCTTGCCGCTGCCACTTCCTCAATGGAGTGCGGGATTTTTATTTTAAGATGATGACGAGGAATTTCTTTTTATACAGAACTATTCTGAAAAAATCTGATTGATTTATTGCGGGATGGATCTGCAATATATTCGGCCTCGTTCCGTAAAATAATTTCGTCTTGTGCGTCATTTATTTTGCGGGCTCTTTATATCCATCTTTTTAGAAACAACTCTTCCTGCAGTATTCTGATTCCATTGGTGCAAAGCCACTGTTTGCAGGCATTCCAAGCAAGTTTGATTATCGTCCGCGAATGTTTTCATTCAGCCTGGATGCGTTTCCGCGTGCCTGTTTCCTGGATAAATTGAAGTGTTGCGCCAACAGAACAGTTTTCCTAATTTTATTGACCAGTCCGTTTCAATATGTTCCGATGTGTCATTCTGTTTTCTTTGCCTATGCAAAGTGGACCGAGAGGATGCCTTGTGTGACGGGATTGCAAGGTGATGAGAGTAAAAAGCGTTCAAAAACGCATAAGTGTGAGTGATAAACTCCTTTACCAAAGCAGTAATACTGCGCTCATAAATAAATAGGGAATGACATGTTGAGAAAAACTGTAATAGCACGTGCATTAACGATCGCTTTCAGCGCATCGGTATTGAGCGTTGCGATTGTTCCAGCGGTAATGGCACAGTCGAATGCCACGGGCAACATCATCGGCAAGATTGCGCCGGATGCCAGCGCGTCGGTGCAGATCGTCGGTTCCGACAATGGTTTCAAGCGGACCATTTCGCCCGATGCAAGCGGTACTTTCCGCATCACCTCCCTGCCAGTCGGTAACTACAAGGTAACGCTGCTGAAAGGTTCTTCCGTCGTCAGCACGCAGGACGTGGAAGTACGCATCGGCCAGGAAAGCGAAGTAGCGCTGCAGCAAGTGCAAACCGTGAACGTGACGAGCCGCCGCCGCGCGATCGATGTCACCAGCTCCAACTCCGGTTCCTCCTTCAATTCGCGCGAGCTGGCTACCCTGCCACTGGCGCCTACGGTTGCCAACATTGTGCAATTGGCAGGCGGCACCACGCGCGCCGACTCGCGCTACGGCAACAACGCCGCCAGCTTCGGCGGCTCCAGCGCATCGGAAAATGCGGCGTATATCAACGGTTTCCCCGTCACCAACAGCCTGTACCAGGTTGGCTACTCTTCCCTGCCTTTCGGCTCGATTGCTGAAGCGCAAATCATCACCGGCGGCTACGGCGCCGAGTTTGGACGTTCGACGGGTGGCGTGGTCAATATCACCACCAAGAGCGGTACCAATAATTGGGAATTCGGTGCCGGCTTTACCTACGCGCCTGATTCGCTGCGCGGTAAAGCCAAGAACATCATGTTCCCGAACACGGGCGCCAATCCCAAGACGGATGGCAAGATCTACAACTACCGCGAAGGCGACAAGCTGACCGAGAAGGTCTACAACGCCTACGTCAGCGGCCCGCTGATCAAGGACAAGCTGTTCATCTATCTGGGTGGCGAATTTACCAAGATGGACCGCGAAACGGCACGCCTGGCCTCGACCAGCACCGTGAACAACCAGACCGGCTGGCTGGTGCAAAAATCCGAGGTGCCGCGCTATATCGCCAAGATCGACTGGAATATCACCGACAACAACCGCCTCGAATACACGCATATTTCGGACGAGTCGAATGTTAACGATCAATACTACGGCTTCAACTATGACACCAAGAAGCGCGGCTATGTGCAGAACGGTGGCGCCAAATTCAAGAACTATTCGGCAGGTGTGCTGTTCCTGAACGCCACCGGCGCTGCGCTGGCGGCAGCCCAGGGCTCCAACATCGACATCCTCAAGCTGACCAGCTATGTGACCGATGATCTGACCGTGCAAGCCCTGATCGGCCAGGCCAAGACGCAACGCGAGCAAAATCCGTTTGGCTACATTCCAGGCTTGCGTCCTGTCGTTGCCTCCCCGGATAACCAGGTGCCAGGCGTGAATTACCAGCCTAGCCAGGTGCAAGGTTTCAGCTCGGCCCTGTTGCGTGATGGTGCGCAAGATACCAACCGCGGCTATCGCCTGGATCTGGAATACAAACTGGCCAAGCAGCATACGATACGCGGCGGTCTGGATCACAACAAGATCAATGCCCTGAACGGCACGGAAGCGGCTGGCGGCGGTACCTGGACGTACCTGAAGACCAATCCGAACACGGTATTGTCTGGCCACAATATGTCGCCGGCAGCTGGCGGCGGTTATGGTACCCAAGGTTACTACGTGCGTGAAAATCTGCAGCGCGGCGGCTCCACCCCGACCGTCGAGCAATCGGCGCAGTACATCGAGGACCGCTATCAAGCTACTGAAAACCTGGTCGTGACACTGGGCTTGCGCAATGAGTCGTTCAAGAACATGAACGGTATCGGCGAAACCTTCGTGGAACAGAAAAACATGCTGGCACCGCGCTTGAATGCGGCCTGGAATGTGTACGGCGACGGTTCCCTGAAAGTCTTCGGTACGGCTGGCCGCTACTTCATGCAATTGCCTGCCAACATGGCCGTACGTTTTGCCGGCGCTTCGCTGAACACCGACCGCTTCTACACCTACACCGGCGTCAACCCAACCACCGGCGCACCGCTGGGCTTGAACCCGATCAGCAATGTCGTGTCGGCTAACAATGAATTTGGCCAGGAAAAACGCGCCAATGAATTGGCTGCGACCAACTTGAAGGCTCACTTCCAGGACGAGATCAACCTGGGCTTCGAGAAGGCCCTGACGCCTGATTTCAACGGCGGTATCAAGTTTACCTACCGTAAGCTGAAAAACACGATCGATGACTACTCGGATCCACGTGCCATCTCGGCCAAGCTGACGGGCGCTGAAAAAGAGTACTTCGACGATCATGGCTGGAACGGCGCCCTGTTCAATCCAGGCAAGGACAACACCTTCATGATCCCAGTGGGACCAAACGGTGCACAGCGCGCGGTGACGATTTCGGCTGCCGATGCAGGCTTCCCGGAAAAAGCCAAGCGTACCTACACGGCGCTGGAATTCATGCTCGAACATCCGATGCGCAATGGCTGGTATGGCAAGATGAACTACACGTGGTCGCGCAGCGAAGGCAATCAGGAAGGCCAGACCAAGTCGGATAACGGCCAGGCCGACGTGGGCTTCAGCTCGGGCTGGGACTTCCCTGAAACGATGGTCAACGGCAGCGGCTTGTTGCCGAACAACCGTGCGCATCAGTTGAAAACCTACGGCTACTATGAGTTCACGAGCCAGTTCGGCGTCGGTGGCAACTTGCTGGTGGCAACGGGTCGTCCAATGTCGCGTACTTGCAATATCCCAGCGTCCATGGATCAACAGGGCTTGGGCTTGTCGCAATACGGCTCGATCTTCTTCCTGTGCCCAACCGGCCCGAACGGCCGCGGCGCTTACGGTACGCTGCCAACGGAAATGCGCCTGGACTTGAACTTCATCTACAAGCCAGAGCAAATCAAGGGCATCGTGCTGAAAGTCGACGTGCTGAACGCAACCAACCGTCAAGTGGCGCAATCGATCGACGAGGCTTACAACACTAGCGCCGCCGGTACTGCAGTCAGCCCAACCGCCGGCATGGTCAATGCGTATTCGAGCCCGCGCACCGTGCGCTTGTCGGCACAGTACAGCCACAAGTTCTGATGTGACTCCCACCTCGCCGGCTGACCTTGGTCAGCTGGCGTAGGCTGGGATGTACAGGCAAGTCTGGAAGTTTCTGGCGCCCCGCAAGCTGCAAAGCTTGCGGGGCGTTTTCTTGGGTGGTGTCACCGCCTTAATGGTGTACTGTCAGATCGGACACGCTCCAATAACGTTTCTGGCGATCGGAAAACGTCCTGCTATAAATGCCATAAGAATGTTGTTTTGTGTACATAGTCATGTCAGATATATGTTCTAGATTGACAATGTGGCATTGCTGTGCTCAACTGTGATCCTGCAATGACTTCCGTTTGGATAGTCTTATCCTGGCGTCTGTCTCATCTGCATTGTGTCTCCTGCCGCCTCTCCTCAGCGCCACGTTCTCGTACATGTCGCCACGCTGTTTTTGCGTCCGAAAATGTGAAAAATTTCCTTACTGTTGTAATTAAGTGTAACTGTGCTACATATATTTGACACTTTATGATGATAAATGTTTTTATATGTCTTCTAGGCAAAATGTTTATCGCATTTTGTGCAAACAAGCCGGGAGGTGAACGGCGAACCTAGACCGGGTTGCCAAGGAAATTGAACCCAAAATTTCCTTGGTCAACAGTCAGTTGCATAAGAGCAGGCTGTGAGAGTGGCTTGTACGGAGAAAATAATTGGATAATAAAATTGTACTGAAGCGCAGTGTCATCGCAGTAGCGCTCACCTTGGCATCGTCCCACATGGTAGTCATGGCGCAAGAAGTGTCCGCCGAACCTGCTGTGCAAAAAGTCCTGGTGACAGGGTCGAACATCAAGCGTTCCGAAAAAGAAGGTTCGTCGCCGATCCAGACCCTGAATGCCAAGCAGATCGCTGCGACGGGCGCCAATACGGTGGCCGAGCTGCTGCACTCGATCCCCGCTTTTGGCTCGGGCTCTTCGGTTGACGTGACTGATGGTGGTTTTTCGCGCGGCGCGGCAACGGCTTCCTTGCGTGGCCTGGGCTCCTCTTCCACGCTGGTATTGCTGAACGGCCGCCGCATCACGGCTTCCGCGTATGCCGATCCGAACCAGGGTAAATCGGCTGTATATGACTTGAACAGTATTCCTGTTTCGGCCATCGAACGCGTTGAAGTATTCAAGGATGGTGCCTCGGCCGTATATGGTTCCGACGCGATCGCCGGCGTGGTCAATTTTATTACCAAGACCAATTACACGGGTGCTGAACTGACTGCCAGCGTCAGTGCCAACGATGATGGCGAGTTTGCACGCCAGAATCTCAGTGGTATCTTCGGCTTCGGCAAGGACCGTTTCAACGCTTTCGTCAGCTTTGACGTTGCCAAGCGCGACAGCACCCTGATCAAGAACGTCAACGACGTCCAAAAAGGCATGTACGCGGACATCAACGCCCGCCTGAACCCGTTTTCGAGCAGCCTGAGCACGTCGCCGTTCTTCTATGCCGAGCGCACGCCTGGCGGCAAGAACTTCGCCAATACCTACGCCTTGCGCGACCTGGTCAAGAATCGGCTCGATTGCCCTACCTCGCAACAGATTACAGGCGACCGTGTGGCGCATAATCTGACGGCAACCGATACCCTGGTGGGCCGTACGTTCTGTAATTTCAATACCAACGATTATTCGGAAGTGCAAAGCGCAGGCAAGGACGCCAATGTGCTGTCGCGCGCCACGTATGAAATCACGCCGAGCATGACTGCGTTTGCGGAGGCTGGCTATAGCCGTTCGGAACGTACCTACCTGCGTGCGCCTACGGCATTCCGCGGTACGGCGTCCACGACCGTCTTCCTGCTGGACGGCGCTCCTCAGCAATTTCAGATGATTTTGCCGGTTGGCCATCCTGACAATCCGTTCCCGACACAGCGCGCGGCGGTCGGATACCGTGTCAGCGCGGACGGTGGCGCAGTCAATACCAATGAAACCTACCGTTTGCTGGCTGGCTTGCGTGGCACCGTCGGCGAGTGGGACTGGGAAACCGGTTTCCTGTGGAACCGCGCCGAGCGCAAGGAAGAGACGCTCGGCATGCTGTATCGTCCGACCCTGCAAAAAGTCATGACCCAGGGGTGGACCCTGGCCCAGGCCAACGCCGATCCTAGCGTCACGCGCGACCTGACCAACCGCGGTTTCGCGCAAGTAAGTCAGATTGACGCCAAGGCCAGTTCGGCCTTCGGTCAGCTGGGCGGCGGCCAGGTAGGTGTGGCGTTTGGTGCTGAATTCCGTCAAGAGAAAATCGGCCTGACGCCAGACTTGGCAGTACAGCGTGGCGATATCATTGGTCTGGCCAACTCGGTTGCCGACGGCCGCCGCAACGTTAGCTCCGCCTTCTTTGAGGTGCGTACGCCGTGGACCAAGAATTTCGAGATGGACTTTGCTGGCCGTTACGACAAATACCCTAACTTGAAGGGCAATTTTGTTCCGAAAGTGGGCGGCAAGCTGACGGTCAACGATCAAGTTGCCATTCGCAGCACGTACGCGGAAGGTTTCCGTGCTCCTGCGCTGACGCAAGTGTCGCCAGGCGGTGTGCAGTCGTTCCAGACGGTAACCGATTCGCTGCGCTGCCCGGACGGTGTCAATCCAGTCCCTGGCGCTGACAAGAGCGATTGCGCCAAGGGTATTTCCAGCCTGTCGTCGGCAACGCCTGACCTGCGTCCTGAAAAGTCGAAGAGCTACTCGCTTGGCCTGATCCTCGCGCCGACCAAAGATATCGACGTGCTGATCGACTACTATCGTATCAAAAAAGTCGATGAGACCGCCTTGTTCAGCGCACAGTACATGATCGACCATGCTGATCGCTACCCCGCCAACGTGGTGCGCGACAATAGCGCGGCCAACCAATTGGTTGATGGTAGCGGCAAGCCTATCGCAAATAGCGGCCCGATCTATCAGGTCAACCGTTCGTATGTGAACCAGGGCAGCACCGAAGTGAAGGGTGTGGACGTTGAAGTCGCCTTCCGCAAATCGCTGGGCGACATGGGCCGTCTGACCGCCAATGTGAACTGGAGCTATCTGATGAGCTTCAAGCGTGCCGAGCGTCCCGGCGACGTAGCGACCGACACCTCGGGTTCTGCTGGCGGAATTTCCGACTGGTCAACGTCGGTTGGCGACAATCCGAAAAACCGTGCTAGTGCATCGGTCAATTGGACGCGTGGTGATCACTCGCTGACCACGTCGGTTGATTTCGTGGGGGCCGTATCGTTGCTGCGCCGCAGCGACAACGATGTGTTCTACGAGAAGCCATACTGCCAGTACGGCTCGGGACAGCCATCAACCGCGTATCAACTGGGTGGCTTGCCGAAGTTCAGCAACTACATCACCAACTGCAGCGTGAAGAGCTGGACTACGACCAATCTGGCCTATTCGTACACGGGCTTCAAGGATTTGACGCTGTCGTTCAATATCAAGAACGTCTTTGATATCAAAGCGCCATACGATCCGCGTTACCCAGTGGAAGGCTTCAACACCCAGCTGCACAATGGTCAAGGCCGTTATTTCCGCGTCAGCGCCAACTACCACTTCATGTAATCAGTACCTGCCGGCGTGTCAGCACGCTGGCAGACCTGCATGTCTGGCATAAAAAGCCACCCGGATTTTTCGGGTGGCTTTTTCATGATGGCGCCGCTGGCGTCTTACATCCCGCCCCACAAGGCACTCAGCGTCGCCAGCGCCGTCAGTCCCGCCGTTTCCGTGCGCAGGATGCGCGGCCCCATGCTCAAGCCGATGGCGCCGGCGGCCAGGGCCGCCTTTTCTTCCGCTTCCGAAAATCCCCCTTCCGGCCCCACCATCACGGTGATCGCCTGCGGCGGCTGGTGACGCGCCCAGTCGGCCAGCGATTGCTGCGCGCGCGGCGTCAGGATGATGCGTTTATGTAAATCTTGCTGGCTGCTCCAGCTATTGAAGTCTTGCAATGGCGCCAGCTGTGTCAGCCGGTTGCGTCCGCATTGTTCCGATGCGGATACGATGATGCCTTGCCAATGCGCGAGTTTTTTCTCGGCCCGCTCGGCGGACAGGCGTACCACGCAGCGCTGCGCCGACAGCGGCACGATGCCGGCCGCGCCCAGTTCGATGGCTTTTTCGATGATCCAGTCCATTTTCGACGCTTCCGGCAGCGCCTGCGCCAGGGTCACGGCGTAGGGCAGCTCCGCTTCACGCGCCACGTGCGCCTGGATTTGCGCCGTTACGCTGCGCTTGGCGACCGCCACCAGACTCGCCTGCACTTCGCCGCCTTCGCCATTGAACAGGGTGATGACGTCGCCCGGCGCCAGGCGCACGACCTGGACATGGTGGGCGACAGCCTCCGGCAGGGCGATGGTGGTGCCGGCAACGAGCGGCTGGGGGCAGAAAAAACGCGGCATGCAAATCCTCAACGGGGGTATATGTGGGGTGGAAAGACGTCAAAGTATAGCCATTTGGCTGGCCAGTACGCCGCAATTCTAATTTGCGGCCCCCTAGTCTGGTAAAATAGTTGACTACATAAAGCAGCCGGCCTGGGTTCTTTCTTGTCCGTGCTGTTGCAAACGAATCCCAAACTCGCGACTGACCCACACCATCATGACAACTACGCTCCCGACTACCAAAATGGCCAATGCGATCCGCGCACTGGCAATGGACGCTGTACAAAAGGCCAACTCCGGCCATCCAGGCATGCCGATGGGCATGGCCGAGATCGCAGTTGCCCTGTGGAGTGGTCACTATCGCCACAATCCCGCGAACCCGAAATGGCAGAACCGCGACCGCTTCCTGCTGTCGAACGGTCACGGCTCCATGCTGCACTACGCGCTGCTGCACCTGACCGGCTACGAGCTGTCGATGGATGACATCAAGGCCTTCCGCCAGATGCATTCGAAAACCCCGGGCCACCCGGAAGTCGACATCACGCCAGGCGTGGAAACGACCACCGGCCCGCTGGGTCAGGGCATCGCCAACGCCGTCGGCATGGCGCTGTCGGAACAATTGCTGGCCGCTGAATTCAACAAGCCCGGCCACGACATCGTCAACCATTACACCTACGCCTTCGTCGGCGATGGTTGCCTGATGGAAGGCATTTCGCACGAAGTGTGCGCACTGGCCGGCACCCTGGGCCTGAACAAGCTGATCGCCCTGTACGACGACAACGGCATTTCCATCGACGGCAAGGTCGAAGGCTGGTTCACGGACGACACCCCGGCGCGCTTCGAAGCGTACGGCTGGAACGTCATCCGCGCCGTCGACGGCCACGATGTTGCCGCCGTGGCTGCAGCCATCGCCGCCGCCAAGACCGCATCGAAGCCAACCCTGATCTGCTGCAAGACCATCATCGGCAAGGGTTCGCCGAACCTGCAAGGCGGCGACAAGGTCCACGGCGCCGCGCTGGGCGACAAGGAAATCGCTGCCGTGCGCGAATACATCGGCTGGGATGCCGCTCCGTTCGAGATGCCGGCCGACGTGTACGCGGCCTGGGATGCCAAGGAACAGGGCGCCCTGCTGGAAGCGGACTGGAACGAGCGCTTTGCCGCCTACAGCCGCGAATTCCCGCAGCAAGCCGCTGAACTGACCCGCCGCATGCAAGGCGA
The DNA here is from genome assembly GCF_001758715.1 of Janthinobacterium sp. HH104. Classification (NCBI taxonomy): domain Bacteria; kingdom Pseudomonadati; phylum Pseudomonadota; class Betaproteobacteria; order Burkholderiales; family Oxalobacteraceae; genus Janthinobacterium; species Janthinobacterium sp. HH104. The sequence goes on along the minus strand of NZ_LRIB01000034.1, from coordinate 159,781 downwards.
GTTGCCACAGGCATTTGAAACGGCCCTGTCGGCTGCCATCGCTTCCTGCGTGGAAAAGAAAGAAAACATCGCCACCCGCAAGGCCAGCCAGAACGCCATCCAGGCGCTGGCTTCGTCCCTGCCGGAATTCCTGGGCGGCTCGGCCGACCTGACCGGTTCGAACCTGACCAACTGGAAAGAGTGCGTGGCCGTGCGTTCGGGCCAGCCTGGCAACCACATCAACTACGGCGTGCGCGAATTCGGCATGAGCGCCATCATGAACGGCATCACCTTGCACGGCGGCTACATCCCGTTCGGCGCCACGTTCCTGACGTTCTCCGACTACAGCCGCAATGCCCTGCGCATGGCCGCCCTGATGAAACTGCGTTCGATCTTCGTGTTCACCCACGATTCGATCGGCCTGGGCGAAGACGGCCCGACGCACCAATCGGTCGAGCACGTCTCGTCGATGCGCTTGATCCCGAACCTGGACAACTGGCGTCCATGCGACACGGTCGAGTCGGCTGCAGCCTGGGGCGCCGCCGTGCGCCGCAAGGATGGCCCGTCGACCCTGATCTTCTCGCGCCAGAACCTGCCATATCAAGAACGTAGCGCCGAACAGATCGAGAACATCTACCGCGGTGGCTATGTGCTGAACGACGTGGCCGACGCCAAGGCGATCCTGATCGCCACCGGTTCCGAAGTGGAACTGGCCGTCGCCGCCGCCAGCGCGCTGGCTGCCGAAGGCATCGCCGTGCGCGTGGTGTCGATGCCGTCGACCGATGTATATGATCGCCAGGACGCTGCCTACAAGGCCAGCGTGCTGACGAAAGGCGTGCCGCGCGTGGCCATCGAAGCGGGCGTGACCAGCTTCTGGTACAAATACGTGGGCCTGGAAGGCGCCGTGGTCGGTATCGACACGTTTGGCGAATCGGCGCCTGCCGGCGTGCTGTTCAAGCACTTCGGCTTCACGGTCGAGAACGTCGTCGCCAAGGTGAAAGCCGTTATCGCTGGCTAATATTGATTTTGAGCAGACCCTTGCCATTGCTGGCCGGGGTGCTGTGCTGATACCTTTTTTTTAATCAGGAGCAGAGTATGACGATCAAAGTTGCAATCAATGGCTACGGCCGCATCGGCCGTAATGTGTTGCGCGCTTTCTACGAAGGCGGCAAGAAACAGGATATCCAGATCGTTGCCATCAACGACCTGGGCGATGCCAAATCGAACGCCCACCTGACCCGCTACGACACCGCGCACGGCAAGTTCCCGGGCACGGTCACCGTCGAAGGCGACAACATGATCGTCAATGGCGATCCGATCCGCGTATTCGCACAGCGCAATCCTGCTGAAATCCCATGGGGCGAGCTGGGCGTGGACGTCGTGCTGGAATGCACGGGCTTCTTCACCACCAAAGAGAAAGCTTCGGCTCACTTGAAGGGCGGCGCGAAAAAAGTCATCATTTCGGCACCCGGCGGCAAGGACGTCGATGCGACCGTCGTGTTCGGCGTGAACCACTCGGTACTGAAATCGACCGACACCGTCATCTCGAACGCTTCGTGCACCACCAACTGCCTGGCACCGCTGGTCAAGCCGCTGAACGACGCCATCGGCATCGAAACGGGCCTGATGACCACCGTGCACGCCTACACCAACGACCAGGTGCTGTCCGACGTGATGCATGAAGACCTGCGCCGCGCCCGTTCGGCCACCATGAGCATGATCCCGACCAAGACGGGCGCCGCTGCCGCCGTGGGCCTGGTGTTGCCTGAGCTGAATGGCAAGCTGGACGGCTTCGCCATCCGCGTGCCGACCATCAACGTTTCGCTGGTCGACCTGTCGTTCATCGCCAAGCGCGACACCACCGTGGAAGAAGTCAACGCGCTGATGAAGGCCGCTTCGGAAGGCGCCCTGGAAGGCATTCTGACGTACCAGACCGAACCGCTGGTCTCGATCGACTTCAACCACAACCCGGCTTCGTCGAACTTCGATTCGACCCTGACCAAAGTGTCGGGCCGTTTGGTGAAAGTATCGTCGTGGTACGACAACGAGTGGGGTTTCTCGAACCGCATGCTCGACACCACCGTTGCACTGATGTCGGCCAAGTAATTTTTTAACCGCATAAGAAAAAACGCCCAGTTTGAACTGGGCGTTTTTTTTCGTCCGCTTATTCAGGGTCGAGATTGGCGCACTGTGCGTACCACAGTTCGCAGTCATTGCTATTGCCCTGATAGCAGCTGTTCAGGAGGTAGTTGCACCTATCCGGCGGTCTGCGTGCATGTTCGGTCGCGTTGCTGGCAAACGAGGCGGCGATACCGACCGCAGCGGCAAAGACAAACAGGGCTTTTTTAATGGAAATCATTTTTCTCGCTTTCACAATTGGACAACGGTAGGGTGTCAACTCAAAAGGCCGCCTGGGCAGGCATGATGGGCTCGCCAAGCGCAGAAAAATATTAGCATTAAAATCAGAATGTTATTGCCTTAAAGAAAAATATTTTTATCAACGTTGGGTGTGCAGGCGACGGCGGTAGAAGCGCCATAGAAGGCGCAAGTCGCGCAGCACGGGTACGCCCGACAGCAGGGTCAGCACGCCGGCGAGCAGGATGGTGGCGGCGGGAAAGCCGATGTGCTTGAAGGCCAGGGCGCCGCTGACGCCGCCGATGAAGAAGCAGGCGATCAGCAGGCTGTGCGTTCTGAGCTTGCCGCGGTTGACCTTGACCATCCGGTCCGGCAGGTGGCGCCGGTTGTAATACGCCATCTTGCCCAGTTCGATGCCGATGTCGGTGGACAGGCCCGTCACGTGCGTGGTGCGGATGACGGCGCCAGAAATCTTGGTGATGATGGCGTTCTGTAAACCCATGACAAAGCACAGCAGCAAGATGGTGACGGGGCCCAGCACGTCGGGCATGGTGGCCAGGTAATTGCCCGTCAAGCCGAACAGCAGCAGTAATGCCGCTTCCAGCAGCAGGCTGGCGGCAAACTGGCTGTGCAGGCGCCGCCGCTTGCCCCAGTTCACCATGATGGCCGTGACAGCCGCGCCGCTGACAAAGGCCAGCCACGCGCCCAGCGCGGCCAGGGCCACCGTGATATTGCCCAGCGCCAGGTCGTCCGCCATGCCGGAGACGATGCCCGTCATGTGCGAGGTATAGCCGCCGATGGCAAGAAAGCCGCCCGCGTTCACGGCGCCGGCCACCAGCGCCAGCACGCAGCCCAGCTGCAGATTGGCTTGCGTATCGCGCGCCGATCCGCTCAGGCGCGACAGGTAATGGAGCGGCATGCCCGGGCCAGCCTCAGGCGGTGGCGCCGAAGATGGCTTGCCACAGGCGCATCACGTTGTCCGCATGCACGCGCACCCGTTCCGGTTCCACGCGGGCCAGGTCTTGCCCCTGCAGGCGCAGCTGGTGCTGGAGCTTGCGCAGCGCGCGGTAGGCGTCGGCGACCTGGGCGGCCAGCTGGGCGTCGATCAGGCCCAGTTCGCCGCACAGGCGCAGCAGGGCGATATTGCCCGAGTTGGCCGTCAGCTGCGGATACTGCGCCGCATGCTGGAGCACCAGGTATTGCACCATGAATTCAATGTCGATCATGCCGCCCGGATCCTGTTTCAAATCGAAGCTGCCGGGGCGGGGCGGATGCGCGTCGAGCATCTTCTTGCGCATGGCTACCACTTCGCCCTTGAGCGGGCCGTTTTCCGGGCGTTCCTTGCGCAAAATCGTGTCGCGGATGCGTTCGAAATGCTTGCCGATGGTGGCGTCGCCCGCGCAGAAGCGCGCGCGCGTGAGCGCCTGGTGCTCCCACACCCAGGCCGCGCTGCCCTGGTAGCGCTCGAACGCCTGCACGCTGGAGACCAGCATGCCCGAGGCGCCGTCGGGGCGCAGGGCGATGTCGATGTCGAACAGGATGCCGGCCGACGTGTGCGAAGTCATCCAGGTAATGAAGCGCTGCGCCAGCTTGGCGTACAGGCCGGGCGCTTCCTGGTCGTCATCGTCGAACAGGAAAATGACGTCGAGGTCGGAGACATAACCGAGTTCCTTGCCGCCCAGCTTGCCGTACGCGATGACGGCGAATTTCGGCACCTCGCGGTGGCGCGTCGGTAACGTTTGCCAGACGGCTTGCACGGTGGCGGCGACGATGATGTCGGCCAGCTGCGACAGGTAGTCGGCCAGCTTTTCCACGCTGAGGTCGCCCGCCAGGTCTTGCGCCAGGCACTGGAACAGCTGCGCGTGGTGCATTTCGCGCAGGATATCCATTTGGCGCTCCGTGTCGCCGGGCGCATCGTCGAGCTGGCGCTGCAGGTCGAGCGCCAGGGCGGCCGGGTCCGGCACCGTATTGCGGATGCGCTCGTCCAGCAGTTCGTCGAGCAGGATCGGGTGCTGCGTGAGGAAGGTGGCGGCCCAGCCGCTGGCGCACACCATGCGCACGACGCGCTCGAGCGTATGCGGGTATTCCGTCAGCAGCGACAGATAGGCCGAGCGGCGCGCAATGGCTTCCAGGAAATCGAGCAGGCGGCCCAGGGTGGCCAGCTGGCTGGCGTTGCCGTTGGAAACGGAGCAATCGGTGATCAGGGGCAGGGCGGAATTGACGAGGGCGACGAGGCGCGTGCGGCTTGCCTCGGGCAACGATTGCAAACGGGGCGCCTGCCACGTGGCCAGCAGGCGGCGCGCGCAGGCGGCCGGCTCATGGAAACCGAGGGCGGCAAAGCGCGCTTCGATGGCTTCCTGCTGGTCCGAGGCGGCGCAATCGTTCGACGTCTGCGGGTCGATGCCCGTGTCGGCCGGCGGCGTGCCGCTGCTCTTGTCGCTGAACATCTCGTCGAACTGGCCGGCGACAAACACGCGGTGCGCTTCCAGTTGGGCCAGCAGGGTGGGCGTGTCTGGCAAGCCCATCATCTGCGCCACGGTGAGGCGGTCGGCGTCGTTGGCGGGCAGGGTATGGGTTTGCGCATCGTCAAGATACTGCAGCCGGTGTTCGAGGTTGCGCAGGAAGGTGTAGGAACCGAGCAGCTGTTCCACGATGACCGGCTCCAATAAGCCCTTGTCCGCTACCGTGCGCAGGGTGGCGCGCGTGGAACGCTCGCGCAGCTCGGCGTCGCGCCCGCCCCGTATCAATTGGAATACCTGGGCCAGGAATTCGATTTCACGGATGCCACCCCGGCCCAGCTTGACGTTGTTGCTGCGGTCCGGATGCAGCCGCTCCTGGCGGTTGACCTCGGCGCGGATTTGGCCGTGCATGGTGCGGATGGCATCAATGACGCCGAAATCGAGGTAGCGGCGGAAGACGAACGGGCGCACGATGGCGTCAAGTGACGCGATATCTTCCGGCTTGCCCGTCACGGCGCGCGCCTTGACCCAGGCATAGCGCTCCCATTCGCGGCCCTGCACGATCAGGTACTGCTCCACCATGCCCAGGCTGGCGGCCAGCGGCCCCGAGTTCCCGTTCGGACGCAGTGCCATGTCCACGCGGAAAGTAAAACCGTCTTGCGTGATTTCAGCCAGGGCGGCGATCAGCTTCTTGCCCATGCGAATAAAAAACTCGTGGTTGGACAGGCTGCGCTGGCCCGGTACGGTGACTTGCGTGTCGCCATCTTCCGGATACACAAAGATCAGGTCGATATCGGACGAGACATTGAGCTCGCCGCCGCCCTGCTTGCCCATCGCCAACACCATCAAGGCCTGTTCCTCGCCCGATTCCTCGCCGACAGGCATGCCGTGCAGGGCCACCATCTCGGCCATGATGGCGTCCACATGCGTGCGGATGGCGAAATCGGCAAAGCCTGTCATGGCCGTGACGACTTCGTTCAAGTCAGCCTGGCCTTCCAGATCGCGCGCGATCAGGCCGCAAACGAGCAGGTTGCGCAGGCGGCGCATGGCCCGCTCGGGCGGCAGCGGCGGGGTGGCGGCGCTCGCCTGGGCGGCCAGCTCGGCGGCAAAATCGAGCCCGTCCAGCGGCGCGCGCACCAGTTGGGCTACCTGCGCGGCGCGCTCGGGGGCGGCGTCCAGCCAGCGCTGGTAGAAACGGGAGGCGGAAATCAAAGGCTGTGTGCTCATGGTATCGGTAAGTGTCTCGTGGATGCGGCGTGCATGTTCTTGTTTAACTTGGCTGCGAACGGCGGGGGATGCGGTAAAATTATGCCGCTGGCCTCACGGCCGGCATTGCGTGCTCTTCCGGACGATGGTAAGGGAGGCTTTGCTCAGACGCAAGCGCAAGGATGCAGGCGCGCACCACGAATGCAGACGATTTTTGCCATTATTTGACGCCGGGCCAGTTTATTAGCTTATTGATGCAAAAACCGCCAGAAGCAAGCGTGACAGAACATGTGCCATTGGCTCTGCGCTGGCAGCGGCTGCGTGCCGCCTATCGCATGGCCAACCTGGCCACCCACCATGTGTTGGGTTTTACCATCAAATTGGTGCTGCTCGCGTATTTCGCCTTCGCCGTGCTGTTTTTATTCCTGCGCTACGCGATTCTGCCGAATATCGATTATTACAAAGGCGATATCGAGCGGGCGGCCAGCCGTGCGCTGGGCAACCCCGTCAGCATTGCGCGTATTTATGCCTCCTGGCATGGCGTTCGCCCCAATCTCTTCCTCGGCGACGTGACCCTGCGTGACCAGGCGGGCCGCCAGGCGCTGAGCTTGCCGAGCATATCGGCCACCGTGTCGTGGTGGAGCGTGCTGGGTTCAGTGCGCTTTACTACCCTGGAAATCACGCGGCCGGACCTGGACGTGCGGCGCAGTAAGGATGGCAAGCTGTACGTGGCCGGGGTGTTGATCGACAGTACGCAAGGCAGCGATGGCAAGGGCGCCGACTGGCTGCTGTCGCAACATGACATCATCATTCGCGATGGCAAGGTGCGCTGGACGGACGAGGCGCGTGGGACACCCGAGCTGGCCTTATCCCAGGTCAATCTGCTGCTGCGCAACCGCTGGCGCAGCCACCGGCTGGGCTTGCAGGCCACGCCACCCGCCAGTCTGGCCGCGCCCATCGATGTGCGCGCTCACTTCACGCATACGCCTTTCAGCACGCGCATCTCCGATGTGTCGATGTGGAAGGGCGAGCTGTACGCCGACCTGAAAAACGCCGACCTGGCCGCCTGGCGCCGCTACCTCGATTACCCGTTCGAACTGAGCCAGGGCAAGGGCGCCCTGCGCGCCTGGCTGAGCCTGGATCACGCGCGCCTGGCCGGCTTCACGGCCGACGTGGGGTTGACGGATGTGACGGCGCAGTTGGGCGAGCATATCGCGCCGCTCGATCTGCTGTCGGTCAGCGGACGCATTTCGGCAAAAGAAGAGCTCTCGCAGACACCCGACGGCAAACCGACGTTTGGCGCGAATGGGCACCAGGTGGAGTTGACGAATTTCGCGGTGGAAACCCGAGACGGCCTCAGCCTGCCGCCCACGACTTTGTCCGAGCGTTTCATTGCTGCCACCAAGCGCAAGCCGGCGCGCACGGAAATCGCGGCCAAGTCGCTCGATTTGCAAACCCTGGCCGCATTGGCCGACAAGCTGCCGCTGGGCGAACAGCAGCGCCAGCGTCTCGACGCCCTGGCGCCGCGCGGGCGTTTGCAGGATTTTGCCGCGCAATGGGAAGGCGAAATGGCGACACCGGCCAGCTACCGTTTGCGCGGCAAGTTCATCGATCTGGGCCTGAACGCGCAGCCGGTGCGCCTGGCCGTGGCGAAGACGGCGACCGGCCCCGCGCAGGCAGCCGCACCGGCTATCCCCGGTTTCGAACATTTGACTGGCAGTATCGACGCCAGCGACAAGGGCGGCAAGGTCGATATCGATGCACGGGGATTGGTATTGCAACTGGCCTCCTATTTGAGTGAGCCGGCCTTGCCATTCGAACAGTTCGAAATGGAGGCGCGCTGGGCTTTCCAAGCAGACAATATGCTACAAGTCGACCTGGACAGGCTTGATCTTAATCAAGAAGGCATGCGAGTCGCCCTGCATGGTTCGCAGCGTTTGCCTCTCGACGGCAAGAACCTGGGCCAGGTCGACTTGACGGGCACGATCGATAATTTCCAGATCAACACCATCGGCCGCTATCTGCCGCTGCAAACGCCCGAGCACCTGCGCCACTGGCTGACGGGCGCGCTGGAAGGCGGCGTGGCGCGCGATGTCAGCCTGCGCCTGCGCGGCGAACTCGAACATTTCCCGTTCAAGGCCGCCACGCCTGCCCAGCGCAACCGTGGCGACTTCCGTATCGCCGGCAAGATCGAGAACGGCACCTTGAATTATGCGCCCGGCGAATTTGCGGAAAGCGGCCCGCTGGCGGGCAAGGCGCCCCTGTGGCCGCAGGCGGAAAAGATCAAGGGTAGTTTTGTGTTCGAGCGCGCGCGCATGGAAATTCGCGGCGACACGGCCACTACAGGCGGCGTGGCATTGACGAATGTCAAAGCCGTGATCCCCGACCTGACCGTCTTCGACACCTTGCTCGATATCGACGGCAACGCGGCCGGCCCCATGCAGGAATTTCTCAAGTACGTGACGGCCAGTCCCGTGCTGGGCTGGATCGAGCATTTCACGGATGAAACGACGGCGACGGGCAACGCCAAGCTGGCCCTCAAATTGCACTTGCCGATCGAGCGCATGCTCGAGTCGACCGTACAGGGCAGCTTGCAGCTGGCGGGCAACGATGTGGTGCTGTTCCATGACATGCCGCCCGTGCTGGGCACGCAGGGCAAGATCGAATTCAACGAAAAAGGCGTCAACCTGAATGGTTTGAATGGCAGCCTGCTGGGCGGGCCGCTGGCCATCTCGGGCGGCACGCAGCCGGACAGCTCCATCCAGGTGAAAATTGCCGGCAACATGACCATCGACGGCTTGCGCAAAACCTATCCGGCGCCCGTGCTGCAGCGCCTGGCGAAACATTTGAATGGCGGCGCCCGTTACAGCGGCTTGATCACGGCGCGCGACCACCAGGTGGTGGTCAATGTCGAGTCGCCGCTGACGGGCCTGGGCCTGGATTTTCCCGCTCCCCTGAAAAAGCCGGCCGGCGACAGCCTGCCCGTGAAATTCACCCTGACGGGCAATGCGGCCAATGGCGCCGGCTTGCGCACGGACGATATCCGCATCGCGCTGGGCTCCGGCATCGCTGCGCGCTACCAGCGCCAGAAGCAGGGCAAGGATGCCTGGCGCCTGGTGCGCGGCGGCATCGGCGTGAACGTGCCGGCGCCGGAACCGGAGAGCGGCATGATGCTCAACGTCAACATGAAAACCCTGGACGTGGACAGCTGGATTGCCGCCGGCAGCGAGATCGCCGGCAGCGCGACGGCGTCCGCCGACAGCGGCGGCGCCGACGATGCGCTCGATATCGCGCAATACGTGGTGCCGGACATGATGGCGGCCCGCGCCAGCGAACTGATGCTGGGCGAGCGCAAGCTGGAAAACGTGGTGGTGGGTGCCACGCATCAAAAGGATGTGTGGCAAGCCAATATTGATGCGAAACAGGTGTCGGGCTATGTGACGTGGCTGGAAACGCCATCCGGCCTGGGCAAGATGACGGCGCGCCTGTCCTCGCTGATCATTCCGGAGTCGGCCGCCAACGATGTGAAAAATTTACTGGAAGGAAAAAATGGCGCCCAGTCGATTCCTTCGCTCGATATCGTCGCCGAGCAATTCGAGCTGTTCAACAAGAAGATCGGCCGGTTGGAGTTGCAGGCCTATAACACCATGGCGGCGGGCGGGCGCGAGTGGCGCGTGGGTAAGCTGCAACTGTCGAACGCCGATGGCGCGCTGAGCGGCAGTGGCAAATGGGTCATCAAGGATGGGCAAAGCACGACCAGCTTGCGTTTCGGCCTCGACATCGTCGATGCGGGCAAGCTGCTCGACCGCTTCGGCTTTGCCGACACGGTGCGCCGCGGCAAGGGGCGCCTGAGCGGCGACATCGCCTGGAACGGCTTGCCGTATTCGCTCGACATTCCCACCTTGTCGGGGCAGATCGAGATGAACGTGGAATCGGGCCAGTTCCTCAAGCAGGACCCGGGCGCGGCCAAGCTGTTGGGCGTGCTCAGCCTGCAAGCCTTGCCCCGCTTGCTGAAACTCGATTTCCACGACGTGTTTTCCGAAGGCCTGGCTTTCGACGGCATCACGGCCAACGCCAGCATCAAGCGCGGCGTCGTGACGACGAACAACCTCAAGATGCATGGCGTGGCGGCCACCGTGCTGATGGATGGCACGGCCGATATCGCCAATGAAACGACGAATCTGCACGTGGTGGTGATCCCCGAATTTAACCTGGGAACGGGACCGCTCGTGTATGCGCTGGCCGTCAATCCCGTCATCGGCCTGGGCAGTTTCCTGGCGCAGCTGTTCCTGCGTGCGCCCGTGATGAAGGCGCTCACTTACCATATGCAGATCGCCGGTCCGTGGAAATCGCCCGTCGTGACCAAACTCGATGGTGGTAAATTGGAACCTGTCGCCGTGCCTGCCGCTGCGGCGGTGGAGGCCGTGGCGAAATAGGCGAGGCGTTCGAATGGATAAGAGGTGGCAATGATGCATACAGTCGCAGCAGTACAAATGATTTCCTCGCCTTCCGTGGAAGACAACCTGGCCACGGCGCGGCGCCTGGTGGCGCAGGCCGCCGCCGGTGGCGCGCAACTGGTGGTGCTGCCTGAATACTGGGCCATCATGGGCAAGCAGGAAACGGACAAGCTGGCCCATGCGGAACAGCCCGGCAGTGGCCCCATCCAGGATGGCATGGCGCAGATGGCGCGCCAGCACGGCATCTGGCTGATCGGCGGCACCTTGCCCCTGATCTCGGGCCAGGAGGGCAAGGTCTTGAATACGACGCTCGTGTACGATCCGCAAGGCGAACCGGCCGGCCGCTATGACAAGATTCACCTGTTCGGTTTTACGCGTGGCATCGAGTCGTACAATGAATCGCGCACCATCGTGCCCGGTGCGCAGGTGCGCGCTATCGAGACGCCTTTCGGCCGCGTCGGCCTGTCCATCTGCTACGACCTGCGCTTCCCCGAACTGTACCGCGCCATGGGCGATTGCGCGCTGATCGTCGTGCCGGCCGCGTTTACCCATACGACGGGCAGCGCCCATTGGGAAGTGCTGCTGCGCGCGCGCGCCATCGAAAACCAGTGCTATGTGCTGGCCTCGGCGCAGGGCGGCCTGCATCCGAACGGCCGGCGCACCTGGGGCCACAGCATGCTGATCGACCCGTGGGGCGAAGTGATCGCCGTGCTGCCCGAAGGCGAGGGCGTGGTCAGCGGCGAGATCGACCTGGTGTTTTTGGCCGGCGTGCGCGAGTCGCTGCCGGCCCTCACGCACCGCACCATGTAAATTGAATTGTGAGAAAAAGCCATGATCCCATTTGAACCCAATCTGTCCAGCCTGGCCGTGGCACGCGATATCCTGCTCACGCCGTTCGGCCTGGACGAAGACAAGCTGCTCAAGGCCCTGGGCACGATGTTTACGCACAAGGTCGACTATGCCGACCTGTATTTCCAGTCGACCAAGAGCGAAGGCTGGAGCCTGGAAGAGGGCATCGTCAAGACGGGCAGCTTTTCCATCGACCAGGGCGTGGGCGTGCGCGCCGTGTCCGGCGACAAGACGGCGTTTGCGTATTCCGACGACATTTCCGAGCGGGCCCTGCTGGAAGCGGCGGCGGCCACGCGCACGATTGCGCGCGCGGGCGCCGGCAAAATCAAGATCGCGGGCCAGATGCAGCCGCAGGGCGGGCGTTCCTTGTACCTGCCCAACGACCCACTGGCCTCGCTCGATGCCACGGCCAAGGTGCAGCTGCTCGAGCGCGTGGAAAAGATGGCGCGCGCGAAAGATCCTCGCGTGGTGCAAGTGATGGCGGGCCTGGCTGGCGAATACGATGTGGTGCTGGTGCTGCGCAGCGACGGTGTGCTGGCGGCCGACATCCGCCCGCTGGTACGCGTGTCGCTGACCGTGATCGCGGAACAGAATGGCCGCCGCGAAACGGGCTCGGCCGGTGGCGGCGGGCGTTTCAGCTATGACTATTTCAGCGATGCCGTGCTGGAACAATACGCGACGGACGCCGTCAATTCGGCGCTGGTGAATCTGGAAGCGCGCCCCGCGCCCGCCGGCCCCATGACCATCGTGCTGGGACCGGGCTGGCCCGGCATCCTGCTGCACGAAGCGATCGGCCATGGCCTGGAAGGCGATTTCAACCGCAAGGGTTCGTCCGCGTTTTCGGGCCGCATCGGCGAGCGCGTGGCTGCCAAGGGCGTCACCGTGGTCGATGACGGCACCCTGGCTGGCCGGCGCGGTTCCCTGAACATCGACGACGAGGGCAACCCGACACAGTGCACGACCCTGATCGAGGACGGCATCCTCAAGGGTTACATCCAGGACACGATGAACGCGCGCCTGATGAAGATGCCCGTGACGGGCAATGCGCGCCGCGAATCGTTCGCCCACCTGCCCATGCCGCGCATGACAAATACGTACATGCTGGGCGGCGACAAGGACCCGGGCGAGATCCTCGCTTCCGTCAAGAACGGCTTGTATGCCGTCAACTTCGGCGGCGGCCAGGTCGACATCACGAACGGCAAGTTCGTCTTCTCGGCCAGCGAAGCGTACATGATCGAAAACGGCAAGCTCAGCTACCCGGTGAAGGGTGCGACCCTGATCGGCAATGGCCCGGACGTGCTCAACCGTGTCTCCATGATCGGCAACGACATGCGCCTCGATTCGGGCGTGGGCGTGTGCGGCAAGGAAGGGCAGAGCGTGCCCGTGGGCGTGGGGCAGCCGACCTTGCGCCTCGATGGCATCACGGTTGGCGGGACTGCCTGATCTTTTCGGGCACTGCGCGGCCAACAACGGTGTCGGATTACGCGCGGCTGCGCCGCGCAATCCGACCTACATTTCTGGCAAGCTGATCGTGTAGGTCGGGTTAGCCCGAAGGGCGCAACCCGACACCACCGCTATTTCTCAGAATTTATACTTCACCCCCGCACTGACAAAGCGTCCTGCCGCGCCCGCGTAGTCGAGCGGGTTGTAGCCCGTGGCGCCATACGTCAGCGGGTCGAGCGGGGCGATCTTGTCGAACAGGTTTTGTATCGTCGCAAACACTTCCAGCTTGGGCGTGGCCAGCCAGCGGGCCGTCAGGTCCACCGTGGTGAACGAGGCGATGCGGCAGCCGCGCGGCGCGTCGGTGCCGTCGGCGAAATGCGTGGCGCAGCCGTCCGGGTCATTCTTGAACAGTATGTTGTCGAGCGGCGCACGGTAGTTGACGTTGGCCGTGACCCGCCAGTTCTGGCGTTCCCAGGTGGCGCCCAGGTTGATGCGGTCGTCCGGCGTACCCATGCAGTTGGACACGTCGCAATTGCCATGCGTGCCGGCAAAATCGCGCTGCGTGCCATCGCGTTCCGTGCGCAGCCATTTGTACAGATGCGTCCACTTCAGGTCGAAGGTCAGGTTGCCATAGTCGCCGCCCAGGTTGAAGCGCTGGCGGGCGTCGATATCGATGCCGCGCACCGTCGTTTGCGCCGAATTCACATAGTTGGCCAGCACGGCCGTGATGGCGCCCGGATCGCCGGCAATGCCGGTGGCCGTCGATGGGTCGCGCGCTACGTTGCCGGCGGCAATGGCCGCATCCGTTTGCTCCTGGTTGATTTCATTCTTGCGGCGGATTTGCCACAGGTCCACGGAAATGCTGCTGCGCGGCAGCGGGTCCCACACGGCGCCGACGGAAAAGCTGCGCGAACGCTCCGGCGACAGGTTCGGATTGGGCGAGGTGATGACGGCGATCGGCGCGGGATCGCACGCCACTTCCACGCCCAGCGCGCAGCGCAGCGGATCGCTGGCGGTGGAAAACGCGGCCAGGCCGCCGACGCCGTTTTCCGCCGCGCTGGGGGCGCGGAAGCCCTTGGCGAAGGTGCCGCGCAGGGCCAGTTCGCGCATGGGCGTCCATTTCACGCCCACTTTCGGCGTGTAGGAATTGCCCACGTCGGTGAAATGGTCGGCGCGCAGGGCGCCTGACAGCTCGACGGTTTTCAGCACGGGCGCCAGCACTTCGGCGTAGATGGCCGAGGCGTTGCGGCTGCCCTTGTAGGCGGAATAGCCGAGGCCGATGATATTGCCCCGCTCCGTGCCCGTGGTGGGCTTGAGTTCCGTCGATTCATGGCGGAATTCCGCACCCACGGCCACGCCCAGGCCGCCGCCGTCCAGCTTTGCCACCTCGCGGCTGGCCTTGAAGTCGATCTGCGCGATATGCGTCTTGGCATCGTTCGAGATGCGCGGCGACAGGGCCGCGTACAGCTCGGGCGAATTGAGGCCCGCGTTTTCCGCGATGCGCCACAGGCTGCCGGCCGGCAGGGCCGCATAGGTGGGGTTCAGGCTGGCCGCCGCCACGTTCGCGGCGGTCGGGTTGAGCAGGGCGAAGGCGACGTCGCGCTGTAGGTAGCCGTTCAAGTCGTTCGACACCTTGTTCTGCGAGTACAGCAAGGCGCTGTCGATATCCCAGCCCGCCACCGTGCCCTTGATGCCGGCCACAAAGCGCGTGAAGGTCGAATTGACTTCCGACAGGCGCGGTCCCACGTCGGCCGCCAGGTAGCGCAGCCGCGCCGCCGTGCCGAAATATGGATTGTCCGGGTGGGCTGCGCCGAGCGACACGCCCGCATTGCTGACGGGCCCGCCCGGGTAGCCGACCGAGCCGCTGACCGTCGATGGCGTGGTGGCCGAGTTTGATTCGCTGTGATACACGTTCAGTTCCGCATACGTCTGCAGTGCTGGCGTCAGTTGCCAGGCGGCGCGGCCGAAGAAATTGATGTTCTTTTGCTTGGGCTGGATCTGCCCGTACTGCTGCGCGGCATCGGTCAGGCAGCCGCCGCCCGGGTCGCCTTGCGGATGCGTGGTGAAGTTGCCGCAGGCGGCGCCGGGGAAGGTGCGCGTAAAATCCGCGCCGGACAGGTTGCCGCGGTTGTAGTAGTCGAGCGTGTCGGGATTGCGCACATTGCCGTTGACGGCACTGCCGGCCGCGTTGTTGGTGGTGATGGCGCCCGCACCGCTGAGCGACTCCTGCGCGCTGAAACCCAGGTCGCGCAAGTCGCTGCGGCCCACGGCGCCCCGTCCGGCCCGGTCGCGGTTCCAGATGGCGGCCTTTTCGCTGTACTCGAGGTTCAGCAGCACGTTGTAGCGGTCGCTGTCGATGTCGCCGAAGCCGTGCGTGATGGCGGCGCGCGCATCGCGCCCGTCCCACTCCTTCGTCTTGCCGTAATTGCCCTTGATGGCCGTGCCCTGGTAGTCGCGCCGCAGGATCACGTTGACAACGCCGGCAATCGCGTCCGAACCGTAGATGGCCGAGGCGCCATCCTTGAGGATTTCCACCCGTTCCACCGCTTCCAGGGGAATGATGTTCAGGTCGGCGAATACCTTCTGGCCATCGTCGGCCAGGCCATACGGCGCGACGCGGCGCCCGTTCAGCAGCACCAGGGTCGAGGCCGTACCCAGGCCTCGCAGCGATACGCCGGAAGCGCCGGCGGCAAAGCCGTTGCCGAAGGTGGTGGGCACCGAGCCCTGGTTGTCGACGGCCAGGGTCTGCAGCAGTTCGGCCACGCTGGACTTGCCCGATTTTTCAATGTCGGCCGCGTTCAGCGTTTGCACGGCCGACGCCGTTTCCGCCTGCGCGCGGCGGATGTTCGAGCCGGTGATTTCCACGCGGGCAACGGGGGCAGCATCCTGCGCCAGGACGGGTAGACTCAGCAGCGCACTGGCCAGCGCCAGGCCCAGTCTGGGTGGTGAAAAAGCAGCGGATGGTAAGGATGGTGTAGGGCTCATGCGGTTCTCCGGAAAGGTCAGGCAGTCAGGAATCGTCGATGCGTCCTTGAGTTTTGCCCGTGCGGCGATGCCGGGAGTAGATCTGGATCAAGAAGTGCCCCGCTTGTCGTCGATAGAATGGCTGGCGTGGCGTGGTTGCCACGACGGACACAGCGGTAGTGGCCTGCGAACGGGTAGGGGCAGCGCGCAACTTTTTATGCTTTTTAACGTACTTTGCAGTGTAAAACGGCAGCGGCATGCGGCTTTGCCGACAAATATGCTTGCCAACCCTTGCAATTTAGGTTTATAGTCGTTCATCACTTACGGATGACTCGCATGTTCGCTCGCCACTTTTTTACCGCTTATTTTTACTTTAGCAATTCCAACCCAAAGGCGGTGGAGTAGCGGTCGGTTCACGTAGCAGCAAAACGAGATCCCAGCAAATTCTAAAAAACCGCCACTGATGGCGGTTTTTTTTTACCCAGATGTTTTACCCATCCTTAAATTTTGGAGAAAATGATGCCCCGCACCGATGATTTGCGAATTCGCGAAATGAAGGAATTGACCCCGCCGTCCCACCTGATCCGCGAATTCGCCTGCTCGGAGCAAGCCGAACAGACCGCCGCCAGCGCCCGCATTGCCCTGCACCGTATCCTGCACGGCCAGGACGACCGCCTGATGGTGGTGATCGGGCCTTGCTCCATCCACGACACCAAGGCGGCGATGGAATATGCGCGCCTGCTGGTGAAGGAGCGTGCGCGTTTCGCGGGCGAACTGGAAATCGTCATGCGCGTCTACTTCGAGAAGCCGCGCACCACGGTGGGCTGGAAGGGCCTGATCAACGATCCGTACATGGACAACAGCTTCCGCATCAACGACGGCTTGCGCATGGCGCGCGAACTGTTGCGCGATATCAATGAGCTGGGCTTGCCGGCCGGTACCGAGTTCCTCGACGTGATCAGTCCGCAATATATCGCCGACCTGATCAGCTGGGGCGCCATCGGCGCGCGCACGACGGAATCGCAGGTGCACCGCGAGCTGGCGTCGGGATTGTCCTGTCCCGTCGGCTTCAAGAATGGCACGGACGGCAATGTGAAAATCGCCGTGGAAGCCATCAAGGCCGCCTCGCAGCCGCACCATTTCCTTTCCGTCACGAAGGGCGGCCACTCGGCCATCGTCTCGACCAACGGCAACGAGGATTGCCACATCATCCTGCGCGGCGGCAAAACGCCGAACTATGACGCGGCCAGCGTGGACGACGCTTGCAAGGCGATCGCGGCGCAAGGCCTGGCGGCGCGCCTGATGATCGACGCCTCGCATGCGAACAGCTCGAAAAAACCGGAAAACCAGATTCCCGTGTGCGCCGACATCGCCAGCCAGGTGGCGGGCGGCGACGACCGCATCGTCGGCGTGATGGTGGAATCGCACCTGGTGGCGGGGCGCCAGGATTTGATCCCGGGCAAGGAATTGATCTACGGCCAGTCTGTCACGGACGGTTGCATCGACTGGAGCGCCAGCGTGGCCGTGCTGGAAAACCTGGCGGCAGCCGTTAAGCAGCGCCGCTTGAAGGGCGACGCGGAATAAAGTGACGTGGCGCGCAGCATGAAAAAAAGCCCGGAAAGCTAAGCTTTCCGGGCTTTTCAGTTTTCAGCCGAGAGCAGATGCCGTCAGCTTAGAACTTGTAGGAACCGCTCAGGTAGAACTGGCGGCCCAGGGCGCTCGAGTACGATGGGTTGTAGCCCACTTGATGCGAACCCGTGTTACGCAGGGTGAACGGCGGATTGCGGTCGAACAGGTTCAGGATGCCGCCCGTGATTTCCACGTTCTTCATCGGACGGTAAGCCGTCTGGAAGTCGAAGGTGGTGTAGCTCGGCACTTCCAGTTGGATGCCATAGCATTCGCCAGGGCTGCCAGCCACGATCACGGCGCAATCGTCAGCCGTCTGTTCCTTGTCCGTATAGCCGTTGCGGTAGCTGGCGCTCAGCGTATGCGTGAACTTGGCTGTCTCATACGTGGTGGTGGCACGGATGATGTTGCGGAAGCTGACCTTGTCGTTCGAACCGTAGCGATTCAGGCTGGTTTCCCATTGATCATCGGTGCCCGGCGTCGTGTAGCGCGAACGCAGCAGGTAGGTACCCATCAGGCGGCTCGTCAGGCGGCCGTCCAGCAGCTTCATCTTGTGGGTGAAGTCGTAGTCGATACCGCGGTTTTCCACCTTTCCGATGTTAATCGGCAGCAGCTTGATGGCCAGCACGTCCTTGCCCGTCGAGCTGATGTGCTTGGTGGTGAACAGATTGGCGTACTTGGCAGGATCGTTGAAGATCAGGCCTTCGGACACGGCGGTCACCTGGTCCCGGATTTCCACGTTCCACAGGTCGAACGACATCGACAGGCTGTCGATCGGCTCGAACACGGTACCGATGCTCCATTGCTTCGACGTTTCCGGCTTCAGGTCCGGGTTGCCGCCCTGGAAGGCTTCGAATTGCTGGCGTCCCACGCCGCTGCAGTAGCTGGCCAGCGGATGGCCGCCCATGCCGTTTGCTGCCGTCAATGGGCATTGATAGTTACCGCCCGTGACGCCCCAGTCTTCCAGTGGACCGGCGATTTCCTGCATGCTGGCGGCGCGGAAGCCGGTGCCGGCAGCGGCGCGGAACATCAGGCTCTTGGTGGCGGAATACTTGCCGCTGACTTTCCAGGTGGTGGCGTTTTCTTTCTTGCCTACCGTCTTGCCCGTCAGCTTGTCGTCGATGGATCCGATCTGGTCGTAACGCAGCGAGCCGGTCATTTCCAGTTTTTTCGAGATCGGCATCATCAGCTCGGCGTAGGCGCCGGCATTGTCGCGTGCGTATTCGCTGTCGACTTGTGCATTGTCAAACAGGATCTGCGCCTGTTTGGCAACATTCGCCTGCTGCACCTTGTACGAGGTGTTGCGGTAGTCGGCGCCCACGCCCAGCATGGCCGTGCCGCCTGGCAGCGAGAACACAGGACGTGAAGCGCGGCCGTCGATGCCCTTCATTTCCACGGTTTGCGTGTTGTAGGTGCCGCTGAAGCCCGTGCCCAGCAGTGCCTGGCGCATGGCATCCGGCATGGAACCGACCGGGTAGGCGAACGGGTCGATATTGCCGGCGGCTACTTGCGCGTCGAATTTGTCCGCCAGCGGGAAACCGCTGACGTATTCTTGCGTCTGCTTATTTTTCGAGTACGTTACGGCGGAGTTGATGTCCCAGCCGAATGCATTGCCATCGATGCCGGCGACGATGTGGGTGGCTTTGGTGCCGTAGTCGTAGACGCGGTTGCCCATTTCCGACAGGCGGTATTTGGCGACGGCGCCCGTGGCGTTGGCCAGTTGCGCTGGCGTCAGGTTCGGCGCCAGATATTTGTTGAACAGCGGCGAGCCGACATCGACGGAGAAATCGGCTGGGTATGGCGCAATGCTGGCGACGACGCGCGCTTCCGTGTAGGCGAGGTCATAGAAACCCTGGAAGCCGGTTTTGCCCAGTTTGACGGTACCCGAGCTGAAGATGGCGTCGCGCTTCGATTCGGGATTGATTTCGATGGTCGATGGCGAATCGAAATAGCAGTTGCCGTCGCCATAGAAATCCATGTTGCTGGCGGCGCATTTGCCGCCATGGGCCAGTGCGTACGGGTTCAGGTTGACGGACTTGCTGACTGTCTTGCCGGTGGCAGGATCGATGGCATCGTAATCGACAGTTGCGTTGCCTGGCGCGGAGCGCGAGGAACCGTTGATGAATTGCAGTGCCTTGCCGTTCTTCGGATCGTTGAAATTGATGATGCCGCTTTTCGCGAAGCTGCGCTGCGATGCTTTCAGCGATTTTTGTTCGTCATGGCTGGCCGACACGAAGATGCTGTAGCCGTCTTCGTCGATGTCGCCGAAGCCCTTGCTGATGGAAATCGAGTTGCTGGCGCCGCCTTTTTCTTCAGGACGCGAGTACTTGGCATTGATTTCCAGCGGCGATGCGCCTTTTTTCAGGATGAAGTTGACCACGCCGGCGATGGCGTCGGCGCCATACAGTGCCGAGGCGCCGTCCGTCAGCACTTCCACGCGCTCGATGGCCGACAGGGGGATCGAGTTCAGGTCGATGGTGGTGCCGGAATTGGATGGCGCAATACGGCGGCCGTTCAGCAGCACCAGCGTGTAGGCTGCGCCGATATCGTGGATCGAGGCTGTGGTGACGCCGCCGCCGCCGCCGCCAACCGAATCGGCGGCCACGGAGAAGCCCTGCATCGCAGGAATTTGCTGGATGAAATCGGTCACCGTGGTGACGCCGGTTTTCTTGATGTCTTTCTGGTTGAACGACTGCACCGGCAGCGACGCTTCGGAAGCGATGCGCTTGATGCTCGAACCGGTGACTTCCACGCGTTGCATGGTGCCATCTGTTGTTTCTTGTGCATACGCGGCGTGCATGCTCAGGGCCATGCCGCCTGCAAACATCAGGCGCAGCGACCGCGATATTACATTTTCTATCATCATCTGAAATTCCTTGTTATTGTGATAAAGGCGGCAATTATTTTGAAATAACTTGTTGCTTACTAACAATTTATTTGCCTTTTTACAAATCCACCAATGAAAATTCTGTAAATTTTCAGGGCCCTCATCAAAACATTCACGATTCAGATTGTCAATTTCGTGCGGACTTTTTGGACGAAATGCAACATTTCCCTGTTTTTTTTGTAATCCTTCAGCAATAAAGTATCGCGGACCCTTGTCAGCCCTGCTCAGATGCGTAAAATAAAACGGCGCACATCATCGCTGATGGCGCCGTCTTTGGCATGGCTGGCACACGCTGGCCAGCGCTGTCTGGTTTGTCTTTCTTTCGTCATTCTCCTTAAAACGTATAGCTGCCGCGCAAGTAGTAGGCGCGCCCGATCGGGTCCGTATAGCGCGGGTCATAGCCTTTCTGGAACAGGGTGCCCTGGTTCGAGAATGGCGGTTCCCTGTCCAGCAGGTTTTTCACGCCAGCCGTCAGCAACAAGCCTTTCCACATGTAACTGCCCGACACGTTGAGCAGGCTGTATGGCGGCACATCGTGGCGGTATGGCGGCTCGACCAGATTCTGGTCCGTGTAGCCGGACTTGAACGATTGCGACACGGTGGCGCCCCAGTTGCCCAGGCGCCAGTTCAGCGCCGCCGTATGTTTCCAGCGGAACACGGGATTGTTGTCCGCGTAGCGGCCCACGTTGGCAATGAATTCGCCGCCGCGCTCGTTCTGATAGTCATACTTGTGGGTCCACGTGCCATCGACCGACACGCTGACATCGCCATACGCGCCTCGGGCCAGGCGCGCATTCAGGCTGACGTCGATGCCGTCCGTTTTCACTTCGCCGAGGTTGTCGTTCAAGTCCAGGATGGCGTAGGGCGAACCATCGGGATTGCGCAGGAACAAAGCCTTGTATTTTTCGTAGTTGCCGAAGATTGATTGCTCGGGCAAGGACGAAATCTTGTCCTTCAAATGGATGTTCCAGTAATCGATGGCGAGCGTGACTTCCTTGATCGGTTCGAGCACGAGGCCGACGGCGAAGGTGGTGGATTTTTCCGGTTTCAGGTTTTCATTACCGCCTTGCAGCTTGAATTGCTGCAAGTCGCAATCGCGCAGGGGATTGGCGCCGGGCTGCGGCACGCCGCCCGGGCACAGGATGGGGTCGTCGTAGGTATCGTTGGTGTCGTTCTTCGATGGCGGCGCATTCTTTTCAAACAAGGTGGGAGCGCGGAAACCCGTGCTGGCCGAGCCGCGCAGCACCAGCGCGCTGCTGGCCTGGTAGCGCAGGGCCAGCTTCGGATTGGTGGTGCTGCCCACGTCGCTGTAGTGGTCGAAGCGGGCGGCCAGCTGCACTTCCAGATCCTTGATCAAGGGCAGGTTGACTTCGCCGAAGACGGCCTGGATCGTGCGCGAGCCGCTCTTCGACAGCGAGCCGGACAAGCCGGAACTGGCGGCCTGGCCGGCGATATCGCGGTTGACATTGAAGTCGGCCTTTTCGTGCCGTACTTCGCCACCCAAAGCGATGGCCAACGGGCCGCCGGCCAGCTGCATCAGTTCGCGGCTGCCCTTGATGTCGAAGCCCGTGGTGGTGACCTTGGCGTTCTGCACCTCGCCGCGCAGGGCGGTGCTGTCCAGGTAAGCCTTGCCGGCCGCGTCCTGCACGCCGAACGGGTTCAGGATGCCGTTCAACACGCCGGCGGCAAAGCCCGCATCCTGCACATAGCCGCCCGTGAACTTTTCCGACGACTTGCTGATCGCGTGGCTCAGGCCCGTCTTGTAGTCCCAGCCGGACAGCTCGCCTTCGAGCGCCAGCACCAAGCGGTCCGCCTTGCCATCCGAATCGATCTGCCGCTGGCCTACTTCCACGGGGCGCCAGTTGACGCTCAGTGGCTGGCCCGACAGGCCCGGCTGGGCCGGCACGCCGCCCGCATTGCCCGGATAGTATGGACTGGTGCTGGGCAGGATCAAGCCCGTTTGCGGCGGCGGCGCCGTGCGTGCCTTCACCTTGTTTTCCGAATGCAGGTATTCCACCGTGGCCAAATGGCCGCCACCGAGCTTGAAGGCGCCCTTGCCGAAGAATGCCAGCTGTTCCTGTGCGGGCAGGTTGTCGATCTGGCGCGTGTAATCCTGGCGGCAGGTGCCGTTGGCGGCTGCCACCGACAAGGGCGGCAGGCAACCGCTGGCCGCGTAGGGATTGCCGGCCAAGCCGTCGCCGCCATTGGCCGCCGCATCGAAGTAGTTGCCGGGGAAAGTCGTGCCGCTGGTAATGGACAGCCCGCGCGAGGGGATGATGCCGGTCTTGGAAAAGTCACGGTCCTGCGACGTCAGCACTTTTTGCTTATGGTAGTCGAGCACGCCGAAAATATTGTAGCCGTCCGTGTCGAGCTTGCCGAAACCCGTTGACAGGTTGATGCGGTGCTCGCCGCCGCCCTTGTGTTCGGGCGAGACGACCTCGGCGGTGATATTCGTGACGTTGACGGAGCGCTTCGTGATGAAGTTGATGACGCCGCCGATGGCGTCCGTGCCGTAGATGGCCGAGGCGCCGTCGCGCAGCACTTCGACACGCTCCAGGGCGGCGATCGGGATGATGTTCAGGTCGACGCTGGCGCCGTCATACGGATGGTTGGCGATGCGCCGGCCGTTGAGCAGTACCAGGGTCTTGTCGCCGCCCAGGCCGCGCAAGTCGGCGCTGGCCTGACCGCCCGTGGGCAAGCCGCTGGTATTGCCACCGACTGCATTGCCGCTGCCCATGCTCGACGCGTTCGAGGGTATCTTGCTCAGCACTTCCTGGGCCGTCGTCAAGCCCTGCTTGGCGAAATCCTCGGCCTTGAAGATGGACAAGGGCGTCGCCGTTTCCGAGACGAGGCGCTTGATGGAGGAACCGGTGACTTCGACTCTCTGCATGGCGGCGGGCTCGCCGGCGGTGCCGGTGTCCTGCGCCATGGCCGCATGGCCATACGCGCCGAGCAAGGCTGCGCACAGCAGGCGCAAGGTGGGGGAGGGACTACGGGTTTGCGTCATCTGACACTCCTGTGGCGTGGGTTTGGCCAAGTGGCCTGCAAGGGAGTTTTACAGGCGCGCAGCAGCTAAGGTTTGTGCTGGCACAAGAGCTGTGCGGATGAGCGACCTGGCGCCACAGTCCGGGCGAAAAAAAAGGCGGTGATTGCTCACCGCCTTGCGTCAGGATACGGATGTCGGCTTAGAAGAACTTGTAGCTGGCGCCCAGTTTGAAGTAGCGGCCGATGGCGCCGCTGGCATCCATCGGGTTGTAGCTCATGCCGCCGTAGGTCAGCGGGTCGAGCGGCGCGATCTTGTCGGTCACGTTGTTGATCGAGGCAAACAATTGCAACTGCTTGTTGACGTTCCAGCGGCTCGACAGGTCGAGCGTGGTGAACGAGGCGAGCTTGCAACCGTTCGGCGCCGCGGTGCCGTCGGCCAGCTTGGAAGCGCACGGCTTGCCTTCAAACAGGATGTTCTTCATGTCCGAACGGTAGTTCAGCACGCCGCTGACGTTCCAGTTGCCCAGGTCCCACGAGCCGGTCAGATTGATCTTGTCCTTCGGCGTGCCGGCGCAGTTGGACGTGTCGCAATTGCCATGCGTGCCGGCGAATTGGTAGCGCACGGTGGACGACTCGGCCCGTACCCACGAAGCGATATGGGTCCAGGTCAGGCCGAACGTGGCGCGGCCGTAGTCGCCCAGGCGCACGCGCTGCTTGACATCCAGGTCGATACCCTTGATCTCCGTGAAGCTGGAGTTGCGGTACGGCGCCTTGGTGATCAGCAAGGTGCCCGTGTTCGGCGTGACGACGCCGTTGATGGTCAGGTTGTTGTCGGCGCGGATGGCTGTCGGCAGGGCGGCTGCTTCGTTGTACGGCAGCGGATTGATCTCGTTTTCACGCTTGATCTTCCAGGCATCGAGCGACAGGCTGGTATCGTTGAACGGATCCCACACGAGGCCCAGGGTGTAGCCCTTGGATTTTTCCGGCTTGAGGCTGGGGTCGCCGACCTTGACGGCCGCCACTTGCAGTTCGCAGTCGCTGGCATTGGCGCCCGGCAGGCGGGTGCCGCCCGGGCAGCGCACGGGATCGCTCACGGTCGAGGTGCCCGTCGATTGCGAATCGGCATTGCTTTCGGCCGGGCCCGGTGCGCGGAAGCCTTCCGAATACGTGCCGCGCACGGCGAAGGTTTTCAGCGGCGTCCACTTGGCGCCCAGTTTCGGCGTGGTCGACGAGAAACGGTCGTATTTGTCGTAACGCAAGGCGCCCGACAGTTCCACCGTCTTGATGACGGGCGCCAGCACTTCGAGGAACACGGCCGAGACCTTGCTGTCGCCCTTGGCCGCCACATAGCTGGCGTTGATGGAACCGTCTTCCGTGCCCGTCAGCGATGGATTGTCGAGCTTGTCGCGGCGGTGTTCCGCGCCGATCGCCAGGCCCATGGCGCCACCGGGCAACTGCATCAGTTCGCGCGTGGCCTTGAAGTCGATGATGTCGAGCTTGGTCGTGGAATCGGAGGTGGCGTTCGTCACCATGGCCGCGTACAGCGATGCGGGATTCTTGCCCGCCTGCGCGCCGATGTAGTAAGGGAAATATTGGCTGTTCGGATTGCCCAGCGCATCCTTGACGACGGCCATGTTCAGCATGTTGCTGTAATCGAGGTGCAGTTTCGATTCCGAATGCGTATAGCCGGCATCGTAGTCCCAGCCCATGGCGTTGCCCTTGACGCCGAGTACGATGCGGTTGAACTCGTTGTTGGCCGTGCGCGTGCTGGCGCCCACGTCGAACGCCTGGTAGCGCACGCGCACCGGCACGCCATACGGATTTTGCGGGTGGTTGGCGGCCAGCACGATGCTGGTGCCGGTGCCGGTGGCGTAGTTGATGACGCCCGCCTTGTTGCCGGCGTTCGGCGGGAAGGCGACGGTGGGCGTGACCGACGGCGGTATCATGGCGAACGCCGTATCGCGCTTCGAGTAGCCCGCTTCCGCATACACCTGGGTGTCGGCATTGACTTGCCAGGTGCCGCGCGTGTACAGGTTGATCGATTCGATCTTCGGCTGCATCGCGCGGAACTGGTCGTGGTGCCACAAACAGCCGCCTTTCGGATCTTGCGGCGACGACACGGACAAGCTCGAGCAGCCGGGCAGGGACACATAGTTGTTGGTGACGGGGTCGCGGATCAGGCCTGTCGGTGCCGCATTCGCATCGTTGTTGCCATTGATGTAGCCGCCGGCGAACTGGGTGTTGATCGCATAGCCATACGGGCGCAGGTCGGCCTTGCCTATCCATTTGCGGCCGGCGCGGTCGCTGTTCATCAGCATGTCCGATTTGCTGTATTCGGCATTGACGACGAAGTTGAATTTATCCGTATCGAGGTTGCCCTTGCCGAAAGTCAGCGAGGCGCGGTGCTGCTTGGCGTCGCTGTCTCCCGAGATGCCCGTGTCGCCTTTCAGGGTCAGGCCCTCGAAGTCCTTGCGCAGGATGATGTTGACGACGCCGGCGATGGCGTCCGCGCCATAGGTCGACGAGGCGCCGTCTTTCAGGATCTCGATGCGCTCGACGATCTGCATCGGCACTGTGGACAGGTCGGTAAAGCTCTTCTGGCCGTCATCGGCGCGCGCGAACGGCGCCATGCGGCGGCCATTGAGCAGGACCAGGGTCGAGGTGGCGCCCAGGCCGCGCAGCGAGATGGCCGTGGAACCGGCGGCAAAGCCGTTGCCGAAGCCCGTCGGCAGGGAGCCGGCGCCATCGGCGGTCAGCGTTTGCAGGTATTCGGCGACGGTGGCCTTGCCCGATTTCATCAAGTCGTCGCGGCTGATGACCTGGACCGGCGATGCGGTCTCGGCCGTGGCCCGTTTGATGCTCGAGCCTGTAATTTCCACACGTTGTACATTGGCGTCTTGCGCCATTGCCGGCGCCGCCATCATGCCCAGGCTGAGCGCTGCTACGCTACCCGAAAAAATCAGGCGTACGGAGCGGGACATCACTGTTTCCATCATCATTCTCAGAACTCCGAAAGTGTGCTCGGCCGGCCCTTGTGCGGCACAGCTTTGCCAGGGTGATAAAGATTGCTGCGTCGGCAATCGCCATGGATCAAACGGCATATCGTGTGAGCCGTCGTGATTGATAAGACCACTTGCCGAGAAACCTTGTCAACGCGCACACATCTGCTTTCAGCATGGAAACAACAGTGTTTTTTATCATGTTGATGCGTTTCAATAATTGCAATTATTTTAATGTTGCAGTGCGATGCGTATTTTCCGTACTGCCATAAAAACAGCTGTCATTGGCAACCATAAGGGGTACTGGCAGGCCGATTTTTCATGGGCGCCGCCTGTCTATGCTGCGCTGCGGAAGATTCTCCCCGCGAGGCTGGCGGCCGTGGCTGCGCGTCACGCCAGCGCTGCGGCTTTTCGCCCGGCGAACAGAATATGCGTTATCGTTACGCCTTTTTCCGGCTCGCCCGTATGTAGACGCGGCTGGCCATGAACAAGGCATAGATCTTGCGAGGATGGACTGGTTTTGGCGGTGGAATCCTGTATCCCAGGGGGAAGCCAGTACAAGCGCACCAATACGGTGCGACAGATAATCGAGATGAAGGGTATTACATGAAGTCACCATGGATGCGGCGCGTGGCGCTGCTCGCCTGCCTGGCCACCCTGCCGCTGGCGGCCGTTGCCGCCGATGCTACCCCTGCTGCCGCAGCCGCGCCGGTGAAAACCTTGCGCTATATCCTGCCGGCCGCCGAGACGGGCTTCGATCCGGCCACCGCGCGCGACCTGTATTCGAACCACATCACGCAGGCCGTCTTCGACACCCTGTACACCTATGATTACCTGGCGCGCCCCGTCAAGGTGGTGCCCGGTGCGGCGGCCGCGATGCCGGAAGTGTCCGCCGACGGCAAGACCTACACCATCCGCCTGAAGAAAGGCATGTATTACACGCCCGACCCCGCATTCGGCGGCAAGCGCCGCGAACTGACGATGGCCGACTACGTGTATTCGTGGAAGCGTTTGTTCGACCCGCGCCTGGCCTCGCCGCACAGCTGGCTGTTCGAAGGCAAGGTAGTGGGACTCGACGACCTGGCCAAGGATGCGGCCAAGTCGAACAAGCTCGACTACAGCAAGAAGGTGGCCGGCCTGGAAATCCTCGACCCGTACACCCTGCGCGTGACCCTCACCAAGACCGATTTCAATTTCCCCATGATCCTCGCCTACGTGCCGACGTCCGCCGTGGCGCGCGAAGTGGTGGAAAAGTATGGCGACGTGAAGGGCGAAGTGGGTTCGAATCCCGTCGGTACCGGCTACTACACCTTGGGCGAATGGACGCGCGGCAACCGCATCGTGTTGAACCGCAACCCGCAGCACTTGCCGGAAACGTGGAATTTCCTGGCTGGCGACGACCCGGACGACCAGCGCATCGTGCGCCAGATGCAGGGCAAGCGCATTCCCGCCATCGACCGCATTGAAATTTCCGTCATGATCGAAGACCAGTCGCGCTGGCTGTCGTTCCAGAGCGGCGGCACGGACGTGTTCTGGCTCGATGGCCCGCTGGCGCCGAAAGCGCTGCTCAACGGCAAGCTGCGTCCCGAACTGGCGGAGAAGGGCGTGCAACTGTCGCGCCTGCTTGATCCCGAGATCAGCTATTACTACTGGAATATGGAAGATCCGACCTTGGGCGGTTTCAGCAAGGAAAAGATCGCCCTGCGCCGTGCCATTGCCATGGCACACAATATTGACGAAGAAATCCGCATCATCTGGAATGGCCAGGCCAAGCGCCTCGACTATCCGATCCCGCCCGGCGTCGTCGGCTACGATCCTCACTACAAATCCCTGCTGCAATACGATCCCGTGCTGGCAAACAAATTGCTCGACAAATTCGGCTACAAGAAGGGCGCCGATGGCTGGCGTACTTTGCCGGACGGTAAGCCGCTGCTGATCCGCTACGCTTCGCGCAATGAAGCCAATGGCGTGCTGCAGGCGGAAATGTGGCGCAAGACCTACAACTCGCTGGGCATCCGCATGGAAAACGACCGCATGATCTTTTCCGACATTTTAAAGACGGAAAAGCAGTGCAAGATGCAGACGCGCACGGCGCCGTGGCTGGCCGACTATCCGGACGGCGACAACTTCATGCAGCTGTTCTACGGCCCGAACACGCACCAGAACAACAATGGCTGCTACCAAGATCCCGAATACGACAAGTGGTACGCGGCCAGCCAGGCCATGCCGGCCAGCCCCGAGCGCGACGAGCTGTTCCACAAGATGGCGCGCCGCCTGGAAGTAAACGCGGGCGCCCTGATCGGCTATGCGCGCTACCGCAACATGCTGGCGCAAAAGTCGGTGCTCGGCTACAAGAAGCACCCGATCCTGTTCCAGGAGTGGGCGTACATGGATATCGACAGCAACGGTGCGCCGGTTCCGGCGCCAGCCGCCAAATAAACGCAGCTTATAACGCTAGGGAATCATTATGTTTGCTTATATCCTGCGCCGCCTGTGGCAGATGCTGCCCACCATGCTGGGCGTCGTCCTGCTGGTGTTTATCCTGTTTAACTGGGTAGGCGGCGACCCCGCCTATATCCTGGCGGGCAAGATGTCGAGTGCGGAAAGCATCGCCAACATCCGCCGCCAGCTCGGCGTCGACCAGCCGTATTACGTGCAACTGTGGATATTCATCAAGCAGATCGTCACGTTCGACTTCGGCCAGAGCTGGGCCACGGGCGAATCCGTGTCGCACATCATCACCTCGCGCCTGGGCCCGTCGATGATGGTCCTGATCCCGCTGACCGTGCTGGAAACATTTTTTGGCGTGGCGCTGGCGCTGGCCATCGCTTTCGTGCGCGGTTCGCTGACGGACCGCGCCGTCATGATCGCCTGCACGGTGGGCATGTCGATTTCCATCCTCGTCTACATCATCGTCTTCCAGTATGGCTTTGCTTATAAACTGGGCCTGTTCCCCGTGCAGGGCTGGGGCGACAGCTTCTGGGAAAACCTGCTGCGCTATTCGACCTTGCCGATTCTGATCGGCCTGGCCGTCTCGATCGCGCCGACCCTGCGCCTGTTCCGCACCTTCGTGCTGGACGAGGCGAACCAGGATTACGTGCGCACGGCGCGCGCCAAGGGCCTCAAGGAAGGCCGCATCATGTGGGTGCACGTGCTGCGCAACGCCGCCATTCCCATCATTACCTATGTGATGTCGAACTTGCCGGCCCTGCTGATCGGCGCTTTCCTGCTCGAGCGCTTCTTCGGCATACCCGGTATCGGGCGTGAAGTGATCCTGGCCGTCGAGCGCAGCGACTTTCCGGTGATCAAGGCGATCACCGTGTATGTTGCCGCCGCCACCATGCTCTTCAACCTGCTCACCGACCTGCTGTACCAGGCGGTCGATCCTCGCGTACAACTGAAGTAGAAAGAGACGATGTCGAAACCTCATACATCGCCCGGCCTGTGGGCCCTGGCGTGGCGCCGTTTGCGCGGCGACAAGATTGCAATGGTATCGCTGGCCGTGGTCGGCGCCTTTTTCCTGCTGGTGCTGGCCTCCGCCAGCGGCCTGGTCGCCTCGAACTGGGAAGACGAAGTGGCCGTCAGCTACGCGCCGCCCACGTTTGTCGGCGCCGACAAGGACGGCGCCGCCGATGGCGCGATACATGCGCCGGACGAGCGCAGCGCGCCGACACCCGTCAACGTGCTTGATCCTTTGGCCGACGACATCGCCGAACTGCGCGCCCAGATGGGCAGCAATCCATCGGCCGGCGTGGAAATGTACGGCGTCGCAGACCCGCTGGCCGACGACTTGACGGCCTTGCGCGCCAGCATGGGCAAGGCCAAGAAACTCGTCACGCACAAGGCGGCAACGTTGCCGTTCGGCGCCGACAAGTGGGGCCATGACATCATCCAGAAAACCATCAAGGGCGGCGAAACGTCGATCGTCGTGGGCCTGGTGGCAGCCTTGCTGGCCGTCGTGCTGGGCACCTTGTTTGGCGCCGTGTCCGGCTACTTCGGCGGCGTTGTCGATGATTTCTTCAACTGGTTTTACAGCATCTTTACGTCGATTCCATCCATCCTGATGATCTTGACGGTGGCGGCCGTGCTGCAACAGAAGGGCGTGCTGACCATCGTGCTGATCCTCGGCTTGACGGGCTGGACGGGGCCGTACCGCTTGATCCGCGCCGAATACATCAAGCACAAGGCGCGTGAATACGTGATGGCGGCCGACGCCATCGGCGCCTCGCACTGGCGCAAGATGTTCTCGCACATCTTCCCCAACGTCAGCCACGTGGCTTTGGTGCAGATGTCCATCCTCGTGGTGGGCTTCATCAAGGCCGAAGTGATTCTGAGCTTCCTCGGCTTTGGCGTACCGGTGGGTACCGTCTCGTGGGGCAGCATGCTTAACGAGGCACAAAATGAACTGATCCTGGGCAAATGGTGGCAGCTGACAGCCGCCGCCACGGCGATGGCCGTGCTGGTGACGGCGTTCTCGCTGTTTACCGATGCCTTGCGCGATGCGCTCGACCCCAAAGTGAAATAGGAGTTGCTCATGGACCAGAATAACCTGTTGGAAGTGCGCGATCTGCGCGTCACCTTCCGCCTGGACAAGAAGACCACGTTCGAAGCCGTCAAGGGCATCTCGTTCAACGTGCCGCGCAACAGCACTGTCGCGCTGGTGGGCGAATCGGGCAGCGGCAAGTCCGTCAGTTCGCTGGCCGTGATGGGCCTGCTGCCGCCGGATAACACCATCATCGATCCCGCCTCGAGCATCCATTTTGGCGGGCGCGACCTGCTCAAATTGTCTATCGCCGAGCGGCGCACCATGTGCGGCAAGGACATTTCGATGATCTTCCAGGAGCCGATGTCGTCGCTGAACCCCGTGTTCACCGTCGGTTTCCAGATCGCGGAAGTGTTGCGCCAGCACATGGGCATGAACCGCAAGCAGGCGCGGGCGCGTACGCTGGCGCTGCTCGAGGAAGTGGGCATTCCCGACCCGGCCACCAAGATCGATGCCTACCCGAGCCAAATGTCGGGCGGCCAGCAGCAGCGCGTGATGATCGCCATGGCGATCGCCTGCGAACCGAAACTCTTGATCGCCGACGAACCGACGACGGCGCTGGACGTGACGATCCAGAAGCAGATCATGGACTTGATCGCGGCGCTGCAAAAGAAACATCAGATGTCCGTGCTGTTCATTACCCATGACCTGGGCCTGGTGGGAGAGATCGCCGACCAGGTGATCGTCATGCGCCATGGCGAAGTGCGCGAAACGGGCGAGGTGCGCCAGGTATTCGAAGCGCCGCAAGACAGTTATACCAAGGCCCTGCTGCATTGCCGCCCGTCCTTGGATGAGCGCCCGTGGCGCCTGCCCGTGATTGCCGATTACATGGAAGGCAAGGCCGGTCCCGGCGTCGAGGTGAAGCAGCGCACGCGCGGCTACACGCCCGGTGACGAACCGGTGCTGGTGGTAAATAACCTGAGCAAAAGTTTTTATACGCGCGAAGGCCTGTTCGGCAAACGCGAGTTCCAGGCCGTCAAGGATGTGTCGTTCACTTTGCCGCGCGGCAAGACCCTGGGCGTGGTGGGCGAATCCGGCTCCGGCAAGACGACGGTGGGCCTGACCCTGCTGCGCCTGCACCAGGCGACGGGCGGCACGGCCATGTTCCACGGCAAGGACCTGATTGCCATGCCGAACAAGGAGTATTTGCCGTATAAACGCCGCATCCAGATCATCTTCCAGAATCCGTATGCGTCCTTGAATCCCAGGTTTACCGTCGGACAGATATTGCTCGAACCGATGCGCATCCACAGCATCGGCGCCGATGACAAGGAACGCATCGCCAAGGCCTACTGGCTGCTCGATAAGGTCGGCTTGCCGGAACAGGCCTTCCACCGCTATCCGCACGAGTTCTCGGGTGGTCAACGCCAGCGCATCGCCATTGCCCGCTGCCTGACCATGCAGCCGGAAATCCTCGTCTGCGACGAATCCGTGTCGGCGCTGGACGTGTCGGTGCAGGCGCAGGTGCTCAATCTGTTGCAGGACTTGCAGGATGAATTCGGCCTGTCCTACATCTTCATTTCGCACGACTTATCGGTGGTGAAATACATCGCCGACCAGGTGATGGTGATGCACAAGGGGCAAGTGGTGGAGCTGGCCGATTCGGATGAGCTGTACCGCAATCCCGTGCATCCGTACACGCGTACCCTGCTCAGCGCCATACCGAAGGGCGTGCAATTGTAAGGGACTTTTTACGGTAAGATAGCGACCATGCCCAACCTCATTTATCTGCTCGAACATTACGGTGTCCTGATCGTCTTTGGCATCGTGCTGGTGGAGCAGCTCGGCCTGCCGATTCCCGCCTTTCCCATCCTCGTGGTGGCAGGGGCGTTGGCCGTCGATGGCGACATGAATGGGGCGCTGGTGCTGGCCGCCGCCCTGGGCGCCTGCCTGATCAGCGACTTCACGTGGTTCCGCGCGGGCCGTCATTTCGGCAAGCGCATCCTGCGGCTGCTGTGCCGCATCTCCCTCTCGCCCGATTACTGCGTCAGCCAGACGGAAGACAAATTCAAGCGCTGGGGCCCGAAAGCCTTAATCGTGTCCAAGTTCGTGCCGGGCTTCAATACCGTCGCCGCACCGATGTCGGGCGCGCTGGGTACGCCGCCTGGTCTGTTCTTCCTGTACGCGGGCCTGGGCGCCTTGCTGTGGAGCGGTACGGGCATCGTCGTCGGCGTGATCTTCCATGCCAGCGTGCAGCAGGTGCTCGACTTGCTCAGCACCATGGGCAGCACGGCCTTGCTGATGCTGGCCACCTTGCTGGGCTTGTTCCTGCTGTACAAATTCCTCGAACGCCGGCGTTTCCGCCAGGCCTTGCAGATCGAGCGCATCGGCATCGATGAATTGCTCGAACTCATAGAGCAGGGCGAGGAGCCGCTGATGGTCGATGCGCGCAGTGCCACGGCCCAGGCGCTGGAACCGGCCGTACCGGGCGCCTTGTTCTTCAATGGCAAGGAGCCGGTGCCCGCCATGATCGCCATGGACAAGGACCGCCACATCATCGTGTATTGCAGCTGTCCCAACGACGTGACGGCCGCGCAAGTGGCCAAACTGCTGCACCAGCACGGCTTTCACCGCGCCAAGCCTCTGCATGGCGGCCTGGACGCCTGGAATGCCGCCTACCGCTCGGACCAGCCGGCGCCCGCCAGCCTGCTGGGCGAAGGCTTGCCCTCCTGATTGCGCTGCTTCCTGCTCGCCAGGCGGGCAGTCAAAAACCGGTAGTAATAATACGAAAACCGCTTTGCGGCAGCGTCAGGACGGCGGCGCCGCACCCGCGCCGCCGCGTACAAAGCGGCTTTGCGCAAACTCCGGCATACTGTGTTTTCAAGGCGGCTCCTGCTGCTGTGCAGCATGCTTTTCGTGTGCCTGGTGAGTGCGAGCACTTACTATAAATCATTGTTTCTAAGCAATTTTGGCGTTGCCTGTTGCATTTGGAGTGGAACTACCAATAAAGGCTTGTTTTGATGTACTTAAACTACAAACTTTGCTTGCCTCCGGGCGCATTCATCCTTTAAGCTTGGCGTCCCATGCGTCCCACTTCATCATTTAAAATCATGAGCGCTTCGTCTTCTCCCGTACTGCCGACTTCCGCCTTCGCCGATGGACCGCGCCTGCTGGCCGACGTGGGCGGCACCAATGCCCGTTTCGCCTTGGAAGTGGCCGCTGGCCACATCACCCTGGTGGAAGTGCTGCCCTGTGCCGATTACCCTAGCCTGTCCGCCGCCCTGCAAGCCTACCTGGCCTTGCCGCACATCGCTGCCGCCGGCGGGCAAGCCGTGCGCCATGCCGTGATCGCCATCGCCAACCCGGTCGACGGCGATTTCCTCAGCATGACGAACCACCACTGGTCGTTCTCGATCCGCGCCATGCGCGAAGAGTGCGGTTTCACGACCCTGGACGTGGTCAACGATTTCACGGCGCTGGCGCGCTCCTTGCCGCAACTGTCGAGCGAGCAAAAGCACCAGGTGGGCGCGGGCACGGCCCGTCCGAACACGGCCATCGGCCTGATCGGCGCCGGCACGGGCCTGGGCGTGTCGGGTCTGATTCCATCGCACGGCGGCTGGATCGCCCTGCAAAGCGAAGGCGGCCACGTCAGCTTTGCGCCGTTCAATGAAGTGGAAGTGAGCATCCTGCAATTCGCCTGGCGCGAATACGAGCACGTCTCGGCCGAACGCCTGATTTCCGGCGATGGCCTGGAACTGATCTACCGCGCCCTGGCCGACCGCGCGGGCGTCCCGGCCGAAGACTTGCCGGCGGCGGAAATCACGCGCCGCGCGCTGGCCGGCGAATCCCAGTTGTGCGACGACGTCATCGAAGCGTTCTGCTGCATGCTCGGCACGGTGGCGGGCAACGTCGCCGTGACCCTGGGCGCGCTGGGCGGCATCTATATCGGCGGCGGCATCGTGCCACGCCTGGGCGCGCGTTTCGACCGCTCCGGTTTCCGCGCCCGCTTCGAGCGCAAGGGCCGCTTCGCCAATTACGTCTCGCAAGTGCCGACCTTCGTCATCACGGCGCAATACCCAGCGTTCCTGGGCGCATCGGCCATTCTCTCGGAGAAACTCGCCTCCCTGTGACGCGGGCAAGCGGGCGATGTGTCGCGCCAGGGCCGGGTAAAACGCGTGTTTTGCCCGGTTTTGCGCTTTTCCGCTTTTTATCAGGTACAATTGGCATCGTTGGATGAAACGACGACTGTCGCTCTCCTGTCTGGCTGGTTCGCCGCCACGGGAAAAGCAGCTGCTCCGGAGTTCGTTTCATTGCTGGTTATTTAAGGCCAGCACCATGGATGGCAGGACTTTCACTGCATCCGCTTTAGTCCCGCTTTGCGCGCATCGGCCAAGGCGTCGGAAAAACAGCCTCAACTAGTAACCCAGCACGGCGTCATCATCGATGTCTGCCATCTGTTACGTTGAAATGAACGTTTTTGATTTCTTTCTCTGCATACGAATTGCAACACACATCCGCACAGAATTGCTATGAATACAATTGAGGCTAAAAAAGTCCTCGAAACCGCGTTGCTGTGCGCTCGTGAATCGCTGACGATCCACAGCTTGAAGAAGCTGTTCGTCGATGCGGACGAGAATGGTCGCGTGCGCGGTGTCGGCGTTGGCGCCGATACGATCAAGCAGTTGCTGGAAGAGTTGCGCGATGAATGGGAAGGGCGCGGCATCGAGATCGTCAGTCTCGCATCGGGCTGGCGCTTTCAAAGCCGCCCGGAAATGAAGATGTATCTCGACCGTTTGACGCCCGAGCGGCCGCCCAAGTATTCACGGGCAACCTTGGAAACCCTCGCCATCATCGCCTACCGCCAGCCGGTGACGCGCGGCGATATCGAGGAAATTCGCGGCGTTGCCGTCAATTCGCAGACGATCAAGATGCTGGAAGACCGTGGCTGGGTCGATGCCATCGGCTACCGTGACGTGGTGGGACGGCCGGCCTTGCTGGCCACCACCAAGCAATTTTTGGATGACCTGGGTTTGCAATCGCTGTCCCAGCTGCCGCCTTTGCAGCAAATCAGCGAGATGCAGGGCAATGGGCTCGAAGCCCTGGAAGCGGCCCTGCAGGAAAATTTTGACAAGGCAAGCAATGAGCTTGTCCCCCAGCTTGGTGCAGGTAGCAATACGGCTGTGACAGATGTAGATGTGACAGCAAGCCTTGATGCCGGCCCCGATGCTTCGCCCACGGACGAAGCCTACACTCACGACCCTGCGCCAGAACTAACGGTTGACGCTGCGCCAGGTCAGCACAGCCAAGAAACGAAGAATGAATAATCCGAACACACCCGAGACAGTTACCGCCAGCGACGAAGCCATCGTTGCCAAGCCCAAGCGCCGCACCAAGGCCCAGATCGAAGCTGATACGGCCGCTGCCGTTGCTGCAGGCGACACCGCCGCTGCCAAGCCGAAGCGCCGCACGAAAGCCGACGTGGCCGCCGATGCGCCCGTCGCTGCTGAAGCAGAAGCTGCGCCAGCCGCCAAGAAAACCCGCGCCAAGCCAGCCTTGAAGGCCGTGGCCGATGCCGCCGAAGCGGCTGCCGAAGCCGTTGCCGCCCCTGCACCGCGTCCGCCGCGCGCCCGCGCTGCCGCCAAGGCTGCTGCCGCCGTCGCTGAAACGGCGCCCGAAGCCGTTGCTGACAAGCCGGCCGAAGCACGCCCGACCCGTGGTCCGCGCCAGATGCGTGGCGTGCAGGCGGAACGCGCACTGCGCCAGCCGCCACGCGCCGAAGCGCCGCAGGCAGCCGACGCCGCGCCTGTCGCAGAGCAGGCCGCCGCGCCTGTCGCCGATGTGTTCGATGCCGAAGGCAACCTCGTGTCCGGTCCGCGCCTGCCGCGCGGTCCGCGCAACGACGTGCCGGGCGCCGGCAAGAATGCCGGCAAGAGCCGTAAAAAGGGCAAGGGCCGCCAGGCTGCGCCAGGCAAGCTCAGCGACGCTGACGCTGTCTTCTCGTTCGTTACCTCCGACGCGTTCGACAGCGAAGAGGGCGGCACGGGCCGCGTACAGAAAGTGGCCGTGCGCCGCGACCTGACGTCCGACGACGACGCGCCGAAGCTGCACAAGGTGCTGGCCGAAGCCGGTCTCGGTTCGCGCCGCGACATGGAAGACCTGATCATTTCGGGCCGCGTGTCCGTCAATGGCGAGCCGGCCCACATCGGCCAGCGCATCCTGCCGAGCGACCACGTGCGTATCAACGGCAAGTTGATCCAGCGCCGCGTCAGCAAGAAGCCGCCGCGCGTGTTGGTCTACCACAAGCCGGCCGGCGAAATCGTCAGCCACAACGACCCGGACGGCCGTCCATCCGTGTTCGACCGCCTGCCGACCATGAAGGCGGGCAAGTGGCTGGCCGTTGGCCGCCTCGACTTCAACACGGAAGGCTTGCTGCTGTTTACCACCTCCGGTGACCTGGCCAACCGTCTGATGCACCCGCGCTACGGCATCGACCGCGAGTACGCCGTGCGTACCCTGGGCGAGCTGGAAGAGGGCATGCGCCAGAAGCTGCTGGCCGGCGTCGAGCTGGAAGACGGCCTGGCGCAGTTCTCGAAGATCGCCGATGGCGGCGGCGAAGGCATCAACAAGTGGTACCGCGTGGTGATCGGCGAAGGCCGTAACCGCGAAGTGCGCCGCATGTTCGAAGCGATCGGCCTGACCGTGTCGCGCCTGATCCGTACCCGCTACGGCGCCATGACCCTGCCGAGCGGCCTGAAACGCGGCCGCTGGGAAGAGATGGATGAAAACACCGTGCGCGACCTGCTGACCGCCTACGGTATCGAAAAGAAAATGCCGGCATCGGGCGACCCCCGTGCCGCTGGCGCCGCCAAGGGCCGCGAAGCGCGCAAGGCGAGCCGCGATGACGAGCCGAATGGCAACCGCATCGATGTAAGCAACCGCAACGCCGATCCATTCCCGGTCGCGCCGCGCCGTGGCCAGCCGCAAGGCCAGTTTGCCCGTCCGCAAGGCCAGGGTCGTCCAGGCGGCGCCGGTCGTCCAGGTGAAGCCCGTGGTCCTGGCCGTGGCCAGCCGCAAGGCCCGTTCCAGGGCGGCCAGCCCCGTTCGTCGGCCTCGTTCGAAGGCGCGCCGCAAGGCCAGGGCCGTCCGCCGCGTGCGGCAGGCCAGGGTCAAGGCCGTCCGGCCGGTGGCGGCGAAGGCCGCGCGCCGCAGCGCGGTCCGCGTCAGCCCGATCCGCTGCAAACGGCATTCGGCTTCGCCAACACGGGTCCGCGCCGCAATACGGGTGGTGGCGCCGGCGGGCAAGCGCGTTCCGGTGGCCAGCCGCGTGGCGGCATGGATGGCATGCCGCGCCGCCGCAGCAAAGGTTAATCGGGAAGAGTTTCTTCTTGCGCGCCCGCCGATCTGCCGCGGGTGCGCGCTCTTGTAACTGTTGTAAGCCGGGCCGCTCCTCGTGTGCGGCATTGCGGCGAAGTTAATAAGAGGTTATAATCTGCAGCCTAATAAAAGTTCTCCGCAGGGTTGTTTGGTGGGGAGTGCTTTCATCTGGTTGGGGAAATACAAGAAGATGGGCAGATGCCCATTTTTTTTTTGTTGAACCGTTTGTAATGGCTCCGCAAGGGGCCATATATGACTTGAATGCGTGTTTTTGCATGGTGTCGGCGCTCATTGCGGCGCTGTCATGCCGAAAACGGGCCTTATTTCTGGAGAATTTTTTGCAGCAGTTGGGATTAATTGAAAAGACAGTTACAGGTCTGGGCTATGAGCTCGTTGATGTCGAACGTGCCGAGCGCGGGCTGCTGCGCGTCTTTATTGATTTCAGCGCCGCCGATGCCGCTGAAAAAGGTCCGATCACGGTCGAAGACTGTGCCACGGTGAGTCACCAGTTATCGCATGTGTTGACGGTAGAGAACGTTCCTTACGAGCGTCTCGAGATTTCTTCCCCGGGTCTCGATCGTCCGGTGCGCAAGCTGGAAGACTTCGTCCGTTTCGCAGGCCAGGAAATCATCGTCAAGCTGACTGTGGCGATGCCGGGTACGAACAACCGGAAATCGTTCCAGGGGATTCTGCAAGAACCCGTGGGCGATAAATTGTCGTTGGAATTTGAAGGTAAGGATGGTCCGGCGATGTTGGAGTTTACGCTCGCCGATGTGGATAAGGCACGCTTGGTGCCGCAGGTGGTTTTTAAGGGACGCAAAGCATGAGCCGCGAAGTTTTATTATTGGTTGACGCGCTGGCGCGCGAAAAAAACGTCGATAAAGATGTCGTCTTCGGCGCCCTCGAATTCGCGTTGGCGCAAGCCACGAAGAAACGGTATGAGGGTGAGGTAGACATCCGCGTTTCGATCGACCGCGAAACGGGCGAATTCGAATCGTTCCGCCGCTGGCACGTCGTGCCCGATGAAGCGGGCCTGCAATTGCCGGATCAGGAGATCCTGCATTTCGAGGCAAAAGAACAGATCGCCGATATCGAAGTCGATGACCATATCGAAGAACCGATCGAATCCGTCGAATTCGGCCGCCGTTTCGCCCAGGATACCAAACAGGTCGTCCTGCAGCGCGTACGTGACGCCGAACGCGAACAGATCCTGGTCGACTTCCTGGAACGCGGCGATTCGCTCGTCACCGGCACCATCAAGCGCATGGAACGCGGCGACGCCATCGTCGAATCGGGCAAGATCGAAGCGCGTCTGCCACGCGACCAGATGATCCCGAAAGAGAATCTGCGCATCGGCGACCGTGTGCGTGCCTTCATCTTGCGTATCGACCGCAACATGCGCGGCCCGCAAGTGATTCTGTCGCGCACCGCGCCGGAATTCATCATGAAGCTGTTCGAACTGGAAGTGCCGGAAATCGAGCAAGGCATGCTGGAAATCAAATCCGCAGCCCGCGATGCCGGCGTCCGCGCCAAGATCGCCGTCTACACGGCCGACAAGCGCATCGACCCGATCGGTACTTGCGTCGGCATGCGCGGTTCGCGCGTGCAGGCCGTGACCGGCGAACTCGGTGGCGAACGTGTCGACATCGTGCTGTGGTCGGAAGATCCGGCGCAGTTCGTCATCGGCGCCCTGGCGCCGGCGAACGTGTCGTCGATCATGGTCGATGAAGAAAAACACGCGATGGATGTCGTCGTGGACGAAGAAAACCTGGCAATCGCGATCGGCCGTTCCGGCCAGAACGTGCGCCTGGCCTCGGAC
Organism: Janthinobacterium sp. HH104; assembly: GCF_001758715.1. Classification (NCBI taxonomy): domain Bacteria; kingdom Pseudomonadati; phylum Pseudomonadota; class Betaproteobacteria; order Burkholderiales; family Oxalobacteraceae; genus Janthinobacterium; species Janthinobacterium sp. HH104. The sequence goes on along the minus strand of NZ_LRIB01000034.1, from coordinate 119,896 downwards.
CTGACCGGCTGGAAGATCAACATCATGACGGCCGAAGAATCGGCTGACAAAGCTGCCCAGGAAACGGCTGCCGTGCGCATCCTGTTCATGGAAAAGCTCGATGTCGACCAGGAAGTGGCCGATATTCTGGTGGAAGAAGGTTTCGCCAGTCTGGAAGAAATCGCTTACGTGCCAATTTCCGAAATGCTGGAAATCGAATCGTTTGACGAAGATACCGTCAATGAACTCCGTACCCGTGCGCGTGATGCGCTCGTGACCGAAGCGATTGCTTCGGAAGAGGGTCTGGAAGGCATGGACGAGGCGTTGGTGGGTCTGGAAGGCATGGACCGCATTACCGCCGGCAAGCTGGGTCTGGCTGGTATCAAGACCGTTGAAGCATTTGCAGCACTGGCATACGACGAATTTGGCGCAATCCTGGCCTTGTCTGCGGACCGTGCGCGTGAACTGATTACAAGTGAATTTAAAGATGTGACCGACGATGAGATGAAGTTGGTTGACTCGAAATACGACGATCGTGCCAAGGCGTTGCAAGCCAAGGCATGGAGTCTGGCCGAATCCGCAAAGGCTTAATTTGAGTATCTTTATCATCTCCGCGACACATAGAAAAGAGGACTGAATGGCGAGTAACAACGTAGCCCAATTTGCCACCGAACTGAAGATGCCTGCAGATTTGCTGCTGACGCAGCTGCGTTCTGCCGGCGTCGAGAAAAGTTCGACGTCAGATCCATTGTCGAAAGATGATAAGGACAAGCTTTTGGATCATCTGCGCCGCACACACGGCGCAGCGGCTGACACAGAAAAGAAAAAAATCACCGTGACCCGCAAGGAAACGACTGAAATCAAGCAAGCTGACGCCACCGGCAAATCGCGCACCATCCAGGTGGAAGTGCGCAAGAAACGCACTTTCGTCCAGCGTGACGAAGCTGCGCCGGTCGCGGCAGAACCGGTCGCGCCTGCCGCACCGGTGATCGATCCCGCCGACGTGGCGCGCCGTGAAGAAGAAGCCCGTAAACAGGCTGAACTGATCGCCCGCCAGGAAGCCGATCTGCGCGAAAAGCAAGAACGTCTGGCCAAGCTCGACGCGGAAAAAGAAGCCCAGGCGAAAGCCACGCAACAGGCTGAATTGGCTGCGAAGAAAGAAGCTGAAGCGGAAGCGAAGAAAGCCGCTGCCAAGGCTGCCGCCGCGCCTGCCGCCAGCGCCGCTGCGCCTGTCGTTGACGACGCCGCCGCCGAAGCGAAAAAAGCTGCTGCCGCTGAAGAAGCGAAGAAGAAAGCGGCTGCCGCTGCTGTCGCCGCCAAGGAAGCCGCTGACAAAGCGGAAGCCACCGAGCGTGCACGCAAGGCCGTTGCCGACGAAGTTGCCCAGATCAAGGCCATGATGAACGCGCCACGCCGCGCCATCAAGGCACCGGAACCCGTACCGGTTCCCGTCAAGCCGAAGGCGCCGGAAGGCACCCTGCACAAGCCTGCTGACAAGAAACCTGGCGACAAGCCGGGCGACAAGAAGCCTGCTGTTGCAGACAAAAAATCGATCAAGTCGGCCAATGTGTCGTCCACCTGGTCCGATGACGCGAAAAAACGCGGCACCACCGGTGGTCCGAAGCCACGCGGCAATAGCGGCCCAGGCGGCCGTGACAGCTGGCGCGGTGGCGCGAAGGGCCGTCGCCCGACGCACCATGACGACCGTGAATCGAACTTCCAGGCTCCTACGGAAGCCGTCGTCAAGGACGTGCACGTACCGGAAACGATCACCGTGGCCGAACTGGCGCACAAAATGTCCGTCAAGGCTTCCGAAGTCATCAAGCATTTGATGAAATTGGGCCAGATGTGCACGATCAACCAGGTGCTGGACCAGGAAACCGCCATGATTCTGGTGGAAGAAATGGGCCACAAGGCGTTCGCCGCCGAACTGGACGATCCGGAAGCGCTGCTGGCCGATGTGGGCGAACACGCGCACTTCGAAACCAAGCCACGCGCACCGGTGGTCACCGTCATGGGTCACGTCGACCATGGCAAGACCTCGCTGCTCGATTACATCCGTCGCGCCAAGGTTGCCTCCGGCGAAGCGGGCGGCATTACGCAGCATATCGGCGCTTACCACGTCGATACGCCACGCGGCATGATCACCTTCCTCGACACCCCGGGCCACGAAGCGTTTACCGCGATGCGTGCCCGTGGCGCCAAGGCAACCGACATCGTCATTCTGGTGGTTGCCGCCGACGATGGCGTGATGCCGCAAACGAAAGAAGCGATTGCCCATGCGAAAGCAGCCGGCGTACCGCTGGTGGTGGCGATCAACAAGGTCGACAAACCAGGCGGCAACGTGGACCGCGTGACGCAGGAACTGGTCGCAGAGCAAGTCGTGCCGGAAGAATACGGTGGCGAATCGCCATTCGTGCCGGTGTCGGCGAAAACGGGTCAAGGTATCGACGACCTGCTGGAACAAGTACTGTTGCAAGCCGAAGTGCTGGAACTGACGGCACCGGTCGATGCGCCTGCGCGCGGCCTGGTCGTCGAGGCACGTCTGGACAAGGGCCGTGGTCCTGTCGCGACGATCCTGGTGCAGTCCGGTACCCTGAAGCGCGGCGACGTGATTCTGGCTGGCTCTTCGTATGGCCGTGTTCGCGCCATGCTGGACGAGAACGGCAAGTCGATCGCTGAAGCGGGTCCTTCGATTCCGGTCGAAATCCAGGGTCTGACGGAAGTGCCGGTTGCCGGTGAAGAAGTCGTCGTCATGGCTGACGAGCGCAAAGCGCGTGAAATCGGTCTGTTCCGTCAAGGTAAGTTCCGCGACGTGAAACTGGCGAAACAGCAAGCTGCGAAACTGGAAAACATGTTCGACCAGATGGCCGAAGGCGAAGTGAAAAACTTGCCATTGATCATCAAAACCGACGTGCAAGGTTCGCAAGAAGCGCTGGTCGGCTCGTTGCAGAAACTGTCGACCTCCGAAGTGCGCGTACAAGTGGTTCACGCAGCCGTCGGTGGCATCACGGAATCGGACGTCAACCTGGCAGTCGCCTCGAAAGCGGTCATCATCGGCTTTAACGCCCGTGCTGATGCCCAGGCACGCAAGCTGGCCGAGTCGAATGGCGTGGACATTCGCTACTACAACATCATTTACGATGCGATCGACGAGATCAAATCGGCGTTGTCGGGCATGTTGGCACCAGAGAAACGCGAAACCGTTATCGGCCAAGTCGAGATCCGCCAGGTTATCCTGGTCTCGAAAGTGGGCGCGATTGCCGGTTGCCTGGTCACCGATGGCGTGGTCAAGCGTGCTTCTTCCGTCCGCCTGTTGCGCAACAACATCGTGGTCTGGAGCGGCGAGATCGACTCCCTGAAACGCTTCAAGGACGATGCGAAAGAAGTTCGCGCCGGTCTGGAGTGCGGCCTGTCGCTGAAGAACTACAACGACATTCAGGTTGGCGACACGCTGGAAGTCTTCGAAGTCCAGGAAATCGCTCGTACCCTGTAATCACAGAAGTAATGGCGCGGACATAGTGATGTCCGCGCAAACACGTGGGGCGCATTGGTCAACGGGCAACCGTTTGACCCATGCGCCCTGCGGCACTTAGGACAGCATAAAATCATGGCTAAACATAGCAAAACCATGCCAGCGCGCGGCTTGCGCGTGGCTGACCAGATCCAGCGCGATCTGGCTGAAATCGTCGCCTACGAATTGAAGGATCCGCGCGTCGGCACGATGATCACCATCACCGAAGTGCAGATCACGCCCGATTACGCGCACGCCAAGGTGTTTTTCACGATGTTGAAAGACAGCAAGGAAGCCATCAAGAACACCACCGAAGGCCTGATGGCCGCATCCGGCTTCATCCGTGGCTTGCTAGGCAAGCGCCTGCACATCCACACCCTGCCGATGCTGCATTTCGTGCACGACAGCTCGACCTCGCGCGGCATGGAAATGTCGCTGCTGATCGACAAGGCCAACGCCACGCGCGCGGCCGACGCCGAGCCGGATGCTAAACCAGAAGCGGACGAGCAATAACAGTGGCGGGTCCGAAGAAACCGCCCGGCATCAAGCGGGTGCGCGACCTGGTCGATGGCGTCTTGCTGTTGGATAAGCCTGTCGGCTGGTCCAGCAATGACGCCCTGATCAAGGCCAAGCGCGTCTTGAACGCGAAAAAGGCGGGCCATACGGGCACCCTGGATCCGTTCGCCACGGGCTTGTTGCCGCTGTGCTTTGGCGAGGCGACCAAGTTCTCGCAGGACTTGCTGGAAGCCGACAAAACCTACGAAACCCTGGTGCACCTGGGGCAGACGACGGATACGGGCGATACGGAAGGCGACGTGCTGGAAACGCGCGACGTCAACGTCACCGAAGAGCAGATCGAAGCTGTGCTGGCGCAGTTCCGCGGGCCGATTTTGCAGACGCCGCCCATGTACTCGGCCTTGAAAAGGGACGGCAAGCCCTTATATGAGTATGCAAGGGCAGGCATCACCCTGGAGCGCGAAGCGCGCCCGGTGACCATCCACAAGCTCGAGTTCCTCGGCTATGAAGCCCCGTTCCTGAAATTGTCCGTGATGTGCAGCAAGGGCACGTATATCCGCGTGCTGGGCGAAGACATCGGCCATGCCCTCGGTTGCGGCGGCCATCTGAACGCCTTGCGCCGCACGCACGTGGGCAACCTGACGCTTGACGGCGTCGTTACCCTGGATGAGTTGACGGCGCATGCCGCGCCGCTGAGCTTGCTGGCTCCCGTCGATGCCTTGCTGTCGAGTTTCCCTGCCGTCCAGCTGACGGAAGAATTGGCCAAGCGCTTCCTGCATGGCCAGCGCATCGCGCTGGGCAAGGAAGACGTCGTCGTGCCAGCCGAGCCGGGCAGGGTGCGCGTGTATCACGACAGCAAACTGCTGGGCACGGGCCAGTTGCAGGAATACAGCATCCTGGCGCCGGAACGTCTCATTGCCACGGCGCACCAATAAGTCACAGCAACGTCACATTACCCAGCGACACTCTTCAACCAGTGTCGCTTTTTTAAACAAATCGTCCCCGACTGCAAGAGCCGCCAGCATTTTTAGATAGCGTTGCAACGCAACATGCTATACTACGCGGTTCCGGAAATAGATTAGCATTCGGGTATCTCGTACACCTTGTACGCACTCCGCAGTTTTTCAGTAACTACTACGACCATGTCAAATACAAAACGCGCAATTCGTAATATCGCCATTATCGCCCACGTTGACCACGGCAAAACCACGCTGGTGGATCAGCTGCTGCGCCAGTCCGGCACCTTCCGTGAAAACCAAGCGGTCGACACCCGAGTCATGGACTCGAACGACCTGGAAAAGGAGCGCGGCATTACGATTCTGTCGAAGAACTGCGCCGTTGAGTACGAAGGCACCCACATCAACATCGTCGACACCCCAGGCCACGCCGACTTCGGCGGCGAAGTGGAACGTGTTCTGTCGATGGTGGACTCGGTTCTGCTGCTGATCGATGCACAGGAAGGCCCGATGCCGCAAACCCGTTTCGTCACGCGTAAAGCGCTGGCACTGGGTCTGAAGCCTATCGTTATCGTCAACAAGATCGACCGTCCAGGCGCACGTCCGGACTGGGCCATCAACCAGACGTTCGAACTGTTCGACAAGCTGGGCGCTACCGACGAACAACTGGATTTCCCTATCATTTACGCTTCGGGCCTGAACGGCTATGCCGGTCTGACCGAAGACGTGCGCGGCGGCGACATGAAGCCGATGTTCGATGCTATCCTGGAACACGTTCCAGTACGCGACGACAATCCTGAAGGCCCGCTGCAAATGCAGATCACCTCGCTGGACTACTCGTCGTACGTCGGCAAGATCGGCATTGGCCGCGTCAACCGCGGTACCGTCAAAGTCGGCCAGGACGTGCTGGTCATCAATGGCCCAGGCGCGACCCCGATCAAAGGCCGCATCAACCAGGTGCTGAACTTCAAGGGCCTGGAGCGCGTGCTGGTTGACGAAGCCGTCGCCGGCGACATCTGCCTGATCAACGGTATCGACGAAATCGGCATCGGTTCGACCCTGTGCGCACTGGACACGCCTGAAGCGCTGCCGATGCTGACCGTCGACGAGCCGACCCTGACCATGAACTTCATGGTCAACAACTCGCCACTGGCTGGCCGCGAAGGCAAGTTCGTTACCTCGCGTCAACTGCGTGACCGTCTGGAAAAAGAATTGAAAGCCAACGTTGCTCTGCGCGTGGCACCAACCGACGACGACACGATCTTCGAAGTATCGGGCCGCGGCGAGCTGCACCTGACGATTCTGATCGAAAACATGCGCCGCGAAGGCTTCGAGCTGGCCGTATCGCGTCCACGCGTGGTCTTCAAAATGGTCGATGGCGTGCGCCACGAGCCGTTTGAAAACCTGTCCGTTGACGTTGAAGAAGTCAACCAGGGCGGCGTCATGGAAGAACTGGGCCGTCGTCGTGGCGACCTGCAAAACATGGAATCGGATGGCAAGGGCCGCGTGCGCCTCGAGTACCTGATCCCGGCGCGTGGCCTGATCGGCTTCCAGGGCGAATTCATGACCCTGACCCGCGGCACCGGTTTGATGAGCCATGTATTCCATGAATACGCGCCAGTCGACAACACCCGTGGCGAAATGGCCGGCCGTCGTAACGGCGTGCTGATCTCGCAAGATGACGGCGCTGCTGTTGCCTACGCTATCTGGAAACTGCAAGACCGCGGCCGCATGTTCGTGTCGCACAATGACCCAGTCTACGAAGGCATGGTCATCGGTATCCACTCGCGCGACAACGACCTGGTCGTCAACCCGATCAAGGGCAAGCAGCTGACCAACGTGCGTTCGTCGGGTACCGACGAAGCGGTGCGCCTGGTACCACCAATTCAGATGTCGCTGGAATACGCAGTCGAATTCATCGAGGACGACGAACTGGTGGAAATCACGCCTAAATCGATCCGTCTGCGCAAGCGCTTCCTGAAAGAGCACGAGCGTAAAAAAGCGTCGCGTGATTCGTAATCTGTTGTAGAGCATGGCCTGCGGGCCATGCCGCGCTCAAGCCCGTTGCTCCGCCTTTCCTTCACCGGTGAGGCGCGCAGCGGGTTTGTCATTTGCAGCTCCTGTTTTTTGTAGACACCATGACTTCCTCTTCTTTGCCTTCCCGCCGCCTGTCTGTCGCCCCCATGATGGACTGGACCGACCGCCATTGCCGCAAGTTCCACCGCGAAATCACGCGCCACACCTGGCTGTACACCGAGATGGTGACGACCGGCGCGCTGGTCTATGGCGACGTGGAGCGCCATTTGCGCTTCAATGAGGAGGAACATCCTGTGGCGCTGCAGCTGGGCGGCAGCGATCCGAGGGACCTGGCCACGAGCGCCAAACTGGGCCAGCAATGGGGTTACGACGAGGTCAACCTGAACTGCGGCTGTCCGTCCGAGCGCGTGCAAAAGGGCGCATTCGGCGCCTGCCTGATGGCCGAACCGCAACTGGTGGCCGACTGCGTGAAAGCCATGCGCGACGTGGTCGACATTGACGTCACGGTGAAGCACCGCATCGGCATCGATGACAGCGAGTCGTACGACTTCGTGCGCGACTTCGTCGGCACCGTGGCCGACGCCGGCTGCAAGACGTTTATCGTGCATGCGCGCAATGCCATCCTGAAAGGCCTGAGCCCGAAGGAAAACCGCGAAGTGCCGCCCCTGAAATACGATTATGCCTACCGCCTGAAGCGCGACTTTCCCCAGTTCGAATTCATCATCAATGGCGGCATCAAGACGCTCGATGAAATCGACCTGCACTTGCAGCACCTGGACGGCGTGATGCTGGGCCGCGAGGCGTATCACAATCCGTACGTGATGGCGCAGTTCGACCAGCGCTATTACGGCGACGAGTCGCCTGTCAGAACGCGCGAACAAGTGCTCGAAGCGATGATTCCGTATATCAGCGCACAGCTGGAAAAAGAAGCGGGGAGATTAAAACTGAACAGCGTCACGCGCCACATGCTGGGCCTGATGCAAAACCTGCCCGGCGCGCGCGGCTTCCGTCAGACCCTGTCCGATTCCAAGAAGCTGGCCTCGGGCGACCCGCAGTTGCTGCTGGAAGCGGCGGCGCGCTTGTCGCTGCCTGCGTAATGGGCGATTTCCACGGCCATGCGCGCCACATCGACGGCTACCTGCAAGCCGTCAGCGCGCTCAAGGATGACGGCAGCGACTTGCTCTGCACGTATCTGGGACCCGCCGCGCCGCAGGCATCGTTCGATGCCTTGTGCCGCGCGCTGGATGTGACGCCCGACGGCTTGCGCCTGCAGCCGCTCGAAACGGTCGTGTGCAGCGGCGTCTTGTGCACGCCGCGCCAGTGGCTGCTCGAGCGCCTCCATCCGACGAGCGAGGCGGACCGCCAGCCGCTCGACGCACGTTTATATGACGGTTTCGAGCGCGAATTGGCCGAACTGCTGGGCAGCGAACCCCGCTGGTATCAACTGGTATCGTCTGGCCAGCGCAGCCTGGCCAGCCAATTGGGCGCCATCTGGAGCGTCTTTGTCTTCGGCACAGAGTGCCACACCTATGTGATGCATTGCAGCTGGGACAGCTGAGCCAACTTGTCTATACCGGTGCCGCTGCGCACTGGTATTGTCCGCACTTCCCCTTCCTCTGAGTACCTCTCCCAAAACGATGCAATATGGCTACGCCATGTGTTGTAAATGCGCTGTTTCGGCGCATGCCCGCACTGTCGTGGGGCATTTCTAAGAGGCAAGAAACGGCGTTGTTGCCATTTCCCCGAAGAAAGTTAATCAGCCATTTATTCGGGTACATATTGCTTGCTTTGAGGCAAAATTTACACCTATAATTGATTATAGACAAATATTTCTCATATGAATGTTTGATGTTGATCTCACATCAACGGTGTCAAAAATTCAGCGTGCGGAGCAAGTTTGCATTCGCAGTCACTGGCGTTTCCAGGGCTGCTGAAAGACCAGGAAGTACCCCGGGCTGCGTGCGGCCGGATACCGCCAGCATACCAATGGGTAAGGGCGGACACCGGTGTTGCGCAGCCTTCGTCTTGTCGTGCCGGGCAAAAATCCTTATCAATAGTTTCATTTACGAAGAGCCGAAATGAATTTAGCAAAAATGAAGGTTGGTACCCGCCTGGGCCTGGGTTTCGCCCTGGTACTGGTTCTGCTGGTGGCCGTGACCGTCCTCGGCATCGCGCGCATGGCGCAAATCCAGGAGCGTCTCGATCACGTGATCAATGTCAACAACGTCGTCACCCGCCTCGTGATCGACATGCGTGGCAACGTCAGCGACCGCATCACCTCGCTGCGCATCCTGACCCTGATGACCGACGCGGGCGATATGGAGCCGGAGATGGCGCGTATCAAGACGCAGACGAGCACCTATCAGGAAACGCAGAAGAAGCTCGAAGAGAAATTCGCCGTCGAGTCCACTCCTGAAGAAAAAGCCCTGCTGACCTCGATCAAGGAATACGAAGCGGCCGCCATGCCGGCCATCGCCAAGGCATCCGCATTGTGGATGGCCAACGATGCGGAAGGCGCCACGCGCGTGATGATCAAGGAAATCCGTCCGGTACAGAAAAAATGGATGGAAGCGCTGGAGCAGCTGGCCGTGCTGGAAGACAAGCTCAACGAGCAGATGCAATCGGATGCCCGCAAGGCCTTCGACAGCGCGCGCCTGTTCATGATCATTCTCGGCGTACTGGCCGTGGCGATGGGCGTGGCGGCAGCACTGGTGATTACCCGCGGCCTGCTGAAACAACTGGGCGGCGAACCTGACTACACGGCATCGATTGCCGGCAGCATCGCCAATGGCGACCTGTCGATCGGCATCCACACGCAGCCTTCCGATACGTCCAGCCTGCTGGCGGAAATGAAGGAGATGCGCAACAGCCTGGTGGGCATCGTCGGCCAGGTGCGCGTCGGTACGGAAACCATCGGCACGGCCTCGCGTGAAATTGCCGATGGCAATATCGATCTGTCGTCGCGCACGGAAATGCAAGCCAGCGCGCTGGAAAAAACGGCGTCGGCCATGGAAGAGTTGACCTCGACCGTGAAACAGAATGCGGACAATGCGCGCGAAGCCAACAAGCTGGCCGCCACCGCTTCGGATGTCGCCATCAAGGGCGGTTCCGTGGTGTCGCAAGTGGTTGACACCATGAGCTCGATCAACGAGTCGGCGAAGAAGATTGTCGACATCATCGGCGTGATCGATGGCATCGCCTTCCAGACCAATATCCTGGCGCTGAATGCTGCCGTGGAAGCGGCACGTGCCGGCGAGCAAGGCCGCGGTTTTGCCGTGGTGGCGTCGGAAGTGCGCAACCTGGCCCAGCGTTCCGCCGGCGCCGCGAAGGAAATCAAGATCCTCATCGACGATTCGGCCGAGAAGACGGAACGCGGTACGCGTCTGGTCGGCCAGGCTGGCGTAACGATGGGTGAAGTGGTCGACAGCGTGCGCCGCGTGACCGACATCATGAGCGAGATCGCCAGTGCCAGCCAGGAACAAAGCGCCGGCATCGAACAGGTCAACTTGTCGATCATCGAGATGGATGGCATGACGCAGCAAAATGCGGCCCTGGTGGAGCAGGCAGCCGCCGCGGCGCAAAGCTTGCAGGACCAGGCGGCCGAACTGGCCCACGTGGTCAGCATCTTCAAACTGGTCGAAGGCGAAGAGAAACCGGCAGCGTATGTGCCGGCCCCCGTGGCCGCCGCACCAATGGCCGTGCGCAAGCCGGCACCGGCATTGCGCCCGGTGAAGTCGCTGACGCGCAAGACGGAAGCGGCCGCTCCCGTGGCTCCAGCGCCACGCAAGGCGGCAGGCGCGGGCAGCAATGACGAGTGGGAAGAGTTTTAAGCGCGGCCAACAGCGCACAGGAAATGGTAACTACCGTATTTGATAATAATCATGGGGAAGCACATGTTTGAGAATAAGCGTTTGATGAGTGTTGCAGCAGCCTTGCTGGTGTCCGTTTCTTCCGCCGCCTTCGCGGCCGAGGTGCCGGCGTCGTTCGATGCCAAGAACTGCAAGGCCGACTATCCGAAAGCCTCGCTGATGAACGAAGAGCAGGGCACCGTGTCGATGTCCTTCCTGGTCAATGCCGATGGTAGCGTTGCCGATTCGAAAGTCGAGAAGAGCAGCGGCTTCAAGAACCTGGACAAGGCCGCCATCAAGGCCCTGTCCGCATGCAAGTTCAAGCCGGGCACCAAGGATGGCGCCGCGGCGCAAACCTGGACCAAGGTCGATTACGCCTGGAAGCTGGACTGATCCACGTATCGCCGGGAGCCAGGCTCCCGGCATGGCCGTATCCGCTACGGGCGGCGCCTGCAAGGGTGCCGCCCGTACTGTTATGTGCGTCAGCCAACGGCACTGTTGCCGCCGATTCTGTTACCCTCGAAACATATCTTCGGGATCTCCCACCACAAGAGGCCTATCATGCAGCGCATCCTGACACTTTCCTCCCTGGCCGCCGCCGGTTTGCTGCTTTCCGCCTGCGCATCGCTGGGCACGCCCGTGGGCTTGCAGGCGGGGCAGACCGTGGCCGTCGTCAATAGCCTGAGCTGGGACAATCCCCTGACGGGCAAGCGCGACGGCGTGCGCACGAGCTGGCCCATCAAGAATGGCAAGATTGCTCCTGAGTATTTCCCGCTGGCGCAGCTGAAGCAATGCGAGGCCGGCGGCAAGCCTTGCGCCTGGGGCGTGATGCGGGCGCAGCGCGGCGCGCCCACGCTCAGCTATGCGGACGGCGGCGTCGGCCTGGCCGTGAATGTATCGATCGACGTGGCGCGGCGCCAGGATGCGCGCCAGGGCGAGACGCAAACGGCGATGGCGATTCCCCAGAATGTGGCCGCGCTGGAAGGGCGGCAACAGGTACAGCCCAGCTGGAAATTGAAGTATGGCAAGGTCGAGCAGGTCGAGCTCGACTATGGCGTGCGCTACCAGGTGTGCGTGCAGCGCTACGATGCGGCCGGCAAGGCCATCGACACGTGCGCGATTCCATTTATTTGAGGAAACATGCGATGTAGGCCGCTTGTGGCGCGATTGCCACATTTCATGTTGCGGCGTGCGTCGGGGTGTAACAATCGGTAAAAGCGCAGCAAAGCTCCGCGTAATTTCTTATAGTGCTTAATTAAGTAGTACACATTAGGAGAATTGCGATGAAAACCCTGTTGGCAGTAATTTCGCTGGCCGCCTTGGGTGGCTGCGCCGTGGCGCCCCCCGGTCCTGCGTATTACGGTTCGCGCGCGCCGCAGGGGGCCTACAATCCCTATGAATGGCATACGGTCTCGTCCGAGCCGGTGCAGTCGGGCCGCGTGATGAGCGCGCCGCGCGTGGAATATACGAATGAGCCCGTGTATGTGCAGCAACAGCCTGTCTACGTTCAGCAGCCCGTGTATGTGCCGGCGCCCGTGTACGCACCGCAACCGTATTATTACAATCCGCCCGTGACAATCGGGCTGGACTTCATGTTTGGCTTTGGGCGCTACGGTGGACACCGCGGCGGCTGGGGCGGGCATGGCCGCTACCACGGCCGCCGCTAGTCTATTGCGGTCGTAGGCAGGACAAAGCCGGACAAGCATTGCTTGCCCGGCTTTTTCATTTTATTAGTGGAAATACACGGCCGTCTGGTGCAGCACGTCCGCCGAGCACAGGATGTACATCGCCGCCGCTGCCAGACCTATTTGCAAGGCGCCAAAGCTGATCGGGATGAGGCGGGACATGTCGTACTCCTGAGTGGAATGAGGTGTGTTGTCAGGCTTTCATCATAGGATGAGTTGATGCCTTTGGGCATCGGATGAATGTCCGCCACGATGTAGGACAACACCTCGCGCCTAGCGCCCCGCCTCGCTTTCCAGCCGCTTAGCGGTTTTTCCAGCGCACTACCGGCTCTTCCGGCGCCGTGTCCGGCACGTTCGAAATCGTCAGCCAGTGCGTCAGGCGTTCCGGGTGCTTGAGATTGATGCCCATGCCATCGATGATGCCCACCTGTTCCAGCATGCGCGCATCGATTTTTGCTTTCGACACCGTGGGCGCGCCCATGACCATGCGGTCATATGCCTTGCGCGCCTTGTGTTCCCACTTGTGCAGATTGCTTTCGTCGAAGCGGTTCGCTTCGAAATACACGGTCAGCGTGCCGTCGAGATTGCCGAAGCCGACAATGCCCGCGCCCTTGCGGATGGTGGTGTTGTTGCTGATGTCGAATTCCGCCGTGGGCACGAAAATACCGGCGCGGCCATCGATGTCGGGACGTCCCACGGGCGTTTCCTTGCCGTAGGAACTTGTTTCGGTAATGGTTTTTTCTGCGGACATGGTGCGTGTGTGGTGGCCGTGCCGGGAGCGCGATCGGGCCCGGCGGTGCCAGCCTTCCTGTTCAATAAATGCGTGCTGATGATCAGGGCGGGGTAGGGGCCCTGGCGGAGCGATGCTTGGCATTGCTTGATACCCCGCTATTGTAGCGCTAGTTTAATTCTTTTGGGCAACATTCCTTGATGTAATGCACCCATTTTTTTCATGAAAAATGCCGCCGGGCCATGTGGCCGGGCGGCATTTGTACGTCTGCTGCGCTGCGACGGGCTCAGCTGCGCACGGGCATCAGAAGGTCAGGCGGCCTTGCAGGTAAACCATGCGCGGCGCGCCCACCAGCTTGCCCAGATTGCCGTCCGAGGTGCGCGTGAAGTAGCGCTTGTCGGCGAGGTTGTTGACGCCGGCAACCAGCTCCAGGCCACTCTGGCCCGGTACTTTCCATTTCACTTGCGTGTTCCAGGTACGGAAGCCGGGAATCACGCCCACGCTGCCGGCCGCGTTTTCCGCCACGGTGTTGGCTTCGTCGGCGAACTGGCGGCTCTGGTGGCTGCTCGACAGGTCGAAGCCCCAGGCGCCCAGCTGGTAGTGGGCGCCGATGGTGTCCGTGGTACGCGAATAGAAGGGCACGTCGTTGCCCGCGTTCACGCCATCCTGCAGGGTAGCCTTGGTATAGGTGTAGGTGGCGTAGGCATTCAAGCCAGCCAGCGGGCCGGACTTGTCGAAGTGGTAGTCGACGGCCGATTCCAGGCCCCGGTGGTGCGTGGCGCCCACGTTGTAGAAGACGACGTTCTCGCCGCTGCCGATGGACTGGATCTGGTTGTCGAACTTGATGTTGAACAAGGTTGCTTCGGCCGACAGCTGGCCGCTCTTCCAGCGCGCGCCCAGCTCGGCCGTTTTCGCCAGCTCCGGCTGCAACGGGTTCTTGTTCGATTGCGCATTGAGCTGCGTATTTTGCACGGCGCCAAACGAGCTGTTGTAGTTGCCGAACAGGGTCACGTTGTTGTTGAGCAAGTAGGCCACGTTCAGCGAGGGCAGGGCCTTGTTATTGAGCAGATCGATCTTCTGGTCAGTCGGCAAGTGGTTGAAGCGTTCCGTCTTGATGTGCTCGTAGCGCACGCCCGGCGTGATGCGCCACGCGTCGATGGCGATCTTGTCGTCGATATACACGGCTTGCGCATCGGTCGAGTTGTCGGCGAAGCGCGTCGGCTTTTGTTGCACGCCGGTGGCGATGACGACGTTGTAGATGCTTTCGTCAGCCCGCTCGGCCAGGTAGCGGTAGCCGACGGTGACGTCCTGCGATACCTTGCCGGTCGTAAAGCGCTGCGTGTAGCGCGGCTCGATGGCCGTCGTTTCATAGTTGCGCGGCTGACGGCCCAGGCCGGTGCGGTTCGCATTGATCAGGGTACTTTCGCGCGAGCTCTTGTTGTAATAGGCGCGCACCTCGAATTCCTGCGTGTTCGACATGGCATTCAGGTAGCCGATGTCGAAGGCCTTGCGCTCGCCGCTCCAGAAGTCGGTCGGGCGCGTGTTCTGGAACGGGTCGGCTTTGTATTGCGCGGCGGTCAGGCCGCCCGGCGTGCGCGACGTCACGTCGTAATAGGACAGTTTGCCGTACACCTCGGCGCTTGGGCTCAGGTCGTAGCGGAATTTCAGGGCGAAGTCGTTGACCTTTTCATCGCTGCCCACGCGCCAGTCGCTGCCGCGAATGCCCGAATACAGCACGGCCAGTCCCAGGCCGCTGTCGAGCTGGGTGCCGGCAAAGACGCTGGCCTGCGTGTTGTGGCCCACTTCGCTGTACGAGTTGTAGCGCACGGTGGCGTCGCCCGTGATGCCTGGCGTGGTGGGCACACGGCGCGTCTTGAAGTTGATGATGCCGCCCACGTTTTGCGGGCCGAAGCGCACGGCGCCGCCGCCGCGCACCACGTCGACCGTCTCGACATTGGCCAGGCTGACGGGCGCGAAAGACAGTTGCGGCTGGCCATACGGCGCCACCGACATCGGGATGCCGTCCAGCAAGACTGTGCTACGCGGCGAATAGCGCCCGGCCAGGCCGCGCACGCCGATATTCAGGGAGATGGCGCTGCCGGCGCTGCCCGAGTTGTCGCTGATCTGCACACCGGGAATGCGGCGCATTACGTCGCTGAGGCTGGTTGCGCCCGAGTTCTCGATGTCGTCCTTTTGCACCACGGTGCGGGCGCCCGCGAAATTCTTCGTGCTGGCGGCCATGCTGGTGCCCAGCAGGTTGCTGCTGACCTGGATCGATTCCAGGATGGGGCCGGCGTTATCGGCCGTATTGGCTTGCTGTGCCTGCGCGGCGATGGGCGCGTTCAGGCAAGCGAGGGCGATGGCCAGCGCGCACGGGCGCAGCGAAAAGGGCAGTGTGGAAAATGTGGCGGCCATGCATGGATCTCCGTAGTGACAATGTTTGCGCGGGCAATCGGGCGGCGCGACAACATCGTGGCGTGGACATCCGGCGCAAGGGGATAAGAATGATAATGATTCTCATTTTATCCGTCAATTGCGAATGTTGCGTAGTGGCTATATGCCTGCCTGTGTGATGGGGAAGTGTTGCTGGCGCGGTACGGTGGGCGGTTTGGATTGCCGCTTGGCACCATTGCTCGGGTGCGGAGGCATTGCGGGCGCTTCTTGTATACTCCCGCTTTTGCAGCCGTCAGACGTGAACGTACAATGAGCCAGACAACTGAAACGACACCAGGCATTTCCTCCGTGGAGCGCCGCCAGGGCGACCAGCCGGCAAGTGCTGCGCGCAAATTGAATCTGCTTGTGGTCGACGACAACCAGGAAGTGGGCGAATCGCTGGCCATGCTGCTCGAAGCGCTGGGCCACCATGCGGTGGTAGTACGCAACTGGCAGATGGCCGTCGAGCAAGTCAAGCTGTGCGTGCCCGACGCCGTCTACCTCGACATCGAAATGCCCGGCATCAGCGGCATCGAAATCGGCCGCCGCCTGCACCACAATCCCGAGACGGCCAACGCCGTGCTGATCGCCGTCACCGGCCACAGCCTGCCCATGTACATGGACGACGCGCTGGCCGTCGGCTTCCGCCACTTCCTCGTCAAACCCGTGCGCCTGGAAGACCTGGCGACGACGGTGCAGTCGGTGCTGGCGGGGTAGTTCGCTGACCTACGGCCGGCTCAGCGACCACTGCTGATTGTTTGCATTGGTCAGATTCCACTGGATGATCTGCGCGTTTTCCGCCGTGCTCAGATTTAAGACGTCCAGGGTCAGGTTGCTGTAGCGGTTGCTGATCGTCTGGTAGCCGGCAGCGGGGCTGGCGAAGCGCCATTGCTGGCCCAGTCCGCCCCAGTAGCTCCATTGCGCGATATTCGTGCCGGCCGTGGTCGAGTTGTTGTAGTCGTCCAGACCCAGCAGGCTGTTCGCATTGATCAGGCTGTAGTAGCCATCGCCGTGTCCCACCACATACCATTGCTGGTGTTTTGCTCCCGTATACGTTTGCTGCTGCACCAGTGCGCCATTCGCCGTGCCGGCGCCCGCCACGGCCAGCGCCTTGCCGCTCAGGCGCGAGCGCAGTACCGTGGGACCATCCGAGATGCCGCCGCAGCTGGCGATGGAGAAATTGCGCGTCAGGCTGGGCCAGCCGCCCTCATACGTCATCTTTAAAATATCGAGCTTGGCCGCGCCATTGTCGTTGACGTCGTAGTAGTGGATCGACGTGTAGTTGCAGCCATCCTGCTTGAGTACGCCGATATGGCCCGGGCCCTTGTACTTGCCGTCGAGGTTGGGCAGCACCGTGCGCGTGCCGCTGTACGGCCCCGTCACGCTGCTGGCGCGCTGCACTTCCACGTAATACGTGCTGGCGGCGCCCTGGCAGCATTTGCCGCGGTTGGCGAACAGATAGTAATACTCGCCATCGCGCGTGATGTAGGGCGCTTCGATATCCTTGCCGCCGCCACCGAGGATGGTCGTCACGTTGCCGCTCGTCTTGCCCGTGGTCTGGTTGATTTCCGTCACGCCGATGCCGCCGAAAAACGAGCCATACGACATGTAGACCTTGCCGTCATAATCGCGGAACAGGGCCGGGTCGATGGCATTGATTTCCGCGCCGCCCCCATACGATTGCACGACGATGCCCAAGTCCGTCCAGCTGGGATTTTTCAGCGAGGCGGAACGGGCCACGCCGATGGCCGACACGGACGTGCCGAAGGTGGAGACCGAGTAATACAGATAATAGTAGCCGTTCATGTGGATCACGTCCGGCGCCCAGTACGAGCCGCTGAAGTTGGGGATTTTATTGGCGATCCAGGCCGGCGGCGTACTGAACACGGGCGCGGGGCCGGCTGACCATTTCAGCAGGTCCGTCGAGGTGGAATACCAGATGCCGTCGCCCGTCGTGAAATTGAAATACGTGTCGCCGTCGCGCGTGAGAGTGCCGGGGTCGTGCGCGTTGGGCACGCCCGTCAGGTTGATCGCTTGCGCATGGGCGCAGAACATCAGGCACAGTGCTGCCAGGATTTGCTTCATCGTTGTCTCCGTACTGTTTTTATGGGGCGGTCCAGGCCGCACCCCAGAGTAGGGCGATGGTCAAATTTGCACTAATGAATTTTTTACAGGAAGCGATACCGGGGCGGGTATCGCTGAAGAAATAAAAGCGGCGCTGGAATAGAAAAAGCCCGGTTCGAAAACCGGGCTCTTCTTTATTCTGTGGGGTGGCTGATGGGGCTCGAACCCACGACAACAGGAATCACAATCCTGGACTCTACCAACTGAGCTACAGCCACCACTGTCTTACTTACCTGTTTAGCTGTTTTGCTGAACAGGTGCCGAATTATACAAAGAACTCGGCAAAGTGGCAAATCTAAATGCAGTCTTTTTTAAAGAATCGAAAGATTGCATGAAAACGTCTGTTTTCCCTCATACGGACAGGTGTTCGACGGGCGGTTGCAAGTCCAGCAAACCGGCGAAGGCTTGCGCCAGGGCTTCGACCTTGGCCGTCGTGTAGCCCTGCAGCTGTGGCGCGTCGTTGCTGGTACGGCGCAGGTTGGCAGCGTCGAGCAAGCGGGCCAGCTGGCGCGCCACGGCTTCCCCGGTGTCGACCAGGGTAATCTGTTCTTGCGTATGTGCGCGTACCGTACGTGCGATGGCGTCCTGCACGAAAGGGTAATGGGTGCAGCCGAGCACGAGGGTATCGACGCCTTGCGCCAACAGGGGCGCGATATAGCGGTCGAGCATGGCGCTGGTGGCGTCGAGCGGGTCGCTGCCCATCGCGGACTGTTCGATGCGTTCGACCAGGCCGACGCAGGGCTGCAAGATGAACGTGGCGCCCGTCGCGTTGCTCACCTGTTCGCGCAAGGCCAGCAGCTTGTCGCCGCGCAAGGTGCGCTCGGTGGCCAGCACGCCGATCTTGCCGTTGCGGCTGATGGCGGCTGCCGGTTTCAGGCCAGGTTCGACGCCGACGATGGGCAGGTCCGGGTAGCGCGCGCGCAGCGCCTTGATGGCGGCAATAGTGGCCGTGTTGCAGGCGACGACCAGTGCTTTCGCGCCCTGCAGCAGCAGGTAGCTGGCCACTGCCAGTGAACGGTCGATCACTTGCTGCTCCGTCTTGTCGCCATACGGCGCATGGCCGGAATCGGCAAAGTAAATCAGGTCTTCCTGCGGCAGCTGCGCGCGGATATGGCGCAGCACCGACAGGCCGCCCACGCCGGAGTCAAAAATGCCGATGGGCGCGTCAGGGTGGGCATTGCTTGCAATAGAAGTCATGGGAAACCGGAGTAGATAAAAAAACGCCGCGCTGATTGCTGCGCGGCGTTAATGGTAGAGCTTGTTTAAGCAACCGTCACGGGAATCTTGCTCACGCTATTGAGTTGCTCGATCTTCGCCTGCCATTCCTTCGGCCCCGTGTTGTGTACCGAGGTGCCTTTCGCGTCCACGGCCACCGTGACCGGCATGTCGACCACGTCGAATTCGTAGATCGCTTCCATGCCCATGTCGGCAAAGCCCAGCACCTTGGCGTGCTTGATGGCTTTCGACACCAGGTAGGCGGCGCCGCCCACGGCCATCAGATAGGCCGACTGGTGCTTCTGGATCGATTCGATGGCGATGGGGCCACGCTCGGCCTTGCCGATCATGGCGATCAGGCCCGTTTTTTCCAGCATCATGTCGGTGAATTTGTCCATGCGCGTGGCGGTCGTCGGACCGGCCGGGCCGACGGCTTCGTCGCGTACCGGGTCGACCGGGCCGACGTAGTAGATCACGCGGTTCTTGAAGTCGACCGGCAATTCTTCGCCCTTGGCCAGCATGTCCTGGATGCGCTTGTGCGCGGCGTCGCGGCCCGTCAGCATCTTGCCGTTCAGCAGCAAGGTCTGGCCCGGCGTCCACGAAGCGACTTCTTCTTTCGTCAGGGTGTTCAGGTCGACGCGCTTGGACTTTTCCGTGTCCGGCGTCCAGTGCACTTCCGGCCACGACGACAGCGATGGCGGCGTCATGTAGGCAGGACCCGAGCCGTCCAGCACGAAGTGGCCGTGGCGCGTGGCGGCGCAGTTCGGGATCATGGCGACGGGCTTCGACGCGGCGTGCGTCGGGTGCATCATGATTTTCACGTCGAGCACGGTCGTCAAGCCGCCCAGGCCCTGCGCGCCGATGCCCAGCGAGTTGATCTTGTCGCACAGCTCGATACGCAGTTCTTCCAGCTTGTTCTGTGGGCCGCGTTGTTTCAGCTCAAACATGTCGATGTCTTCCATCAACACTTCTTTTGCCATCAGCATGGCTTTTTCGGCCGTGCCGCCGATGCCGATGCCCAGCATGCCAGGCGGGCACCAGCCGGCGCCCATGGTCGGCACGGTCTTCATGACCCAGTCCACCAGCGAGTCGGACGGGTTCATCATGATCATCTTGGATTTGTTTTCCGAGCCGCCGCCCTTGGCAGCCACTTTCACGTCGACGGTATTGCCTTCGACCAGTTCCATGTGCACGACGGCTGGCGTGTTGTCCTTGGTGTTCTTGCGGTCGAAATGCGGGTCGGCCACGATGGAGGCGCGCAGCTTGTTGTCGTCGAAGTTGTACGCGCGGCGCACGCCTTCGTTGACGGCGTCGGTGACGGTGCCGGAGAAGCCTTCGAAGCGCACGCCCATGCCGATTTTCAGGAAGACGTTGACGATACCTGTGTCCTGGCAAATAGGACGCTTGCCTTCCGCGCACATGCGCGAGTTGGTCAGGATTTGCGCGATCGCATCTTTTGCCGCCGGGCTTTGCTCGGCCGCGTAGGCGCGCGCCAGGTGCTCGATGTAATCAGCAGGGTGGTAGTAGCTAATGTACTGCAACGCTGCGGCGACGGATTCGATCAGGTCTTCTTGCTTTATGACAGTCATGGTGTTCTCGCGGTGGATAAGAAGGGTAGGACTTTGATGCTGTTTGCTAATCAGTATAGGAGCGCAGGAACTTAGTGGGGCGCCCTGGCTTGGTTCTGGGTCACCGTCATGATGCGGTCCGTGTAGGCAATCGCCATCGCCGACAGGATGAAGACCATGTGGATCACCGTTTGCGCGATGATCACTTCGATCTTGTACGAGTTGGCGTTGATAAAGGTCTTCAGCAGGTGGATGGACGAGATGCCGATGATGGCCATCGCCAATTTCGTCTTCAGCACGGAAGCATTGACGTGCGACAACCATTCCGGCTGGTCTGGGTGGTCATCGAGGTGCATGCGCGAAACGAAGGTTTCGTAGCCGCCGATAATGACCATGATCAGCAGGTTCGAAATCATCACCACATCGATCAGGCCTAATACCACCAGCATGATGGTCGCTTCGTTGAGCTTGGTCGGCAGGGTGCCGCCCGGTACGGCAACGGCCGTCAGGACATGCTGCAGGGCCGCATCATTGCCGAACACGGCGCCGATCAGGTCGGATAATTCCACCCAGAAATGAAATACATACACGCATTGTGCGAGGATCAGGCCCAGGTACAGCGGCAACTGCAGCCAGCGCGACATGAAGATGAAGGCGGACAGCGGATGCAGCTTGGTATGCTTGGTAGTCGGTGGTAGGTGGTCGATCATGTGGGGTTTCCTGGGGGAGTAAATACCAATTTTTGGCATGCCCGACATTTTACACTTGCTGTTGATTACTGCGCATGGCCTTGCTTCTGATTATTAGGTTTGATGAAACACAAAGTGGTATTGAACCTTCGGTGCACCGCGCATTTTCCCAGCGAAAATACTGTACGGCGTCCCCTTGACTCCTATTGCTGAAGGCGCTTATGGTTAGCCTTGATAGGGGTAAACGCTGCATAAACGCGACATGTAAGGCGTCCGTAAGACATGGGGCCTATCGTGTTAGCAAACAATTACTACACTGGAGACAAGCATGAGCGCTACAGAGAACCAAGGGCAGGGCACACAGCAGCAGGGACCAGAAGAGTCACGCGTATTTGACCCGTCGGCAGCATTTGCCGCACAGGCAACGATTTCCGGCATGGACGCTTACCGCGCCATGGTGGCCGAGGCCGAACGCGACTACGAAGGCTTCTGGGCCAAACTGGCGCGCGAGAACCTGAGCTGGAAAAAGCCGTTCACCCGCACCCTGAACGAAGACAACGCCCCATTCTACAAATGGTTCGAAGACGGCCAGTTGAACGTGTCGTACAACTGCCTGGACCGCAACATCGAAAATGGCCTGGGCGACAAGACGGCCATCATCTTCGAAGCGGACGACGGCACCGTCACCAAGGCAAGCTATAAAGAACTGCACGAAAAAGTCTGCAAGTTCGCCAACGGCCTGAAATCCAAGGGTATCGCCAAGGGCGACCGCGTCATCATCTATATGTCGATGTCCGTCGAAGGCGTGGCCGCCATGCAAGCGTGCGCGCGCATCGGCGCCACCCACTCCGTCGTCTTCGGCGGCTTCTCGGCCAAATCCTTGCAGGAACGCATCATCGACGCAGGCGCCGTGGCCGTCATCACGGGCGATGAGCAATTGCGCGGCGGCAAGAAGCTGCCATTGAAATCCATCGTCGACGAAGCGCTGGCGCTGGGCGGCTGCGACTGCGTCAAAAACGTCATTGTGTATAAGCGCACGGGCAGCGACCTGCCGATGGTGGCCGGCCGCGACACGTGGTTGCACGAGCTGGTCGAAGGCCAGAGCGCGCAATGCGAACCGGAATGGGTCGATGCCGAGCATCCATTGTTTATTCTCTACACTTCCGGTTCGACGGGCACGCCGAAGGGCGTGCAGCATTCGAGCGGCGGCTACCTGCTGTGGGCCGCGCTGACGATGAAGTGGAGCTTCGACATCAAGCCCGACGACGTGTTTTGGTGCACGGCCGACATCGGCTGGGTGACGGGCCACAGCTACATCGCGTATGGCCCGATGGCCGTGGGCGCCACGCAAGTGGTGTTCGAAGGCATCCCGACCTACCCGAACGCGGGCCGTTTCTGGGAAACCATCAAAAAACACAACGTCAGCATTTTCTACACAGCCCCCACGGCCATCCGTTCGCTGATCAAGGCGGCCGACGTGGACCCGAAAGTCCATCCAGGCAACTACGACCTGACGAGCTTGCGCCTGCTGGGCACGGTCGGCGAACCGATCAATCCGGAAGCGTGGATGTGGTACTACAAAAACATCGGCGGCGAGAAATGCCCGATCGTCGATACCTTCTGGCAAACGGAAACGGGCGGCCACATGATCACCCCGCTGCCTGGCGCGACGCCGATGGTCCCCGGTTCCTGCACCCTGCCATTGCCCGGCATCATGGCCGCCATCGTCGACGAAGCGGGCCAGGATGTGCCGAACGGCCAGGGCGGCATTCTGGTCGTGAAGCGCCCATGGCCATCGATGATCCGCACGATCTGGAACAACCCGGAGCGTTTCAAGTCCAGCTATTTCCCGGAAGAGCTGGGCGGCAAGATGTACCTGGCAGGCGACGGCGCCATCCGCAACAAGGACACCGGCTACTTCACGATCACGGGCCGCATCGATGACGTCTTGAACGTGTCGGGCCACCGCATGGGCACGATGGAAATCGAATCGGCCCTGGTCGCCAACCCGCTGGTGGCCGAAGCCGCCGTGGTGGGCCGTCCGGACGACACGACAGGCGAATCGATCTGCGCCTTCGTGGTGCTCAAGCAAGCGCGCCCGACCGGCGAGGAAGCCAAGAAGCTGGCCCTGGAGCTGCGCAACTGGGTCGGCAAGGAAATTGGCCCGATCGCGAAACCGAAGGAAATCCGTTTCGGCGACAACCTGCCCAAAACCCGCTCCGGCAAAATCATGCGCCGCCTGCTGCGCGTGCTGGCCAAGGGCGAGACGATTACGCAGGATGTGTCGACCCTGGAAAACCCGGCCATCTTGGATCAGTTGAAGGAAGCGTCCTGATGTTGCTTGGGTAGCCAAAACCCAAACCAACATCCGGGGTCGGACCCGCCGGGTCCGACCCCAGCCTTTACTAGGTTACTGTAGAAGCGCAACTTTTACCCCACGGTAAATAACTTTGGCAGTCCGTAGATTCTTTGCTATAATCTGCGGCTTCGCGACAAGCGAGAAATAGTACGCAATGTAAGTAAGACACATTGCCTGCAGGAGAGGTGGATGAGTGGTTGAAGTCGCACGCCTGGAAAGCGTGTATAGGTTCATAGCCTATCGGGGGTTCGAATCCCCCTCTCTCCGCCACGGATAGTAATTAAGTAAGATCAGGACGTCTCAGGAAGTCCCTCAAAAACCGCTTAGAGCCTTGATTCTAAGCGGTTTTTTCGTTTCTGGACGTTGCACAGCGTCCCAAGACATCAACCTCAAGTAGGCGCAAGTTTGGGGGCACCTCGCACTCAGCCATTGCCGCTTGCCCCAAAAATTCAAAAAAACGACTATATTGATCTTTACAGCATGCCGCGCAGGAGGTTTGCCATGCCAAAGATCATTGCTCCGCTGACAGATATACTCATCCGCAACGCCAAGCCACGCGAGCGGCCATACAAAATGTTCGATGGTGACGGCATGTACCTCGTCGTCGCGCCAACCGGTTCCCGCATCTGGCGTTTCAAGTTCCGGCAGGCCAACGGCAAAGAGAATACGCTGACGTTCGGCCCTTACCCGGAAATTACCTTGCAGGATGCACGAGAAAAGCGTCTGGCGACACGCCGCCTGCTGCTGCAAGGAATCGACCCCGCCAAGCATCGAGACGACGCCAAACGCCTGGCAAAGGATAAGGCGTCCAACACGTTCGAAAAAATCGCGCGCGAGTGGCACGGCAACAAAGTGCCAACGTGGAGCGAACGCACAGCCAAGAACACCATCCAGCGCCTGCAAGCGGACATCTTTCCAGCCATCGGCCGCATGCCGATCGATGAGATAAAGCACCGCGATTTGATTGCCGCACTGCGCAAGATCGAGGAGCGCGGCGCAAGCGAGGTCGCCCATCGCCAGAGAGCGGTATGTGCGTCAATTTTCAGCTACGCGATTCAGTGCGGATTCACAGAGCGCAATCTGGTCACCGATATGAAGGATGTGCTGAAGACCGTCCGCGCCGGACACTTCGCCGCCATCAACGCCGACGAGCTACCGCAGTTCCTGGCCATTCTGGACCGCAACGAAGCACGTATGTTCGCGCCGACCCGCATTGCGCTGCGGCTGATGCTGCTGTGCTTTGTGCGTACCAGCGAGTTGATTGAAACGCCCTGGAGTGAAATTGACCTGGAGCGCGGCGAGTGGATCATTCCATGGCAGCGCATGAAGCGCGGCAAGCTGACCGTCAATCCGGATATGACCAACCATCACGTATGCCTGTCGCGCCAGGCGCTGGAGCTGCTGCGCGAACTGCACGCGATCACGGGCCGCAGCAAGTACCTGTTCCCGAATCAGCGCGACCACGAAAAGCCGATCAGCAATAACACGATACTGGTGGCGCTTGGACGCATGGGATACAAGGGCAAGATGACCGGCCATGGCTTCCGGGCGCTGGCCATGAGCACCATCAAGGAGCGCCTGGGCTACCGGCATGAAGTCGTGGACCGCCAGCTGGCACATGCGCCGAAGGACAAGGTGGCCAGTGCCTATGACCGGGCGCAGTTCCTGGCGGAACGGCGCAAGATGATGCAGGATTGGGCCGACTACATCGATGCCGTCAGCGGCAAGGGAGCGCCGCCGCAGACGCCAAGATTAACGCTGGTGAGCGGCGAATCCAGCCGGGATGGCGGAACAGGAGGGCACCATGTCTAAGTATGTACTGCGCCTCACGGATGCGCTTATCAAGCAAGCTGCTCCCGAGGACAAATTATATTGACTAGCTATCGGAGTCTTTGTCCGGGCTGTAACGGTGCCGGTCAATGCCCGTAGCACCGGCCCATCCCGCGCCGGTCGCAATTCTGCGTACTACGAAAAGCGCACTTGACGAAACGAACCACTTGCAAACGTCGATATCAGGCATAGAATGAAGCTCTCTTATGTGGGAATCGCTCCCACGAGGGCATGCTTCGAGCATGTCCCTATGCTTAGCGGCATAGGCGTTGCGGTCGTTACCCGCCACCATGATACATAGCAGTTTCTGCTAGATATATCGCCGGGCCATGCAGAAGCATGCACATCTCGGCACGATAAAGCGCTGCCTTCAGCGCCTACATATCCCACAGTCCGCAAGACGGATTGCCTGGATGATTGCGTCCGATGGGCGCTTCCTCAAACAGGAGCAAGACTCCTGCCTCGATTGGTTCGCATGCCCCGCGAGGTAGCGCACCGTATGAAGCACAGCATGGCTTTGCCGCAAGCCGCACCGTCAGCAGAAATGCCAGCGATGCGATGCCATCGCGGCTGCCGCCAGCGCATGTGCTTCAGAGTCGCCAGTATCGTCACCGCGAGTGCGATGCTGGCATGTATGCCGTCACATGCCATGGCTGCGTGCGCGCGTCGTTACTGGCGGCGTGCTGCCAGTGACGACGCGCCGCCGACGGCATAGGTCCAGGCGGCAAGCGGAATTCCACCGCGTGATGTTGTTCAGTGATGGGGCCAGGCGCCCCGCATCGCAGGCAAGCCCTGCGATGTCCTTTGCCCGCTACGGGCTGATTAATAGAAGTCGATCCGTGCACGATGTGCACTCCATGGACCCTGGGTGATTGGTCCCCGCTGCGGCAGCTTCCTCCGGGAGCGCGCAGCGGTGCCACACGCGCATGCGGCGCGGGCAGGCAGTAACAGCAACCGCATACACGGGAGTGGTGTCCCGAGGCCCTTGATTCAACCTTTTCTGCCGAGGCAGTGAGGGTGGCCAGAAACACTTACCTGACAGGATTACACCACGCGGCATCGATGTGAAAACCAATGATCGGAAGGATGACTTTGCCATGCGCGACTTGAACTACCAGCTCAAGCAATTGTGTCACCGCAACCGGGATGGCAGTTTTGCGACGCAGGCCGACCGCGAGCGCCTATTAAACCTGTGCGCCAACGACCTGGCGGAACGGGGCTTCCAGCATATGAGCGTAGACAGTCTAAAGCCAAAGCATGTGGCGGCGCTGCTCGACAAGTGGAAGCAGGATGGCGTCAGTACCGGGACGATCAAGAATCGCATGAGCGCCTTGCGCTGGTGGGCCGAGAAGATCGGTAAGGAAAACATCATTGCGCGCACCAACGGCGAATACGGCATCGCGGAGCGGGTGTTTGTCACCAATATCTCCAAGGCGAAGGTGCTGGACCCCGACACGCTGGCCCGCGTGAACGATCCGTATACACGTATGTCCTTGCAGTTGCAGGCGGCGTTCGGACTGAGGCGGGAAGAGAGTATCAAGATCAAGCCGGGATGGGCCGATGGCGGGAACATCCTGAGGCTTCAGGATAGCTGGACCAAGGGCGGCAAATACCGGGAGGTGCCGATTGCCACCATGCAGCAGCGCGCCGTGCTGGAAGCGGCTAAGGCGCTAGCGGGCAAAGGCAGCTTGATTCCGGCGCAGTTGCGGTATCGGGACCAGTTGAACCGCTTTCGGGCGCAGTGCGACAAGGCTGGCATTCATGGTGTGCATGGGCTACGCCATGAGTACGCGCAGCGGCGCTATGACGAGCTGACTGGCCGATCTTGTCCAGCTTGTGGCGGGGCGACGTCCAGACAGCTGGATGCTTCACAAAAACTCGCAGATCACGCTGCACGGATGAAGATTTCGGTGGAGATGGGGCATGGACGTGAGCAGGTCACTTCCATCTATCTGGGCAGATGACCGC
This sequence comes from Janthinobacterium sp. HH104, assembly GCF_001758715.1. Classification (NCBI taxonomy): domain Bacteria; kingdom Pseudomonadati; phylum Pseudomonadota; class Betaproteobacteria; order Burkholderiales; family Oxalobacteraceae; genus Janthinobacterium; species Janthinobacterium sp. HH104. The sequence continues at coordinate 92,445 of NZ_LRIB01000034.1, read as the reverse complement.
CCACTTGTATCAGGGGCGCAGCGCATGGAATAGACGAGATGCAGAAGGGGCAGCCCTGGCGCTGCCGGAATGATCGCGGAGAGTCGGCATGACTCTCCATTGTTTGCTGTTCATCAATCGAAGGAGAATCTTATGACCACGACCAAAAAATTCCTCCGCTTGCCTGCTGTAATCGAGGCCACCGGCTGGTCCCGCGCCACAATCTGGCGCAAGGTGAAGGCAGGCATCTTGCCAGCACCAATTCCCATCGGCCCCAAGTCCATCGCCTGGGACGCAGAGGAGATCGCTCAATGGCAACAGCGCTGTATTGACGCTAGGCGGGGAGTTGCTTGAGTGGGAGTTAATAGTGGCTGGATTAGAAGCGCCCCACCTCGTAAAACGTCACGGGGTGGGCCTACCGGCCCTCCCCGAATCGTCCAACTGCTACCGCTGCGCGGCAGCACCGCGCGTTCGTGGTTCTAATTAGGTATCTACTGAGTATGCTTTTACGGCGTCCAATGCATCAGTCTGTGTCCGAATGGCGGACCTGACCCTGGCGGTGCAAGCCATTGACGACGCCTTTGTGTTCAAGGTCGTTGAGAAGTTACAAGAGGAGCACGAGGCATGGATCCATCTTTTCAATAATCGTATTCGAGCAATGCGTGTCCAACAAGGCATTCACTCCGATGGGCCACCTCCCGTAGCCCCGCAGGTTAAATTGGGCGTTCGACCTTAGGCTGAGCGGCAACAATGGGGCGGAAGCCGCCAGCGTAGAACTTTGCCGGCGTGGGGCTCTATAGAGCCCTCCTTCTCCGGTGACTTTCAAGCAGCCCCCGCCATTGGGTCAACCGTTCCGCCATAACTTAAAGCGCGACCAGATGCTTTCTGACGGTCGAGCCTTTTTCTGACTAACTGCACTAGAGACGTCTCCCTCCGCAATAACGACGGTGCCGGATTTATCGTCATTAAGCTGACCGTAATGCCGAGCTTTAGCCTTTTTATCTCGACGACGTTCCGCTTCTATCTGAGCGGTCGACCAAACCCCGGCCTCAAGCACGTTATTCCGCTGGATCACGTAATGTGACCGGCACTTCTGGTTCCAGTTGCCCACTGAGGGATGGAGTGAAATGGATTCTCCATCGAAAGTCATGCGCCAGTCAGTCGGAGTAAATGGCGTCACAACCCGGTCGCCGCAACCGCAGCAGCACGAGTGCACTGCGGTTGCGTAGTCCATCGAGACGTAAAGCACACCAGCTTCTAGCTCGCGCGGACAGTTTCGGACAAAACAATGCGCAAGCGTCTGATGGCGGATCACGACTGATCTCCGTTGAGCAACATGCTCCCGTCGGTCGTGTACGTGCTGTGATGCTCGTTTTCTAAGTCGCGATAGAAGCCGCGGAGCTTCTTCCACTTCACGACCGCCAAACAAGCGTTTAGGGCGTTCAGGTCCGCCACCTGGATATTGGAGGCATATATGTCTTGACCGCCGCCGCCCGCGAAGGAGATACGTCCGGAGTGGATATGATCGCGCTTCGATGGTGTGCTCGTTGTCACCCGCAAGATGCCACCGAGGCTGCCGTTAGAAAGCTCCAGCCCCATCCCAACGTCGATGAATGCAACGCCGAGCGCCTCCAGCTTAGCGACCACTGCGCGTTTCTCTTCGCCTGCGTCCATGCTGATGAATGCAAATGTGATGCCGTCAAGCAGTCCCAGCGTGTCGGCGCTCATCTTCACGGGATGCGCTACGATGCCTCGATGCATACGTTCGTAGATGCCCTTCAGGTATTGCACCTTCTTCGGGGCGTCTCGCAACTGATCCAGCGATGGCGCCCCCGGGGCGCGGAATGCATTGTGCGACAGGAAATCGTCATCATCGAACAGCCGAATCTCCTTCACTGGCGTCTTCGCAACCAAGTCAAGGATGTAGCCACCCGTGCCACCAGTGCCCAAAATTCCCAACACCTCATTATCCAGCTTGCTGGCAAGCGCCCCCAGACCGACTCGACTCGACGCGGTATCAAGATAGTTGAAAACGCTGTGTTCGTCTTCCTCATCGGTGCCACGGATCAACCGCGGGCTGATGCCGGGCTGCAGGACGGCCGCCGGGCCGGCCAATATGGTTGCGTAGGTGGACATCTTGGCGTAGTAGTCCGGGTAGCCATCCTGGTTAGGCTTGCTGGAGAAGCTGTGGCGCGCTGTGAGCCCATGACCAAGGTCGGTGTTTGGCGATTGGTGAGAAATCGCTGGCAAGAGCGTCCCGTCCGCGTTGCACGGGAATTCACCATCCCAATGGATCACATGCGTTTCTGGCTTGCGCGTCTGGTCGCCAGCCAAGTCGAGTGTGGAAACTAGCGTACCAGTTCGCACTCGACGCTGGGAATCCACATAAGGTACCTCCCGCATTACCAAGAGGCTGCCTTCGATGCGGACGAAGTATCCCTCAGCTCGCAGGCGTGCCAGGTCGGGGTTACGATTGAACAGTTCGTGTGACATTGAAGATACTCCCATGCTTTTTCACTTCAACAGACCCGCCTTCGCCGAGCTCACCGGCGTGGGGGAGTGAGGCCGCATTGCGGTACGTCATAGAGAACTTGACGTTGGTTTCCGGCGGCGCGTCGGGATGCGACAGCTTCACGACCTGTTCGAAGGTAACGTGTTTGTCCGGCACCGTCTCCTCGACAGCGTTGACCAGAATGACATAGCCCTTGGTCGGCCGTGGAGCTACGATGAACCGTTCAATACCTGGTGCATCGAGATTGATCCGGTCGTTCGGCTCAATGAGACGATCCTCACCGCCCCGGACCTCCAGGAAGATGGCTTCTTCTGGTGCCGGGTCAGCGAGGTCGTACAGAACGCTGCCCAGTAACTCCGCCCGGCCCCAAGCCATCTGGCGGTCGTTCAGGGCGAATTTGAAATCGCGGTCGGATTTGAACGCGATGAAGCGCTCGGCACCTTTCCCGCGCAGGTCCACCGTTTCGTCGAGCCGGATGTCTTCGAAGTCGCCGGATGCCAACAGCGCGAACAGCAGGTAGTCGTTGCGACGGTCGAGGCCGGCGCAATCGAGAATCTGCCGTCCCGTCGGGACCGGGTCCGGCAGGTCGATGTGGCGGAAGGTAAGGTCATCCAGCGCGAAGCGGATGCGGTAAGTGGCTGCCTCCCGTAGAGGGCGATCCTCACGGATCGCGTCGCCAACGTCGTCAAAGTCAGGATGTTTCATGGGGTTCCTTAAGGTTGATGTGGTGAGATTTTTCTCGCCTACATCCCTTTAATCGAACCCACCGGCCTCAACCGGTAAATTTTTTCAGAAATTTTTGGAGAGTGTGCCTGAGGGTACCCCGCCACACACAAAGAACGCCGGGCAGCTCGGGCAAGTAGTGTCCGATGGATTTGTCTTGAATTCACCATCCCGAATACCGCGGAAGATATCGCCCAGCTTTCCTTGCCGGTTGCTTAACTCTTTGGGGGAGAGTGTTAGTGGCTTCGATTCGGAATCCGCTAGATACACCAGCTCGACGTGTGCATCGGGGAAGGCAGCACGGGTTGCCAGCAAGAACGCAGCGGCCCCCACATCCTTTCCGTCTTTGCTGGGCGCATGTCCAGTCTTCACCCGGCGTAAGGTACGAATACCATTTCGTACTAGAATTTCATCCGGTCTGACCTCCACCTCAAAGTCGTCGAACGAAATATGCAGCGCCGTTGGCGCTTCGACCTGCGCGCCGGCTCTCGAATCCAAAAAATACTGGAGCATCGTGGTCGCCATCGCCCGATAGTCATCCACGTAACCATGGTCATGCAGGCCATGGGCGACAAAAGCTTTAGAAAGCAAATCATCCAGTTCACCAGCTGGTGCGCTACCCTGCGCCACGACTGCGCGGTAAACTTCACGGATTGCCTCATGCATCTGCATGAAGGAACTCATCCGGCGACGGCCACCTACCTGAAGCAGATGGGTATAAAGAAAACGTCGAGCGCATGACTCGTAAAGTGCCACTGCATCAGAGCTGAAGCGTGGTGTGCCAGAGAGTGCAACAGCGATGGACACATCGTCAGGAGCAGGAGGCATCACCGTAATTGGCGTTACCGCTCGCTCCATGACAGTTCCGATGCGATCCAGGAACGGCGATAGCGGCCTAGACCGGCCATTCGCTGCTGCAGTTGCAACATAAAACGCTAAGTGGTTCCTTGCGCGCGACATCGCGACATAGAAAAGGCACTCCTGCTCTTCATTGTGCGCCGCACGGCCAATCTCCTCAGCACTTCCTTGCCCACCAACTACAAGGCCCGCCGGCGGAGGGCACTTCGATGACCTGAACGATCCCGGGATCGAGTCTTGATTTACGCCTGCAATGTGCACTGCTTGAAACTCCAGCCCCTTTGACCCGTGGATCGTCATCAGGCGCACAGCGTCGATACCTTGGGCTGCAGCAGGAAGTTGCCTCAGGTCCCTATCATCCCGCAAACGCAAGAGCCTTCTGATGCGGTCCGAAAGCCGTTGAATCGGAAGTCCTTGTCCGTTCGGCTGAACGCGGACAAAGTTCATAAACTGCCATATTGCGATACCCTGAGCCTGCTCGGACACCCTGGTCGACGCAGCAATTCGAGCTGCTATCCTCGTCCGGTCTAAAAGAAGGGTCGTCAGAACGGCCCAGGGCTGTGATGTTGCGCCGAATCCGGCAAAGGCTGATTGGAGGGTAGAAAGTGCGACCTTTCCTGCGGCAGACACTTCATCTGGCGCGCCAACCTGCCAAGCCCCAGCCTCAGCATTGTTTTCACGCAAATACTCAAAGACGCGGACCACGTCCTCCAAGCCTATCGCAAACTCTGGCAAGCAAGCGGCTCGGATCAGGCCCATGGCACGTCGGTCAATGAGGAGTGTAAGCAACGCTACAAGGTCCTTCACTTCTGGGCGCTCAAAAAGGCTTCCCAAGAAGAGTACCGGAATACCGGCGCGCTCCAGGTCGCGTCCGATATCAGACAGCCGGTCATTTCCGCGGCACAGAACTGCTTGGTCGCGATACCGATATCCCTTGGCACGCAGCTCTTCAATGTGATCTGAGATAGCAGATGTCAGCAGTGGTGTGCTGCCCACCTTGATAACCTCGGGAAGCTCGTCGCTTGGCCCCCTATCCGCTTCAAGAGCGTGCTCACCGTTGGCAGCGGACATATCCGTCGCAAAGGTACAAAAGGCATCGACCACTTCCGAAGTGGACCGGTAGTTGACTTCCAGGCTGTCGCGTATCGCGCCAGGAAAATCCTCCCGCCCAAAGCGGGATATGTTGAACGACGAAGCTCCGCGGAACCTGTAGATAGATTGTTTGGCGTCCCCAACCACCCACAGATTCGCACCGGTAGGCTTCAAAGCCGTGAGGAGCCGCACGCTGCTGCGATTTACGTCTTGATACTCATCAACCAGGATGTGGTCATAGGCGCCCTGAAGCTGGGCTCTAACTCCTTCATCCGTTTCCAGTAACAGCACCGGGCGCATGACTAAGTCACCGAAATCAACACATTGCGCGGCTGCTTTCAGCTCCTCATAACGCGCGTAGACCTTAGCAACCTCTGCTACCTTTTCAGCGGCAAGCACATCGCTTTCGTCTGACGCTGTAGCGCGCATCAAGGATGCCAGCGCCTGATAACCCGCGACATCAACGACTTCATCCTTTGCTCGCGACACAGCAGTCAAGATTTCAGCAACGATCTGCGATGGGTCGTAGAGATTCCTGTAGTGGATTAGGCCGAGCCGCGGGAACTCGTTCTCAAGGAGCTCTACCGCTTCGGTTCGGTCCATAAGTCGGGGATCGGCCGGCAGGCCACACCGGTCATTGAATCTACGCAGGATGTCCAGACCAAAACTATGGAAGGTGCCGATGCAGAGTGCTGCCGCTTCCGTTGGCCGCTTCAACGCGATGCGCTCGGCCATCTCAATCACGGCCTTATTCGAAAACGTCAGGAGAAGGATGCGCCTTGGGTCGACGCCCTCGTCCAGGAGACTTTCAACTCGGGCCACCAGCGTACGTGTTTTCCCAGTTCCGGGACCGGCCTGCAGAAGAAACGCTTTGCCGCGATGGCCCGCTGCCTCTTTTTGCTTATCATTTAGCGGAATCTCAATAGGTACCGCAGCAACATCGTTAGGAACAGGTGGAAGCAGAAGCGCATCAAGCATCTGCTGTGCGACGACTTCGAACGGTGCCCCTAGTCGGCCGGCAATCCCGGAACAGGTCTGACCTTGCCCGACGTGAAGCTCGATCACAAAAGGTCTCGGTAAAAGGAGCTCTCTGGCGAAGAGGTCCATTTGTACCTCCCGTCGTTGTCGTCGGCTGTAGTCTGCAACCCGGTCCATCCCCACCGGACTCGCCTCTGATATTCGAGTCGGATCAATTTGTACAGCAGTCCCGTCATCGTCGTCGCCATCTCCTAGCTCCGCATGACCTATTTCGTGCGCCACCAGAAAGGCCTGTTCGAAAGGGCTTCCTACATTCTCGTGAACGATGAGAGGAATCTCAGCATCAAAGCCTGCGTGTGTACCATCCAGGAGAGAAGCACCGGGGATACATGGCTCCACGGTAATCCCAAGGGCGTTCGCGATACCGACCACGAATTCATAAGGCGTCCACGGGTCGCCACCACGCTCAACCGCTTGATCATGCAACCGTTTGGCGTGTTGTCGCGCGAGCTCTACAGCGTCCATGGCTACTCGTCGTTAAGAAACTTCGACAAGGCATCTTCGTCATACCCAGCCTCTCTTAGAATTCTTTCCAACGATACCTTTTCAGCTGCCACCGGCTTGGTGCTCGACTTGCTTGCGCGAAGTTGAGATTTCTGCGGCGGCAAGGCCATATGAGCGAGAAGAACATCTACTGGTGCATCTAGTGCCTGAGCTAGTTTCGCGAGAGCTCGTGATGATACGGTTGACGCCTCGATCCTGCGTTCGCGAAGAGCTAGACCAACTTGAATCGGTAATCCCAACTTTTTGACCGCATCAGTGAACGTCTTTGCTGGCGCTGCCTGCAAAGCTTGCAAAGATATCCAAGCCTTCTGGAGTCTGCTCATTCCAGCGTCCACAGCAGCAAGATCATCAGTACTCAACGGAGTGTCGTCATCGAACTCTCGAGACAACTCTCTGGCAAGGTCCACCAACTGAAGTGAATACTCGGGGTACCGCGAAAGATATCGCTGAAGTACCCCCGCTCCTGGCTCGAAGTCCATAGCAAATTCGTTTAAGATGTCTTCTCGTGTGTGAGTTGAATGTTCAGTCATCGAAACTTCCCCTTACGTTCCAGGTACATCCGCAAGGAAGCGAACGCCTTGTCGCGATGCGTGCGGATGGTCTTCTCGGTTTTACCCAACACTTTGCTGATAGAGTCGACCAAAGGATTCTTTGACTCGATGGGAATTTCTTGGCGCCACATTTCGACAATCCTCCGTTGTAACTCTGGTAGACTGTCAATCGCATCATCGAGCATCAGCCGGTAATCTTTTTTATCAAGTTCGTCGGCGTCAAAGGGATCGTAGTTTCCTGCCGCAGCTTCCACCCGCTCCGAGACCTCCTCTTCATCCGAACCCAGCACCTCACTCCGGTTCTCATGTGTCCAATGCCGAGTGCTAGCGTCAAGCCGAGCCATCGCTATCGCATGGTAAAAGTTTACCTCATAGTAATCCAAACGGTCGTCGTACTCTGCACGGTCGCTCAACAATAGATCGACGAAGCGGTGAAACACATCGTCCCGAATGTTCATTTTGGTGAGGGATTCCGTCTTGCCCCCAGCATTGGAGGCCGGCGGTAAGCGGCGACGCACGCGCTTAAGCAATTGGCCAGTTATGTTGTCACGATGAACACCAGACGGCAAATTGCGGACTAAGTACACCAAGGCTTCCGGCGAAATGAACTCTGGAACTGTGCTTGGCCAAAGAGCCGCGCGACGTTCCAGTTCGGCGTCGCCGATGTTTGCGATCTCGCGAATCTCGGCTTCCACGACTTCGCGCCTGTAATAGAGCGAGCCATGCAGCCGGGCCTTCCTGAGGGTACGTACCACAGCTATTGCTCCAAGTGTCGCCCTTTTCAGAGCATGACTATTAATGAAAGGGTTTCCAGGTCTCTCAGTATGCGTCTAAGCGAGGTTTCCTGAAACGGTTATTTTCTATGGGGAAATATAACAGAAAAAATATCCAATTTGCAACAACAATATGGAATAAAACAAGAATCACGACCCGACGTTGCGAAGAACCAATCCTCGTTTGAATGAACAAGAAGTGTTAACATTAAATTTCGCATCTCATCCATAGCCATCATCACTTTTTATCAAAAAATCATTTCCATCTACTCTCATTAATCACAAGCAGGAAAACGCATAAATTCCAACTATCCAATCTAATAATTCCTACTACAGCAAACTTAAAAAAAACTTCCCCAAGCTTGGCATCAGTGGTCGGTCGCTTCCAACGTGAAAGCATGAATCCGAAAATTTATGCATGGGTAAACTTGTGGACGTGGTGCACTCTATGTTGGCACGATGGACACAACTAGCGAACAACGGCGTCTTAAGGATTCCGCCTCGATGTAGCCCGTCGTTTTTCTTTTCCAAGAACCTATTCTCCACTAATTGTAGGATTGCAAGTCGATTTAAATAATTTAATGCCTTTTATTCCTATTTCCATGAATTTATTTAACTCTTCCCTTGCGATAAATCTATTGGGAGATAAGGTGGGGTTTGCAGAAATTGTCAACTCAAAAAGGTATTCGTCTTCATCAAATTCGACAGCGCTACCAGAGCCATCATCGGGTACGCAAACATAAACCCGCGTCAGCCTGTAAGTACACTTATATCCTTGCGGAAAGTATGTTATTAATCTCAGAAATTCCTTTACGTCACTGACTTCGAACATGAACCAACAGGAGAAAAATCTGTCTTCCTCAATCTCTAGCTCGCCTATTAATTCAGCCCAATCACGTCTCATATGGAATTTATCCAAATCTTCCACACAAGAATTTACTGAGCGCATAACCCTTAGGCAATCTACATCAGCAAGCTGAGAAACGAAATTATTAAACACCGAAACTCTTTCATTTTCGAGCTTTTGTTTTAAATTTTCATTGGACGTATATGCTTCCTCCGTAGCTTTCCATCCAAGCTCCCGACTAGAACCATTCAGATAAGACTGCATGTTCGACATATAGTAACCATAGTGATCAGGGTCGTAGTGATCACTGAATTGTGAATATTGTTGAAGCTTTACGTCAAATGAATAGACTTGACCATCCTCCAGCGCCCAACCATCCCCCAGCGCGTGCTTAATCTCTGCAGAACTCTGTGTTGGCGATTCGTTATTTGGATACATATAGTCTAAGTACCACGTATAGTTTCCATTTTTATCGTCGAAATAAACGGACCTTACTCTTATGAAATGCTTTTTGGGGAATTCTATTGCTTCGATAGAAGAAACTCGACGCACTATACTTTCAAAATGATATTCATGGTGGGAACCGACCCGATTTGATAAGTGGAAGTAATATCCCTTGTAGTTAACCACCCAATGATTTGGTCGCTCAGTTGCATAAACTTTCCAAGTTGTAGACTCTGCAGATATTGGGAAGAACCGCTGAGCAACGTGCCAAAGATTCGCGCAAGAAAGTGCCCGCTCAATAAAGACGTAATCCCAATAGATGGCAACTATTTCATTTTTAGGATTCTTTGTAATTGCCTCTAGTCGATTAACCACGCTAGACGAAGGTTGGGTCGAGCACACCAAAATAAAACCCGTAGCCTCGTGCTGCACACAGGAGTCAACAATATCATCTAAGTCATCGATGCCCACGGATTTTCCGCTGTGTGCATTATGTTTACATTGGATCAACCAGCGTTTTTTATCAGGCGCAAAAAAGCTGTCCCGTTCCTCAATGCAAATAAGATCTCGGCCACCGTCCGGTCCGACACCGCTCCAGTACACGCTAAATCCTTTAGAAAATAGTAGCTCTCGAATTAATAGCTCAAAGTCTTTTCCGTCTTTATTTAATTCTTTAAAATCAAGCATATGTATAATATTTTAGATGGGATGAAAGGAATCCAAGATATTCTGAATATAGCACAGGGAAAGATGTAGATGTCGTCGATGATCTATCTGATTTTGGATTTACAGCTCCTATGCTAGGCGCTTGGGTCACGTGACCTGTCTTGAGGCTTGCATCTCCATGTTTTACAATGCCCGCTATGGGAGGGAGCCGCAATTAGCTTCGTAAAATCTCGCTAAGAAGGACGGGGAAGACAAGTGGTTATTGGGCACAAGTTTCGTTGAGCAAGATTGTGGAATCCTACCGTTTCCATTTTGCATTTTGCATTTTGTCGGCACTTTTGTCGGTATTTTTTTATGCTCATATACAATACGCATTGAACCTAAAGGCCGTATGCGAAATTCGATTCCGGCAAGCGTTCAAAGGAGCAACGTTCTTCTGATGACGATGACAAGAGTCGTCAAGTTGAACCGGTAAGGCGGTGCGATATTCGGGTCTTGGTCATGCTAGGGGCATGTTGAGGGGCATAGCTAAGTGTTCGAAGTTCAAAGCTCGGAGATGTTGCGGCCTCCAGTGAAGGATAGGAATCCCCCTCTCGAAAAAACATAAAGCTACCCTCGGGTAGCTTTTTTTTTCATCTGTACGCGGAGAGAAGCACTTCGTTCCGCAGGCGCAGGGCGATGCTCTGCGAATTCTCTGTTTCGCCCTGCGCGCTCTGCGCGGGAGATTTGAAGGATCGGGCCTACCGGCCCTTTCCGAATCGACCAACTGCTACCGCTGCGCGGCAGCCCCGCGCGCCTGTGGCGCGCGTTCGTGGTTCTAATCAGCTTTATGAATGAGCATGCTTTTACGGCGCCTAGCGCAACAGTTCGTGTCCAAATGGTGGACCTTATCCCGCGTCTATGCCGGCACACAGCTTTATGATTTCATACTAAAGCGGCTAACTTCTGCCACTGCAATCCGCGAAGCTGCCCTAACCAGCCAAAACCGCCGAAACAATCGAGCGGCGAAGTACGGTCTTCCCGGCATCGATGCCACGCTGTGAAAACGCCGGCGGCAACGCGACTTCATCCGGAGCAATGTTGCCTGGCGAAGCCGTTTCCTTTACCAGCATGTTGGCGCTATTCTCGACCTCGAAGTACTCGTCCCAATGCACTGGAACTTGATGGGAGCGGCCATCTCCGCCTCTCACCGAGACGTAGTGGGTTCGCGCGATGCTGCGGAAGCCGCTGGCCGTTACCTGCACTTTCTGCGATCCGTCGGCCTCCTGTTGCATGGATGTCTTCAGGATACTTCGCGTGACGCACTCGGGATGCTTGAACATCGCCTCGCCGTGGTAATTGGCAATCGCTTCATGCTCCCAGAAACAGGGTTTGTGCGAATACGTGTCTTTATAGATGTCCGAGTGCGGTCGATGCTGTTGGTACAAGGGGATGGCAAGCAGCGGGGCGATCCCGAAGTAGAATGACTTGAAGAAATCGTTGTGATAGGCGTTGAAAAACATGCGCGCCTGGGCGAGTTCGTAGGCAAGAAATTTCTCCGGTGCGCCGCTGATATCGGTAGCGCGCATGTGTCCCGATTCCAGGACGTTGATCATGCGGGTTTTTTCGAATACGAAGGTGTCGCCAAAACCTGTTTGACTATCCTTGAGCAGCTTGAGCATTTCCTGTTGCGCCAATGGCGTGAACAACAGCCGGAACTGGACTTCATGGTTGCGGTCCGTGGCATCGAACAAGGCGTCGAATTCGCGGTTGGCCATCACCGTAAAAGTATGCCCCTCGTCGACATCGCGGGACTTTTCTTCCAGCTTCTTGATGGCGCGATTCTTCCTCCATTTGTCGAGGAAGCCGTCCTCTAGGCGGGAGAGTTTTGAAGGGTGGCGGCTGAACACGAGATCCGGCGCCGCTTCGTTGCCGTAGACGATAAATGTCTGGTTTTCGTACTCGGGCATCGGACGCTCGATCGATGCCCGCAGAGTTTCGTGACGGGTTCTGGTTTCCGATTTGCCTTGCGAATTGCGGTACTGTTCCGTCCAGCTGATAGCCAGCGAGCCATGGTATGTCTTGCTGCCCATCGAGTGTGACAAGGTGCGTGCAAGAATGAACGGGTTGCCGTTCAGTACGCCGCTGTGCGAGAACTCGATCGAGTGGTTCTCACCAAGATTGCCATACCAGCCAAAACTGTTGCGCAGCTCTTCCATGCGGCCGTTGCTGAAATACGGGTCGAATGCGATGCGAGGCACTGTTTGTTGCATCAGCTTCGCCACGATATCCCAGTCGTACAGGCGGTTCAGCGGCACCATCTGGCCCCAGGCCACGGCACGCTTTTCGTCGCAGGCATCCTGCAGCCGCTTTAACTGCGCGTCGGAATCGTTGATGATGCGGTTGAGCGTATGAATCGCAGCGGCAAGCGCAATCGCCGGGACCATGAGCCATGGCCATGCGTGATAGGCGTAGATATAGAGCGCCGCCAGTAACGCGGCCACGATGCTGGCGCCGCGCAGAATACGCCACCATTTGTTGCTGGAACCGGCGCCCGCGGCCTGCTTTTCGAGCACGCGTAGTTCTTGCACCGTCGTGATGTTGGTGTTCTCGTCCACGCCGGACTGGCGCACGAGGTCTTCGAAAAAGTCCGACGTATTGCTGGCGTGAGCATTTTTGAAATGGAAGGAATACTGCTCCAATGGTTCATGGACGTCGCTGATCAAAAGAAGACGCTCCGGGCGGCAGCCTTGGTTTCGGCGGAGGCAGTGAAAGGAATGCGCGTGGTATAACCTTGTCGCGCCGCAACGATCTGCTTGGTCGGCCAGGCAAAGACGTCCTGGTTCCACATGCCAACGGTATCGTTATACAGCGTGCGCGCGGCGGTCACTTCCTTTTGCAGATAACTGTTTTGGCGCATGGCATCGGCGATGACGGCTTGTGCCTTCAGATCGGGATAGGCTTCGCACGCCAGGCTGATGCGGGAAAAAATCCCGTCGATTTTCTGGGATGCCTGATTGCGTTCGGCATCGGGGTTTTGTCCACTCCGGTAAGCCGCTACCGACTTCATCACGTCCTTGTCGAGGTCGATCGCTTTTGCGACCAGGCCAACCACGTTGTTCAGGACGACGACGCGCTGTTCCAGGTAATTGTCGATCTGTGAAGCATCGGCCTGGATTTTCTGCTGCAGTTTGCGCAGATACGCCAGGGCGGAGATCTTCATGAACAGGAAGACCAGGCCTGGCAGTGCCCCCAGCACCAGGAGTGCCAAGCTGTACGTTTGCGGCAACGCACCGGTCAGCAGCGCCAAGCCTCCGATCAGCGGAAGGACGGTCCACAGGGCGATTTCAAATATGAGCGACCCGGTGCCGACTTGGACGGAAATCTGCTTGCTGATGACGTTGATGTCGCGCCCCTGCTCATTTATCGGGCCAGTTACTTCGTCCAAATCATTTGCCATGCTTGAAAATCCTTTGTATTGAGTGTTTCTTATTGAGCGACTATCGCTCGGTTACAAAATATTTCGCTTTAGCTTTTTAAGTGCGGGAGCGAAATGTCGGTGTATTGTGTATATTTCCCAAAATCAATTTTTTTGTCATCATATCTTGAAGGATGAGACCCTATCAAGGGCGGTCAAGCCGATATTTCACATAAAGTTTCGGGGGAAATCCTCCATACTTTCCGGTGTGGCCAATTTCAGACAGCCGCTTGCATAAACCCGGCGGCAGCGAGGCGGGGCACTGGATAAGGGATACCCGCTTCCAGCCGGCCATGGCGTTCCAATCAACTCCTTCTGGGCCGGCAGGCAATCCCCGCCCTCCACCGTATCTTCGGCTGCTCCAGCCCAGACTTTGCGGAGAAATAAATGATCAAGAATTTTTTAGGGCTTTGCCATCGGCAAATAGAGGAAATGCAGGAAGCGGCTGCAATACAACGGTGAAGTAACACTGTCGAGCTGGATGAACGACAGTATTAATTAATTTTTACGAATTTAATGACAGGAATGGCAGCACGGCCGGGTAGAACGATATCGATTGCCGTTAGCATCGGCGCTATCGATTCGCGCTATGCCTATCAAGCATTAACATCCATCAGCAAGCGGGATTGCCGTTCGGTTAACGAAAAAAACCCGCCGAAGCGGGTTTTTCACTTTACAGCCAATCCAAAAGCTCAGAACTGGTTCATCGTGTTGTCTTTGCCAGCCGCCTTCAGTGCCGCTTCGCCGCTGAAGTAATCCTTGTGATCGTCGCCGATGTCCGAGCCGGACATGTTTTGATGTTTCACGCAGGCGATGCCCTGGCGGATTTCCTTGCGCTGCACGCCGGCCACGTAGCCCAGCATGCCTTGGTCGCCGAAGTATTCCTTGGCCAGGTTGTCCGTCGACAAGGCTGCCGTGTGGTAGGTCGGCAGGGTGATCAGGTGGTGGAAGATGCCGGCTTCGCGGGCCGAGTCGGCTTGGAAGGTGCGGATCTTCTCGTCGGCGGCGATCGCCAGTTCCGTCTGGTCGTATTCCACGCTCATCAGCTGGGCGCGGTCATAGGCGGACACGTCCTTGCCTGCCGCTTTCATGCCGTCAAAGATTTGCTGGCGGAAGTTCAGGGTCCAGTTGAACGACGGGCTGTTGTTGTACACCAGCTTGGCGTTCGGGATGACCTTGCGGATTTCACTGACCATGCCGCCGATTTGCGCGATATGCGGTTTTTCCGTTTCGATCCACAGCAGGTCGGCGCCGTTTTGCAAGGAGGTGATGCAGTCGAGCACGCAACGCTCTTCGCCGGAACCGGCGCGGAACTGGAACAGGTTGCTTGGCAGGCGTTTAGGACGCAGCAGCTTGCCTTCGCGCTTGATGATGACGTCGCCATTGCCCAGCGCGTCGGCCGACACTTCTTCGCAGTCGAGGAAGGAGTTGTACTGGTCGCCCAGGTCGCCTGGTTCATTGGTGACGGCGATCTGCTTGGTCAGGCCGGCGCCCAGCGAATCGGTACGGGCGACGATGATGCCGTCGTCCACGCCCAGTTCCAGGAAGGCGTAGCGGATGGCGCGGATCTTGGCCAGGAAGTCTTCGTGTGGCACCGTGACTTTACCGTCCTGGTGGCCGCATTGTTTTTCGTCGGACACCTGGTTCTCGATCTGGATGCAGCAGGCGCCCGCTTCGATGAACTGTTTCGCCAGCAGATAGGTCGCTTCTGCATTGCCGAAACCGGCGTCGATGTCGGCAATGATGGGCACGACGTGGGTGACGTGGCCGTCGATCTTGGCCTGGATGGCTTGCTTCTCAGCACCTTGTGCAGCGTCCAGCTGGCGGAACAGGCCGCCCAGTTCGCGGGCATCGGCTTGGCGCAGGAAGGTGTACAGCTCGCGGATCAAGCTGGTGACGGCGGTTTTTTCATGCATCGACTGGTCTGGCAACGGGCCGAACTCGGAGCGCAGGGCGGCGACCATCCAGCCGGACAGGTAGAGGTAGCGGCGGTCGGTGCTGTTGAAGTGCTTCTTGATCGAGATCATCTTCTGTTGACCGATGAAACCGTGCCAGCAGCCGAGCGACTGGGTGTACTTGGATGGGTCCGCATCGTAGGCGGCCATGTCGTTGCGCATGATCTTCGCCGTGTACCTGGCGATGTCCAGGCCCGTCTTGAACTTGTTCTGGGCGCGCATGCGGGCGGCGGACTCGGGATTGATGGCGTTCCAGGCGCTACCTTGTTGGTCTTTCAAACCGGCAACAGCCTTGATGTCGTCTTGATATTGGGACATGTGTATCTCCTAAAGAAAAACTAAGTTTGAGAAAATCGTCGAGTGCGCCGCTTTGTCGATGCGAACTGCATGACTAAATAGTAGGCTTATCCGTATTGATTTTCAAGTCTTATATAAGACATATAACTTAAATTAAGTCTTTGTTTTTAATGGTATTAATTATTATTTTTCATGATATGAAATGAATTTTCAAAAAGTGAGAGAAATAATTGCTGAGTCCGTCACTTGAAATTTCGCGATGTGAAACGTCTTTTCAGATTTTGGTGCAGCGCGACAAATCGGGACGAAAAAAAGCCACCCGAAGGTGGCGCAAGCTTCTGCATGTCTGCAGGGAATGGGCGGGAGGCCTTGCGGGGAAGGCTGTTCCAGCGTGACTGTCGTGTGCTGGCAACAGCCTGGCGGGCACGATGGTGCGCCGGCGCAGGTCAGGGGCGGGACAGTGCATCGATTACGTCCGCAGCTGCCACCACGTGCGCATACTCGCCATGCAAATTGGCCAGCGCCATCGCATGCACCTCGTCCGCCGTTCTCGGCGTGCCCGCATAATCGACTTGCGCAAATGCAAAACACGCATCGGCGACAACTTGCGTGGCAAAGCCCAGATTGCCCGCCGTGCGTGCGCTCGACTCCACGGAATTGTTGGTGCTGACGCCCACGATGACAAGCTTGCTGATGCTGCGTACGCGCAGCCAGCGTTCCAGTCCCGAGTGGATGAAGGCATCGGGCACATTTTTCTCCACGACATGCTCCTCCGGCAAAGGCGCCAGCGCTGCCTGAAATTCCACGCCGGGTTGGCCCGGCCAGAAGGGAGAGCCTGGCGTTCTGGAAATGTGGCGCACGTGCACGACGGTGGCGTCTGCCGCGCGCCAGGCTTGCAGCAGGGCGGCAATCTGGTGTTCCGCAGCGGGATTGTTGTGGCTTCCGGCAGCGGGGCTGGCCATGCCTTGTTGCATGTCGATGATGATCAGTGCGGGATGGTGGGCATGCATGTTGGTAGCCTGGAATGGATGGCAGGCGCACTTGGCGCCTGCCTGGGGAATAGTGCCGGAGTGATTGGCGGAGGGTAGCGGGTCTAGCGTCCCACGGTCTGCCGCTGATCCTTGATGAACAGCGCCGTCAGCATGCCCACCACGCACACGCCGATCACATAATAGGCGGGGCCCAGCACGTTGTTCTTCAGCATCAGGGTCACGACCACGGGCGTCAGGCCGCCGAAAATCGCGTACGACAAATTGTAGGAGAACGACAGTCCCGAGAAGCGCACCTGGGCCGGGAACGCTTGCACCAGCACGTAGGGCACGGCGCCGACGACGCCGACGAACAGGCCCGTCATCGCGTACAGGGGCAGCAGCAGGTCGGGGCGGCTGCCGACGGTGGTGTAGAAGATATATGTACTGATGGCCAGCAGCACGGAGCCGACGAAGATCACGCGCTTGCCGCCCAGGCGGTCGGCCAGCATGCCGGCAATGATGCAGCCAAAGGCCAGGCACAGTGTCGCCACGGTATTGGCGACCAGGGTGGTGCGCGGCGCGATGTGGTGGATTTTTTGCAGCAGGGCAGGCGTCATCAGGATGACAACGACGATGCCGGCCGACAGCATCCACGTCAGTAGCATGGACACGACGACGGCGCCGCGGTGGCTGCGCAGCACGGATTTCAAGGGCATTTCCGTGGCCAGCGCCTTGCGTTGCTGCATTTCCGCAAAGACGGGCGTTTCATGCAGCCAGCGGCGCAGATACATGGCGCCGAAACCGAAGATGCCGCCCAGCAGGAATGGATAGCGCCAGGCGCCATCGGTGATTTCTGCCGGCGTGTAGACGGTGTTCAAGCCCGTCGCGACGAGCGAACCGAGCAGGATGCCGACCGTCAGGCCCGCCGTCAGCACGCCGCAGGCAAAGCCCGTGAAACGGCTCGGTACGTGTTCGGACACAAACACCCAGGCGCCCGGCACTTCGCCACCCACGGCCGCGCCCTGGAAGATGCGCATCAAGAGTAGCAGCAGCGGGGCGGCCAGGCCAATGGTGGCATACGTCGGCAGCAGGCCGATCAGCAGTGTCGGCACGGCCATCATCAGGATGGAGAGAGTAAACATGCGCTTGCGGCCGAGCAAGTCGCCGAAGTGGGCCATGACGATGCCGCCCAGCGGACGCACGACGTAGCCGGCGGCAAAGATGCCGAAGGTTTGCAGCAGACGCAGCCATTCCGGCATTTCCGGCGGGAAGAACAACTGGCCGATGGCGTTGGCAAAGAAGACGAAGATGATGAAATCGTAGAATTCTAGCGCGCCGCCGAGGGCGGCCAGCGACAGGGTTTTGTAGTCTTGCTGGGTGAGGGGACGGCTTGCGGCGTTGATTGCGGCGGTGTTGGAAGTAGGCATGTGTCTCGTTCTTGTGTGTTATCGGAGATTGCCAGAGCTAGCATACGCATTTCCGCCGCATGAGTAAACGCGGTGCGTATGGGGAGCAGCCTCAGCTGTGCTTAATACAACGCCGCTATCATCAGCGTTGACTTCATTGGAAAGGATACTGCATGAACATCATGATCGTGGGCGCCAGCCGGGGTCTGGGACGCGCGCTGGTCGACGGTTTGCTCGCTGACGGGCATGCCGTCATCGGCGTATCGCGCCAGCAACCTGCCGACTTGCCCGCCGGCCAGGGCACGCAGCTGCAATGGATCGCGGCGGACCTGGCAGCCCCTGCCGAGGCGGTCGAGCGCATTGCGCGCAAAGCGCCTGCCGCGCTGGACGCGGTGATCTACAACCTCGGTGTGTGGGAAGAAAAGGCGTTCAGCGATGACTACGCTTTTCTCGGCGATGCGGACGACGCCATCGTCGACATGGTCAATACCAACATCACGGCGACGATATTGCTGCTCAAGCGCCTCGTGCCCCGCTTGCTGGCCAGCAGCAAGCCGCAGCTGATACTCACGGGGTCGACGTCCGGCTTGCGCCAGAGCGGCCGCCCGGAAGTGACGTTCAGCGCGTCGAAATTCGCCCTGAACGGCATCGCCGACGCCTTGCGCGAAGGTTTCCGCGAACAGGGACTGGCCGTGACGGCGCTGCAGCTGGGCTACCTGAATACCTACGATGGCTTGGCCGTGCCGCTGGCGGACGCTGCCGCGCGGGGCGAAGGCGAGCTGATCCCCGTGCATGACGTCGTTGCCGTCGTGCGTATGCTGCTGAGCCTGTCGAATGCCTCGTTCGTGCGCGAACTGGTGATGCCGGCGCTGCGCGACGAGCGCTTTTAGGTTTTACGCCGGAAACAGCGCCCTGGCTTGCCGCATGTTGGCCGGTGCGGCGAGCTGGGGCAGCGCTTGCCGCGTCAGCCGACACACGGCTTCCTGCGCCTGGGTACACGTGAATTCCACCTGCCGCGCCAGGGTGTGGATGTCGGGCGCCAGCCGCGCGTCGAGCAGGTTTTGCGGATCGAAACCCAGCGCCTGGGCGCGTTCTTCACCTTTAGCTAACAGCGTCGTCAGGGAGCGCAACATCTGTGCAAAGCAGGGGACGGTGATGGCGTAGACCGACATGGATTTCCTCATTAAAGGGGCGAGAGCGATGCCGGCAGTATGCCCGGCCCAGCCGTGTTTCGGCGTGCCGGTTGAACATGCTACAGTCCGCCTTTGCCGCCAAGCTGGAGCGGCGCCCTCTGGATCATGCGCTATGCCCACTTGGACTTCCCCACCCCAACTCGTCGCCCTGGCCGCCTTTTATGCGCAGGCGCAAGCCCATCCTGAAACGCTCAGTGACGCTGTCTTCCTGGACACCGTGAAAGCCGCCCACTGGCCCACCAACTGCTGGAATTATGTGGAAGCGTCGTTCGCCATCATCGCGCCCGCCTGCCTGCTGCGTCCGCATTTGACCGCCGAGCTGATCGCCTTGCCCATTGCCGCCATGATCGCCGGCGGCCTGGACGATGCGGAACAAGTCATCGAAATCGGCCTGGCCTGCGCCACGCGCGACGCGCCGTATGTAGCGCCGAGCGAGGAGGGCAAGCGCTGGCTGATGCAGGTGTGGCCGGGACTGGGGGAGATGGTCGAGGCGGTATTCCAGACCAGACTTCAAGAGGCAATGGAAGAGGAGTAAGCCTGCGCTTGACCGGTAAAGCTGGTTTACGTTAGGGTATACGTAACTACTTACATATATTCTGTTCAACATGTCCTCCACCCTGCAAACCTACGGCTCCCTGATGCTGGCCAGCCGCCTGCGCCGTCTTTCCGATCAACTGTATGCCGGTGTCGATACCAGTTATGTGGCCGCTGGCGTCGAACTGACGTCGCGCTGTTTCCCTTTGTTATTGCTGCTGCGCGACAACGGCCCAACATCGATCACGGCCCTGGCCGCGCAGATCGGGCAGACGCATCCGGTGGTGGTGCAGCTGGGACGCAAGCTGCTCGATGCCGGCGTGGTGGCGGAGCTGCCGGACGCCAAGGACGAGCGGCGCCGCCTGCTGGCGCTGTCCGACGCCGGGCTAGCCTTGCTGCGCGAGATGGCGCCCCTGTGGGACGACGTGCGCGCGGCCGTCGACACCGTGTTCGAACACAGTACGCCGCAGCTGATGGCCAGCCTGGACCGGGCGGAAGCGCGCTTGCAGGCGCAAGGTTTCGGCGAGACCATCGCCGCCTGCCGGCGCCAGCGCGAGCAGGCCGCCGTGGAGATCATCGATTACGCCGCGCACTATGCGGCCGACTTCAAGCGTTTGAATATCGCATGGCTGGAACGCTATTTCTATGTCGAGGAACTGGATGACAAGGTGCTGTCCGATCCGCAGAGTTCGATCCTTGACGCTGGCGGGCAGATTTTCCTCGCGCGCCTCGATGGCAAGATCGTCGGCACTTGCGCCCTGATCCGCGCTGGCGACGCCAGCATCGAATTGTCGAAGATGGCTGTCACACCCGAATGCCAGGGCCTGGGCATCGCGCGCCGGCTGATCGAACGGGCCTTCGATGCCTTCGAGGCCAGCGGCGCGCAACTGCTGTTCCTGGAGTCGAACAGCAAGCTGGCGCCGGCCATCCGCCTGTACGAAAGCAGCGGTTTTACCCACGTGGCGCGGCCGGCCGGCGACGCCCATTACCAGCGCGCCGACGTCTACATGGAGTGGCAGGGCAGGCAGCACATTTGAACGCACCCATCGGCCGCCTCCCGCGTTACAATACGCGCACCCATAACGGAACCACGGTTCCACTATCGAGAGACGCCGACGCCGCATGCCTTCCTTTCCGATGCCCTTCCCGCAAATGATCGTTCCCCCCGAGCCCACCCAGGCGCGCAGCAAGCAGGCGTTCGAGCGCCTGCTACAGGTCGGTGAACAGTTACTGGCGGAAAACCGTTTCGATGAAATCGGCGTGGCCGACCTGGCGAAACTGGCGGAAACCTCGGTGGGCACGTTTTACCGTCTGTTGGGCGACAAGGACACCCTGAGCCGTTTGCTGCTGCAACGCTTTTTTTCCGACATGGTGGAAAAGGTCGAAACCCTGACGGAGCTGCGCCAGTGGGAAGGGCGCAGCCTGGAAGAATTCATCCGCGCCATGGTGGCCATGTTTGTGGCCGTGAATGGCGGACGCAGCGGCGTGCTGCGGGCCTTGATCACGCGCGCGTCGCAGGATGCGCAATTTCGCGACAGGGTGCACCAGATCAATCATCTGATCTCGCAACGCACTGTAGCCGTGCTGGCCAGCAAGTCATCGAGCATCGGCCACCCGAATCCGACACAGGCGATGATGGTGGTGCCGCCCGTGCTGCTGGGCATCCTCAACCAGCACACCCTGACGGGCTCGCTGTCCTTTTTGTCGGGTGCGGCGCTCGAGGATGAACTGGTGCGTGTTGCTTTAAATTACCTGACTTGAACTATTTAGCGATTTAACTTGAAATCGGAATTCGGATTCCGTATTATGTTTTCCAACAGCGGGAAAACATATTCCTGCACCTGAACACAAAGCATGTTCAACAGCAAGGAGACAGAATGCGGCGTCACACGACATCCGATGTTCCATTGCATTACCTCGACCTGGGTCTCGGCACGGGGCAGGGCGAGCCCGCGCAGTCAGAGCCCGTTTTCCTGTTGCACGGTCTCGGTTCCTGCGCCGAAGACTGGCGTCCGCAAATCGATGCGCTCGGCAGCACTTTTCGTTTGATCGTGCCCGACCTGCGCGGCCACGGCCGCAGTCCCGCGCCCAACGGCGACTGGCAGATCGGCGACTTCGCCAATGACCTCTTCAACCTGATGGACCAGCTCGACGTGCCGCGCGCGCACATCGTCGGCTTTTCCCTGGGTGGCATGGTGGGCCTGGAAATGGCCAACCGTGCGCCGGGCAGGGTGGCCAGTTTGTGCCTGATCAATTCTCAACCGTTCCAAGGCAGAAAACCTGCCGCGCTGCTGTTTGCCTACTGGCTGCGCCGCACGGTGATCGCCACGTTTGGCCTGAAAACCATGGGCAAGATCATCGGCAAGAAGCTGTTTCCCGATCCTGCCCAGCACGCACTCGTCGAGCGCTTCGCCACGCAGATGGCTGGCATGGACAAGCGCGCCTACCTGGCCGCACTGGACGCCATTTTCCACTGGGATATCGATCCTCACTTCCAGGCCCTGGCCATGCCCGTCTTCATCATGGCGGCCGACCAGGATTACACGCCCGTCGCCAGCAAGCGGGCCTTTGCCGCACAGTTTCAGCAGTGCGAGATCGAGATCATCGCGAACTCGCGCCACGCCACGCCTCTGGACCAGGCGCAGCGTGTGAATACCTTGTTGCAGTCCTTCCTTACTATAAATTCAAAATAAACAGGCCACTCGCCGCACGGGCCGAGGGCCGGGAAACAGTCATCGCAGGGCAGGTGCTCGCATTGCGCGCGCGGGTACCGTTACGTCTTGCAATCCTGGCATCCGGCCGTCTTCCCTGGTGGTAAGCAAGCCTGACATTGGAGACGCTATGAAACTTGCTTTGAAATTGATGCCCGCCGCCCTCGCCGTTGCAGGCGCCTTTGCCACCCAGGCCCAGGCGCAGGAAGCCAGCCCGGCTACTGCCACCACCACCCAGGAAGCCAGCGACGCGAAAGAACGCATGGAAACCGTGACGGTCTCCGCCCGCCGCCGCGAAGAACGCCTGCAGGACGTGCCGCTGGCCGTTACGGCGTTTTCCGCCAAGGCGCTGGAACGGGCGAATATCCAGAACCTGGCCGACTTGCAGGAGCGCGTGCCGAACTTGACCGTGTACGCGTCGCGCGGCACGAATACCACCTTGACGGCGTTTATCCGCGGTGTGGGCCAGGCCGATCCCGTCTGGGGCGTGGACCCGGGCGTGGGCATATATTTTGACGACGTCTACATGGCACGTCCGCAAGGCGCCTTGCTAGATGTGTTCGACGTGCAGCGCATCGAAGTGCTGCGCGGCCCGCAAGGCACGCTGTACGGCAAGAACACCATCGGCGGCGCCATCAAGTACATCTCGCGTCCGCTGGCGAAGGAAAAAGGCGCATCGGCGGAAGTGGGTATCGGCAACTACAACCAGCGCAACTTCAAGGCCGCCTTCAATCTGGCCAACGAGAGCGGCACCTGGCGCGCGCGCCTGGCGGCTGCCAAGCTGGACCGCGACGGTTTCGGCCGCAACACTTTCAATGGCGAGCAGGTCAGCGACCAGGACAGCACGGCCGCGCGCCTGTCCGTCGGCTATTTTCCGCAAGACATCCCTTTGACGGTCGTGCTGAGCCTGGACGCCACAGATGACAAGTCCGGCGTGCGCGGCTTCCAGCGCATGGGCGTGAGCGCTTTCGATCCGCTCAAGCGGCCGGCCAGCACGGATGCGTATGACATCCAGAGCGGCATGCCTGGCAACAACTTCACGCATAACCGGGGCGGCTCGCTGGTGGCCAACTACACCTTGTCGAACGACTGGTCCGTCAAAGTGATCGGCGCCAAGCGGCGCAGCACGTCCGAGCAAACCATCGACTTCGACGGCCTGCCGCAGCCGATTGCCGACGTGTTCGGCGACTCGCGCGACGAGCAAAAGAGCCTGGAGTTGCAGGCCTCGTACAGCGGGGATTACGGCGCCGGCGTGATCGGCCTGTACCGCTTCGAAGGCACGGCCGGCGGCGGCATCTACAACAATTTCCTGGGACGCCAGTTCACGGCCGCCGTCAGCACGGTCGAGACGGACAGCACGGCGCTGTACACGGACTGGACCTGGCCGCTGGGCAAGGTGTGGAGCATCAATGCGGGCTTGCGCCACACGCGCGAGGAAAAGCGCGCCATCGTCCTCAACCGCGCTTTTGCCGACGTGGGCTTTACGCGGCCCATCCAGACGGCGGCCGATTTCGATAAATCACTCTCCGTCAGCAATACTTCGCCGAAACTGTCCGTGCGCTACGAAGCGTCGAAGACGACGAATTTCTACAGCAACCTGTCGCGCGGTTTCAAGTCGGGCGGCTATAACGTGCGCGCCAACAACCTGGTGGTGCCGGACTCGGCGCGGCCGTACAAGGATGAAAAACTCGACGCGCTGGAAGTGGGCATGAAATACGCGGCGCCGGACGACACGTTCGACGCCAACGTGGCCCTGTTTTACAACCGCTACAAGGATATCCAGTTGTCCGTGTTTACCAGCTATGTGCAGCCGGGCGGCGTGCCGGGCTTCTATGGCGACTTCACGAATGCGGGCAAGGCGACCGTGAAAGGCGCCGAGTTCGAATTTTC
Organism: Janthinobacterium sp. HH104; assembly: GCF_001758715.1. Classification (NCBI taxonomy): domain Bacteria; kingdom Pseudomonadati; phylum Pseudomonadota; class Betaproteobacteria; order Burkholderiales; family Oxalobacteraceae; genus Janthinobacterium; species Janthinobacterium sp. HH104. Next base: position 68,044 of record NZ_LRIB01000034.1, on the reverse strand, counting down.
GTGGCGGCCGAACCGCCAGTGGGAAGTCAACGGTTTCCTCGCCCTGCTGAACGCCAGCTATGACGAGTTCATGAGCGGCGGCAAGAACATCGCGGATACGCAAAAGTTCAGCAATACGCCAGCCCGGCAAGTGGGCTTGAATCTGACGCGCACGGACCGCGACGTCTTCGGCGGCGCCTTGCGCAGCATGGTCGGCTATGGCTACCGCAGCAAGGTCTACCCGACCACGGACTTGAGCGAAACGCTGGCGCAGGGCGGCTACAGCATCTGGACGGCTGGCGTCGTGTGGGAAGCGCCGAAGAACTGGACCTTCAGCCTGCACGGCAGCAACCTGGGCAACAAACGTTACCGCACGGATGGCTACAACATTCCGGCCGTGTTCATCCTTGACGGTTTCTACGGTCCGCCGCGCCAGATCATCGCCAAGGTTGGTTACAAGTTCTAAAAGGTTGTTGAAGTGCCAGCCTGGTTAGCGCCAGGCTGGTTTGTTGTCGCTGTTTTCGTCCTTAATAACAATCAGGAGACTGGCATGGCACATCTGCATCACCAACTACGTCACTTCGTATCCGCACTCATCGCCGCCTGCGGCTTGCTGGCCGCGTTGCCGGCTGCCGCCGGGCAGTGGGACTTCGGCCTGTACGCGAGCCTGTGGGGTTCGCGCGAATACCAAGTCTGGCTACCGAGCAACTACAATCCGAACACGCCGCTGCCCATGGTGCTGATGCTGCACGGCTGCGGTTCCGAGCCCAACAGCATGGCCGCCGTCAGCCGCTATAACCAGCTGGCGGACAGTGAAAACTTCATCGTCGTTTATCCGCGCCAGAACGTCACGGCCAATCCCATGCGCTGCTGGAACTTCATGTTGCCGCTGAACCAGGAGCGGGGCACGGGCGAGCCGGCCGTGCTGATGGGCATCTTGAACAAGGTCAAGAACCAATATGCGGTGCAGGATAGCCGCGTGTATGTGACGGGTATCTCGGCGGGCGGCGCCATGGCGTCCATCATGGCCGCCTGTTACTCGGACGTGTTCGCCGCCGTGATGGTGCATTCGGGCGGTATGTACAAGGGCGCCATCGGCCTGGTCACGGCCGCCGACTCGCTGTTCAACGGCAGCTCGTTCGATCCGAAAGTACGGGGCAAGGATGCGTGGCGCTGCTCCGGCTCGCCGCGCCGGTTGATGCCGACGATGGTATTCCACGGCACGTCCGACATCGTCGTCAATCCCGTCAACGGCGAGCAAACCATCGAGCAATTCCTGCAGACCAGCGACTACGGCGACGATGGCCTCGACAATGACAGCGTGCGCTACCGTGCCGACAGCATCTTGCGCCAGACCGTGCCGTACGGCCGCAGCTACTCCATCGACACCTATCTGCGCAACGGCGCCGTCATCGCGCAAAAATACACGGTCGAGGGCATGAATCACGCGTGGAGCGGCGGCCCTCCCGGCTGGCCCTTCAGCGATGAACTGGGCCCGGACGCCACCGTGATCAGCTGGAATTTCTTCAAGAATTACCAGCGCTGATGGCGTGAGGAAGTTGCAGCTTGGATAGTGGGGCGCAGCGATTGCGCCCCATTTTTATACTGGAACGTACGCTGTGCCCCGTCGCGCCCGAGGACGTCAGCTTGCACACGTCCTGACGCGCGCTTCTCCCGGTATTTCCTGCTAACTATATAATCTGCGCTTGGGCGATACCCGCCCTTGAACGTCGATTGAAGGAATGCCATGCCAGGATACATGCCAGCTTATTTCGTGCGCCCCTTGGCGCTGTGTGTCGTGTCGGCTCTGTGCCTCTCTGCCAGTGCCGCCGAGGCGGTGGCGGTCGATGCGCAGCAGCGCGCGTCTTTGCTGGAATTTTATGCGCAGCAATATCCGGGCGAGCCCGCAGCGCGCACCGTGTTCGAGAGCGTTCCCGTGGTGGGCGGACGCGGCAGCGAAGTGGTGGGCAGCGTGGAAACGTCGCCGTATCGTGGCCATGGTGCGCTGTGCCGGACGCAGCGCACCAAGTTCGTGCTGCACGGCGAGGGCAAGCAGGCGCGCTGGCAGGAGGCGGGGATGGAGTATTACGCCTGGCTCGACCGTGGCACCTGCCGCGCGGTGGCCGAACCCGTGCGCATGCTGCAGCGTGTCCCTGATGGGGAACTGGAAGGTGTGTTGCTTTATCAAAAGTCGCTGCTGGAACGGGCGCGCTTGCTGATGGCTGGCAATACGGCTTGCGCCCCGTTGCGGGCGCTGAAGTTTTCGCTGGCGGCCGTCGACGTGGGCGCCGCCGCACCGCGTGCGGAAGAGCGCTATGCGCTCGTGTTCAAGAGCGACCGCGACAGCTACGCCCGTGTCTGGCTGCGCAAGAGCGGTGCCCAGTATGACGCATGGAATGTGACTTGCCCGCCAGTGCTGTAAGCTGCGCACCCTCGATTTATTTTTTTGACTGTTGCAACCATGAACGAAAATTCCACTTCCGCCCGCAGCTGGGGCACCATCGTCACGCATAGCGACGAGATGGCCATCATCTATCGCTATGTAGATACTTTCCATGATGACTGGGACTTGTCGTCGCAGCCGGACCGCATCATCATTGCCTGGCGTTATGAGGACGAAACGGGCATGCCCGCGCCGAACGAGCGCGAGCACATGGAGGAACTGGAAGCGGCGCTGGCGCCCGTGGTGGAAGAAGACGGCTTCGCCACCCTGGCGCTGGTGTCCACGGGCGAAAACTTGCGCGAATGGATTTATTACACGCAGTCGGGCGAAGAGTTTTTCAATCGCCTGAACACGGCGCTGGCGCCGCGTCCAAAGTTCCCGATCGAAATCCGCAGCGCCGCCGACCCCGCATGGTCCACGTATGCGGGGTTTATGGCGGCGTTACCGAAGTAATTACACCAATGCGGCCGTCACGATGCGTGTGGCGGCCGTGATGATGTCCTGATTCGTGTCCGCTTTTTTCTGTTCGCGCGTGTAATACACGGCGATGACCAGCGGTGCGCCGCTGGCCGGGTAGGCGACGCCGATGTCGTTGACGCTGCCATAGGCGCCCGAGCCCGTTTTATCGGCCACTTGCCAGCCGGCAGGCACGCCGGCGCGGATGCGTTTGTCTCCCGTCGTGTTGCCGCGCATCCAGGTATCGAGTTGCTGGCGCTGCGGTGCCGGCAAGCTATTTCCCAATAATAATTGCTGCAAGCTGTGCGCCATCGACGCGGGGCTGGCCGTGTCGCGCACTTCGCCGGGGATGGCGCTATTCAATTCCGTTTCCCAGCGTTCCAGCTGGAACACCGTATTGCCGATGCTGCGCGCAAACGCCGTCACGGCTTGCGGCCCGCCTAATAATGTCATCAAGAAATTGGCTGCGCTATTGTCGCTGTATTGCAAGGTGGCGGCGCACAGATCGGCCACGCTCATGCCGTCGGCCAGATGCTTTTCCGTGATGGGCGAGTAGGTGACCAGTTCTTTTTTCTCGTAACGCACATGCTGGTCCAGCAAGCCCGGCTGGCTGACGCTGCGGGCCAGTACGGCACCCGCCAGCATGGCCTTGAAAGTGCTGGCTAGGGGAAAGCGTTCGTCGGCGCGATAGGCAACGCGCAGCTCGCTGCCCTGGCGCCAGGCAGCAACGCCGAGGCGTCCGCCTGCGGCTTGTTCCAGCGCGGCCAGTTGCGTCTGGGCCGTGGCGATGCTGGTGGCGGGCGCGGCAAACAGCAGCGGTGCCGGGCACAGCAGGGTAGCGCCGCCGGCCAGCAGGAGGTTGCGGCGGACGTGGTTCAGGGATTCAGTCATGGTCTGTCAGTGTTTTTGGAGTGGAAAGAGTTGCCAGCAGTTCGCCGATGGCGAGCAGGTTGGCCGGTTTGGTCAGATGGTGGTCGAAGCCGGCCGCGCTCGATTGGCTACGGTCGTTTTCTGCGCCCCAGCCCGTCAATGCAACGAGCACGACGTTGGTGCCGGCCGGTATCCGGCGCAGCGCGCGCGCCACTTCGTAGCCGTTCATCCCGGGCAGGCCGATGTCGAGGAAGATGACGTCCGGTAAGAACTGCGGCGCCACGGCCAGGGCTTGCGCGCCATCATGGGCCACTTGCGTGGCATGGCCCATCATGTCGAGCACGGCGGCGAGGGTAACGGCCGCGTCGACATTGTCGTCGACCACCAGCACGCGGAACTGCGGTCCGCTGGCGGTAATGGCGGGCGCGGCGGGCGATGCGGGTGTTGCTGGCGCCGCCGCCAGCAGCGGCAAGCGTACGCTGAAGGTACTGCCCAGACCGGCGCCGGGACTGGCCACCGCGGCGCTGCCGCCATGCAACTCGGCCAGGCGACGCACGAGCGACAGGCCGATGCCCAGGCCGCCCTGAGCCCTTCCCATGTTTTGCCCCACTTGCGTGAACATGTCAAACACGGTCGTAATCGATTCAGCGGGTATGCCCACGCCGCTGTCTTCCACCTCGATCAGCGCCGCGTTGCCGTCGCGCCGCGCGCGCAAGGCGATGTGGCCGCCGGCCGGCGTGTACTTGGCGGCATTGTTGAGCAAATTGCCCAGCACTTGCGCCAGGCGCGTGGGGTCGGCCTCGAGCGGCAGCGCCTGCTCGTCGAGTTCTACACGCAACTGGTGGCGGCCCGCTTCGATCAGTGGCATGCTCGTCTCCACGGCGCAAGCGATGATGGCTTTCAAGTCCGTGCGTTCGAGCTTGAGTTCGATCTGGCCCCGCGTGATGCGGGCCACGTCGAGTAAATCATTGACCAGATGCACCATTTGATTGACCTGCCGCTCCATCACGTCGCGCACGCGCGCCACGGTGGCGGGCTTGTCGGCGGCCAGGCGCATGATCTGCAAGCCGTTGCGGATGGGCGCGAGCGGGTTGCGCAGTTCGTGCGCCAGGGTAGCGAGGAATTCCGTCTTGCGCCGGTCCATTTCGGACAGGTTGTCGGCCAGCTGGCGCAATTGCTGCTCCGAGCGCTTGCGCTCGCTGATGTCGCTGAACAGCACCGTCAGCAGGCGGCTGCCGGGGCCGCCCAGGCGCGCGGCGAAGACTTCGAACCAGCGCTCCATGGCCACGGCTTCGTTTTCATAGCGCACGGGCTCGCCCGTCTTGACGACCTGGTCGTACAGGTCGAACCAGTGCTGGTCGTGGTCGGGCACGAAGCTGCGGATGGTCTTGCCGATGGCGTTTTCCAGTCCCGACTGCTTGGCGAATGTGGGATTGCCTTCGAGGTAGCGGAAATCGACGGGACGGCCTTGCTCGTCGTACAGCATTTCGATGACGCAAAAGGCTTGGTCCATCAGTTCGATCAGGGTGCGGTAGCGTTCCTCGCTGCGGCGCAGCGCATCTTCCACCTGCTTCTGGCGCGTGATGTCGAGCAGGACGCCGGGCAATTGCAGGGGCGTTCCATCGGGCGCGTATTCCGCGCGGCCCCGCGCGATGACCGAGCGGTACTGGCCATCGCCGGCGCCGACGCGGTAGCTGGCCTCGAACGGCGTGTGTGCGTGCAGCGCCTCGGTAATCTGCGCGCTGACTTGTTCTCGGTCATCGGGATGGATGATGTCCATGTAGCGCGCCAGTGGCGCCGCCGTGGCCGTATCGGCATTGACGGGGAACAAACGCGCCATATTGCTGTCGGCTGTGACCCGGTCGGCAACGATGTCCCAGTTCCAGGTGGCCACTTCGCCCGCCGCCAGGGTCAGGCGCAGGGTTTCCTCGTTCTGCTTGCTGGCAGTCAGGTCGAGCGAGATACCGGACAGGGCGATCACGTTGCCGGCGCCGTCGCTGGCGCAGGTGCCACGCATGTGCGCCCAGTGCAACGAACCATCGGGCCAGCGCACGCGGATGTCGATTTCGAAATCGCCGGCGCTGGCGATGGCCGCGTGCACGACCGCTTGCCAGTGCTGCAGGTCGCCGTCGAGCATGGCGCCCGTCAGCTGCGCGTAATCGATGTGGCTGTCAGGCGGCAAGCCCAGATTGGCCTTGAAGGCGTCGGAGCCGGCCATGCTGCCGCTGCCCAGGTCGATCTCCCACGTACCCATGCGGCCACCTTGCATGGCCAGGCGCAGCCGCTGTTCCGTCTGGCGTTGCTGCGTCACGTCGCAATGCGAACCGAGCCATTCAACGATGCTGCCATCGGGCGCCAATACCGGCAGCATGCGCACGAGCATATTGCGGTAGGCGCCGCTGACGTGGCGCAGCCGGTATTCCGCTTCGAACACGCTGGTCAGATGCGACGGCACGACGTAAGGCAAGTTGCGGTCGTCCGGATGCAGGGCATTGACCCAGCCGCGGCCCAGCAGTTCGGCCTCGGTCTGACCCGTGAAGGCGCGCCAGGTGGGCTGGTCGGCATCGAACTGGCCGAAGGTTTTCGTGCTCCAGACGATGTCGCAATGGGCGCTCAGCAGTAAATGCGCCGCCTGGGCGGCGACGGTGGAGGACGGGACGGCATTGCTAGGCAGGCTGGGTTCTGGCATGGCGGCGATCAACGATGGTGCAGGGGGCCGCGGCCGCACTGGAATGGGGCGGCATGGCAGCGCAAGTCTGGCGATATTACAACTATTTTTACCGTCGGGGCTGTCTTGCAGGATGCCAATTTCGCTTTCGTCTGGCCTGGCGAAAAAGGCATGCCATACGGCAAGTCATCAGGCCAAATAGCAAGGCAAGGGCGTTATTGTGGCTGAATAACCACTAGTCGGCCCTTTATGTTGATGAATGAATATTTTACATAACAATATTCTTGCAGCGCATAAGGCGCTTGAATTAAATTGGCGCCTTACTCAAAAGTTGGTGTTCATCAGACATCCCGGAGATGCGGCCGCTACCGCTGTCAGCTAGCACGACAGCCAGGGCAGAGCCAGTGACACCAGGAGCGGAGAGACATCCGCTCGCGCTGCTGCACCGTGATGGTGCACACGATCATCCAGCGCCGTACATAAGCCGGAGACAGGTTTCGCAATTCTTTTTTTAAACTTCTGGGAAACAACATGATCAAGATGTCCAAGATGCACAAGCGGTTGTGCGCCAAAAGCGCCGCCATGCTGGCACTGTCCGCTGCCCTGCCTATCGGCTCGGCTTATGCAGATGAAGTCGCTGCTGATACGGCGCCCGCCGCCAGCCAGCTGGAAACCGTGACCGTGACGGCGCAGCGCCGCAAGGAAAATATCCGCGACGTGCCCGTCTCCGTGTCGCTGCTGCGCGATGAAAAGCTCGACGTGCTGGTCTCCGGCGGTCAGGATATCCGCGTGCTGGCTGGCAAAGTGCCGAGCCTGAACGTGGAATCGTCGAACGGCCGCACCTTCCCCCGCTTCTACATCCGCGGCTACGGCAACACCGACTTCAACATCTTTGCATCGCAACCTGTTTCCCTGATTTACGACGATGTCGTGCAAGAAAATCCTATCCTCAAGGGCTATCCGATTTTCGACGTGGCTGGCGTGGAAGTATTGCGCGGCCCGCAAGGTACATTGTTCGGCCGCAATACGCCTGCCGGCGTGGTCAAGTTCGAATCCGTCAAGCCGAACCTGGACAAGGTTGAAGGCTATTACAACGTTTCCGCCGCCACGCACAACACGACCAACTTCGACGGCGCCGTCAACGTGCCGCTGAGCAAAGAATGGGCGCTGCGCTTCTCGACCCTGCGCCAGCACCGCGACGATTACGTCGACAACACGTTTACGGGCCAGAAAAACGCACTGGACGGCTACGACGAACACGCCGAACGCGTGCAACTGCTGTACGCGCCGAACACCATGTTCAACGCCCTGTTCAATGTGCACCAGCGCAGCACCACGGGTAGCGCGCGCATCTTCTACGCCAACATGATCAAGCAGGGCACGAACGATATCGTTGACGGTTTCGACCCGAACAAGTCGTTCACGAATGCACCGAATTTCCAACGCTTGCGCACCAACGGCGCCAGCGCCCGCCTGAGCTGGGACCTGGACGGTATTAAACTGTACTCGGTCACCGGCTTTGAACAGGTCGGCAATTACGTGTCGCATGGCGACATCGATGGCGGCACGCCAACGGGTCCTGGCTTCATTCCTTTCCAAGTTGAAACGGCCGGCGGCATCACCAGCGTGAAGCAATACTCGCAAGAATTCCGCGCCGAATCGAAGAATGCCGGTCCGCTCAACTGGCAGGCTGGCGTGTACTACTTCAACGAAGATGCCAACGGTTTCACCGACAACTTCGATAGCAACACGCATGCGCTGACCACGCACCTGGCCAGCCGCCAGAAGAACTCGGCCTGGGCAACGTTTGGTTCCGTCAACTACGCCGTCAACGATGACTTCATGCTGCGCGCCGGCTTGCGCTACACCAAGGACAAGAAGGATTTCAACACGGTGGAAGCGACCAACATCGTGCAGGTCAGCCCGACCAGCGCCGATGTCAGCAAAGCCAAGGTCAACTGGGACTTGAGCGGTACCTATAAATACAACAAGGACGTGAACTTCTACGGCCGTGTCGCCACCGGTTTCCGCGCGCCAAGTATCGCCCCGGCCAGCACCAGCGTGCCTGTCACCGTGGCCGATGCGGAAACGATCACCTCGTTCGAAGCCGGTATCAAGGCCGACCTGTTCGAGCGCCGCGCCCGCGTGGCCTTCAGCCTGTACAACTATCAGGTGAAGAACCAGCAATTGACGGTCGTGGGCGGCACCTCGAACGTGACGCGTTTGATCAATGCAGCTAAGACGAACGGCCGTGGCGCGGAATTGGAACTGGAAGGTTTTGTCACGCCGAGCCTGAAGATGTCCCTGGGCGGCAGCTACAACTTCACGGAAATCAAGGATCCAAGCCTGTCGATCGCTACCTGCGCCCAAACGCGTTGTACCGTGACCGATTCGCTGACCACCGGCAACCGTGCCATCATCGACGGCAATCCATTGCCGCAAGCGCCGAAGTGGACGATCACTGCCACGGGCCGTTATTCGATCCCGATGGAAAACGGCGAATTCTTCGTCTTCACGGACTGGGCTTACCGCAGCAAGATCAACTTCTTCCTGTATGAAGCGACCGAGTTCACCGGCAAGGCAATGGTCGAAGGCGGCTTGCGCGTGGGCTACACCTGGGATGCTGGCAAGTATGAAATGGCCGTTTTTGGCCGCAACATCACGGACACCCAGCGCATCACGGGCGCCATCGACTTCAACAACCGCACGGGCTTCATCAATGAGCCACGTCAGTTTGGGGTGCAGTTCAAGGGCAACTTCTAATTGCCCAATACCAGGCGCCGGCCCTAGCGGCTGGCGCCTGCATTGCTACCCGCCCGGTTCGCGCTGCGGCGGGTTTTTTTATGTGCGCTCGGGAAGTTGCGCCAGCCGCTGCGCCCAGGCGGGAATGGCTTGCCGCCAGAAATCTTCCACGTTGCCTGTGCGCACGTCGAGACCGAGGAAGCGGGCGGCCGGCAGCAGCGCCGACGTCAGCAGTTCGCTGGCTTGTGTTCCTGTATCGAAGGCGAGGGCACCCGTCTGCTTGGACAGCTTTTCACCGCTGTCGTTCGTGACGACAGGCACGTGCAGGAAGCCGGGATGGGGCAAGCCCAGCACGTCCTGCAGATACAGCTGGCGCGGCGTGGAGTCGAGCAAGTCCGCGCCACGCACCACCTGCGTGATGCCCTGCGCGCCATCGTCGACCACGACGGCCAGCTGATACGCCCAGTAGCCATCGCCGCGCAGCACGATGAAGTCGCCCACCTCGCTGGCCAGGTCCTGCCGCTGCGGACCCGCCCAGCGGTCGGCAAACGCGTACACCGCATCGGCTCCCTGCGGCACCCGCAGCCGCAAGGCCCGCGCCGCCTTGCCCGGCGCCAAACCGTGGCGGCACGTGCCCGGATACACGGCGGCCCCATTTTTCGGCGCGCCGGCCTGCAAATTCGAATCCTGGATTTCCTTGCGCGAACAGCCGCACGCATACACGAGCGCATCGTCCTGCAACTGCTTCAGCGCCGCCTCGTACAGCGGCAGCCGCCGGCTCTGCCACGTCGCCTCGCCATCCCAATGCATGCCGCAGCGCTGCAGGCTGGCCAGAATGCCGGCGTCGGCGCCCTCGACATTGCGGTCATAGTCCAGGTCCTCGATACGCAACAGCCATGTACCCCGATGCGCCTTCGCATCAAGATAACTGGCCATGGCGGCGACGAGCGAGCCCATGTGCAAGGGACCGGAGGGGGAGGGGGCGAAGCGGCCGATGTAGGGGGAGGAGGAGAGAAGACTGTTCATGCGTGCTGGCAAAGCGGCGACGGCGCTTGTTAACCGGAGTGGAGCAAGCGTCAAGTATCGTGGAGGGAATCAGACGTGTCAAATGCGGAAAGCGCACGGGCGTGTGCAATCAGCTCCGTTTGCCTTTGTCATACTGTAGTGGCTGTCCACGAACGTAGTCTCTCCAGCACAAAGTTTCCATGCCGGCATTCGCTACGTTCGTGGGTATTGATTGCTGCAATTAGAAATGATACTCCGCGCGTATCATCGGCGTCTTCGCCGTCTGTCCCACGTTGCCCGTGGTGGCGGGCGAGTTGCCGAACTTGTTCTTCCAGTACTGGTATTCCAGGCCCACGCGGAAGGTGTTCTTGGCGCTGCCCAGGGCCGCGCCCACGTCGAACATCACCTGCATGTCGATGTTCGTTTCCACCGCCGTATCACGGCCTACTTCATCCTTGCCTTTCGAATCGATGAGGTTAAAGAAGCCTTCGAACGAGAACAGCGGCGACAGGGGGATGCCCCAGGCGCCCGTCAGCATGGCGTGCGTTTTATACGTGTAGCGGCCCGTCACTTGTGAGATGGGCGGGAAGGCGCCGCTGGGGGCGTTGCTTTCGCGCAGCAACAGCAGGCTGGTGTTGAAGAAGCCGGGCACGTCCCACATCAGGGTGGGGCCGGCCACCAGCATGCGCTTGCGCGAGTTGTAGCCGACGTCGTTCTTGGTGTTGACGTCGAAGCCCAGGGTAACGCCGACGCCGCGCACGGGGCCGAACTTGATGTCGCTGCCGCGCACCTTGCCGATGTCGATGGTGTTGCGGTAGACCAGATACGCTTCCTGCGCGCCGGATGTTTTACCGAGCGCGCCAGGGTCCTTGCTGTCGGACATGAGGAAATCGAGGTTGACGAAATTGCTGCCGTATTTGTAGCCGCTGGCGTGCGTGATGGCGAAGATGTTTTTCTTGATGTCGTCCGGATTGAACGGCTCGCGGTAGTCATTGCCGGCGCGCCAGCTCAGCGCGGTATCGCTCCATTCGGCAGCCTGGGCGGTTGCGCCCACTCCGAGAGTGGTAGTGAGGCAGAGCAACAGACACGGTATGGTTTTTGGCACTTTCGGCTCCTGATGATGTGAGAAAACGGGAACGGGGGATAGCAGGGTGCGTAGTGCGCACGAAGCGCTGCGATGAGGAAAATTGCGCACCGTTCAATCCATGATGCGAGAAGCGCCGCGCTGGGCGATATGTCTTATCTGCATACTTACTATCAGTTCCTGCATATAATCATCGCACCTTCCCGCCCTTGCGGGGCAAGGCAGCCGCTGCAAAGCTGATAATTTTTTTCAAAATTGTATACAGGTGTTGTTTTTTTGCGGAAATAGAAATGCGCGCCGCCGCGCCCGCCCCCCAAGCGCCGCGGATGCCGATACGATAGAGACAGAGTGTTGATTTTTTTCACCGATCGACATCCCGCATACCACGCAGCGAGGCACGAAAAAAACAATGACGGCACGCCTGGAACTCCTCGATATCAGCAAGCGCTATCCGGCCGTGGTGGCCAATGACGGCATCCATTTGACCGTCGCGCCCGGGCAGATTCATGCCGTGCTCGGCGAAAACGGCGCCGGCAAATCGACCCTGATGAAAATCATCTACGGCGCCGTGCAGCCCGACGGCGGCCGCATCCTGTGGAATGGCCGCGAAGTCGAGATCGCCAACCCGTCGGCCGCGCGGGCGCTCGGCATCACCATGGTGTTCCAGCACTTTTCCCTGTTCGACACCTTGACGGTGACGGAAAACATCGCCCTCGGTTTGCCCGCCGGCACCAACATGGCGGAACTGGCGCAGCGCATCGAAGACACGGCGCGCCAGTACGGCCTGGACCTGGAGCCGCAGCGCCACGTCCACACCCTGTCCGTCGGCGAATGCCAGCGCGTGGAAATCGTGCGCGCCTTGCTGGCCAAGCCGCAACTGTTGATCCTCGACGAGCCGACATCCGTGCTGACGCCGGGTGCCGTCGAAAAACTGTTTACCACTTTGCGCCAACTGGCGGCCGAAGGCTGCAGCATCCTGTACATCAGCCACAAGCTCGACGAGATCCGCGCCCTGTGCCATACCTGCACGGTGGTGCGCGCCGGCAAGAACGCGGGCGTGTGCGATCCGTCGCAGGAGTCGGCGGCCAGCCTGTCGCGCATGATGATCGGCGCCGAGCCGCCCGCCGTCACGCGCGTGGCGCGCACGCCCGGCGCGGCCATGCTGAGCGTCAAGGGCCTGGATCTGCCGAAGAGCCACCCGTTTGCCACACAGTTGACGGACATCAATTTCGACGTGCGCGCGGGCGAGATCGTCGGCATCGCGGGCGTGTCCGGCAATGGCCAGCAGGAATTGCTGGCGGCCCTGTCGGGCGAGGACATGCGCGCGGCCGCCGACAGTATCGTGCTGAATGGCACGCCAGCGGGACGCTTGCCGCCGGGACGCCGGCGCGCCCTCGGTTTCGGCTTTGTGCCCGAGGAAAGGCTGGGACGCGGCGCCGTGCCCGATATGGGGCTGGCGGACAACGTTTTGTTGAGCCTGCAGACACCGGCCACCATCCGCCACGGCTTCGTGCGCCACAAGGTTATCGCGCAGCGGGCGGCCGCCATCATCGCCCGTTTCCAGGTCAAGGCAGGCGGGCCGCAAGCGCTGGCGCGCAGCCTGTCGGGCGGCAACTTGCAGAAATATATAGTCGGACGCGAAGTCATGCGCGAACCCACGGTGCTGGTCGTGGCGCAGCCGACCTGGGGCGTGGACGTGGGCGCGGCCGCGCAAATCCGCGCCGAATTGCTGGCGCTGCGCGACGCCGGTTGCGCGCTGCTGGTCGTATCGGAGGAGCTCGATGAATTGTTCGACATCAGCGACCGCTTGCTGGTGATGGCGAAGGGAAAAATCTCGCCGTCGCTCGACGTGGGTGACGCGAGCGTGGCCCAGGTGGGGCAATGGATGAGCGGGTTGTGGCCGCAGGAGGCAGCCCATGGCTAAGTTTGCCTTGCGCCTGGAAGCTCGGCCCGCGCCATCGCGGCTGATGTCGTGGCTGTCGCCGGTGCTGGCCGTCTTGCTCACCGTGCTGTGCGGCGCGTTGCTGTTTATTGCGCTGGGACACGATCCGCTGGCGGGACTGGCCGTCTTCTTTGTCGAACCCTTGCGCGACGCGCACGGCTGGTCCGAGCTGGGTCTCAAGGTGGCGCCTTTGCTCTTGATCGCCGTCGGCCTGGCCATCTGCTTTCGCGCCAACATCTACAACATCGGCGCCGAAGGGCAGTTGACCCTGGGCGCCATCTGCGGCGGCGCGGCAGCGCTGTACCTCGACGATGGCGTCGGCGGCGCGGCCATCATCGGCGTGTCCCTGGTGGCCGGCATGGCGGGCGGCATGGCGTGGGCGGGATTGGTGGCGTGGCTGCGCGACCGCTACAACGCCAGCGAAATCCTCGTCTCGCTGATGCTGGTCTACATCGCGCAATTGCTGCTCAGCTATCTTGTGTATGGCGTGCTGCGCGACCCGGAAGGTTTCAATTTTCCCCAGTCGAAACTGCTGTCGGACGGCTTGCTGCTGCCGATGGTGATCAGCGACACACGCTTGCACGTAGGTATCGTCTTCGCCTTGCTGGCCTCGCTGGGCGGCTGGCTGTATTTATCCCGCAGCATTGCCGGCTTCCGCCTGCGCGTGGGCGGCATGGCGCCGGCCGCCGCGCGCTATGCGGGATTTTCTTCGCGCAAGACCTTGTGGTCGTCCTTGCTGATCTGCGGCGCCCTGTCCGGCCTGGCGGGCGCCTGCGAAGTGCTGGGGCCGATGGGGCAGTTGACGCCCACGGTCTCGCCCGGCTACGGCTTTGCCGCCATCATCGTCGCCTTCGTGGGACGCTTGCATCCCGTGGGCGTGATTTTTTCAAGCTTCGTCATGGCCCTGTTTTATATCGGCGGCGAACTGGCGCAGTCGCGCCTCGGATTGCCCAGTGCGATTACCGGCGTGTTCCAGGGCATCTTGCTGTTTGCCTTGCTCGCCTGCGACGTGCTGATCCAATACAAATTGCGCTGGAGAAAACATGGATAACCTGGCCCTGACCATCGCGCCATTGATTGCGGCCAGCATCAATGCGGGCACGCCGCTGATGCTGGCCGCGCTCGGTTTATTGGTGAATGAAAAAGCGGGCGTGGTCAACCTGGGCGCGGAAGGCATGATGCTGGTCTCGGCCATCACGGGCTTTGCCGTGGCCGTCAACACGGGCAGTCCCACCCTGGGCTTCCTGGCAGGGGCGGGCGCCAGCATGGTGCTGTCCGGCTTCTTTGCCTGGCTGACCGTGTGGCTGGGCACGAACCAGTATGCGACGGGTCTGGCTTTGTCGCTGTTTGGCGCGGGCGCGTCCACGTATATCGGCTTGAAGTACGTGGGCAACAGCTTGCAGAACGGCCGCTTCGGCATCCCCTTCCTGGAAGATATTCCCGTGCTGGGGCCGGCCCTGTTCCGCCAGCATCCGATGGTGTATCTGTCCTTGCTGCTGTGCCTGGCCATCGCCTGGTTTTTGTACCGCACGCGGGCAGGATTGGTGCTGCGCGCCGTGGGCGAGTCGCCCGCCTCGGCGCATGCGCTCGGCTATCCCGTGCGCCGCATCCGCCTGGCGGCCGTGCTGTTCGGCGGCGCCTGCTGCGGCTTGGCCGGCGCCTTCTTGTCGCTCGTCTACACGCCGCTGTGGGTCGAAGGCATGGTGGCGGGGCGGGGCTGGATCGCGCTGGCGCTGACCACGTTTGCCACCTGGCGCCCGGCGCGCGTGGTGGGCGGTGCCTATTTGTTCGGCGGCATCACGATATTGACGTTCCACGCGCAGGCGCTGGGCGTACCGATTGCGTCGCAACTGCTGTCGATGCTGCCCTACGTGGCGGCCATCGTCGTGCTCGTGCTCATTTCCAGCAACGCCAATTACATCAAGCTCAACATGCCCGCTTCGCTGGGGAAAAATTTCAATCCCGGAAATTAATCACTGACCACAAGGAAAACCATGTCCAAGAAACTGTTGTGCGCCGCCGTTTGCGGTGCTGCGCTGATGTCCTCCATGCCCGCCATGGCCGCCGCGCCCGCTGCCGCTCCGCTGAATGTCGGCTTCGTGTATATCAGCCCCATTGGCGACGCGGGCTGGACCACCCAGCACGATCAGGCCCGCAAGGAAATGGAAAAGGCGCTGGGCGGCAAGATCACCACCAAGTACGTGGAAAACGTGCCGGAGAGCGCCGATGCGGAACGGGTGATCCGCGACCTGGCGCAGACGGGCAGCAAGCTGGTCATTACGACCTCGTTCGGCTACATGAATCCCACCTTGAAAGTGGCGAAACAATTTCCTAATGTGAAGTTCATTCATTTGACGGGCTACAAGACGGCCGTCAATGTGGCCAACACGAATGCCCGTTTCTACGAGGGCCGCTACCTGGCCGGCGTGTTGGCGGGAAAGATGAGCAAGACCCACGTCGCCGGTTATGTGGCGGCATTCCCCATCCCGGAAGTGTTGCAGGGAGTTAACGCTTTTACGCGCGGCATGCGCAGTGTCGACCCGAAGGCGGAAGTGAAAGTGGTGTGGGTCAATAGCTGGTTCGACCCGGGCAAGGAGCGCGACGCGGCCATCACCCTGATCGGCCAGGGCGCCGACGTGGTCACCCATCACACGGACTCGACCGCCGTGGTACAGGCGGCCGAAGAGAAAGGCAAGTATGCGATCGCCTACCACTCGGACATGAAAAAATACGGACCGAAAGCGCAACTGGCCGCCGTCACCCACCATTGGGGCGATTACTATACGAAGCAGGCGCAAGCCGTACTCGACGGTACGTGGAAGTCCAGCAGCACCTGGGGCGGCATCAAGGATGGCATGGTCAAGCTGGAAGGCATTAACGCCGCCGTGCCGACCGACGTGAAACAGTTTGTATTGGCGCGTGAGAAAGAGTTGGTAGCTGGCAAGCTCAATCCGTTCAGCGCGCCGATCAAGGATAACGATGGCAAGGTGCGCCTGGACAAAGGCGTGCTGGACGATGCGGCGCTGACGAAGATGGATTATTTTGTCGAAGGCGTGGCCGGGAAAGTTTCCGGAAAGTAATAGGTTTGAGTATAAACTTGCTGTAATATTGCCGGAAACGGGAGCCGGGCCGGGGAGCGCATTCCCGGCCCGTCCAACACAGCAGCGCCTGAACAGGCCCGTACCGGAGATTGACCCATGGACAGACTGGAAGTATTCAAGATTATCGCGTTGCAAGCGAGCAAGGGTGAGCTGACGTTCCCCGCCAACGTCAAGGCCACCTTGAAGCTGCAGGAAGCGCTGGACGACCCCGATTGCCATATCGAAGCGGCCGCCCGCATGGTCATGGCCGAGCCGCTGCTGTCGGCCCGGGTCGTGGCATTGGCCAATTCGGCCGCCTACAACCGTTCCGGCAATGAAATCGCCAATGTGCGCGCGGCCGTCTCGCGCCTGGGCTTTGCCACCCTGAAATCGATGGTGGCGTCCGTCATCGTGCGCCAGCTGGGCAGCCAGATCACAGACCCGCAATTGCGCGCCAAGGCGGCCCGGCTGTGGGAACACACGGCTCACGTGGCCGCGCTGAGCCAGGTGATCGCCCGTAAAGTCACGCACGTGGACGTGGAAACGGCCATGTTCGCCGCCATCGTGCACGAAGTGGGCGGCTTTTATCTGCTGTCGCGCGCCGAGGAATATCCGGGTCTGCTGGACGACAATACCGAAGACTGGATCGAATACGGCGAAAAGCTGATCGGCCGCGGCGTGCTGCGCCAGCTGCAAGTGCCGGACCTGGTCTTGCAAGCCGTGGAAGGCATGTGGCACGGCGGCAGCACGTTCCCGCCCCGCACCTTGGGCGCGACCCTGGTGTTGGCCAACGATCTGTCGCCCGTCGGCTCGCCTTTGCACCCGCCGGAAAGCGCCGCGCGGCGCCAGGCGGCGGCGAAGATCGACTTTGGCATCGGCGGCAGCACCTTGCACACCATCCTCGAGGAATCGGCGGAAGAAATCGAATCCCTGGCGGCGGCCCTGCTGGTCTGAGCGTTCTTCCTGAAACATCCCCGCCCTTGCCGCGGGGATTTTTTTCGTCCGCATTTTGATGCGCCTTTCCCCATGGCATACAATCGCCGGCCCGGCTATCCGCCGTACCGCTTTCCTCCTCTTACCCAAAGGATCTTATGCAGAAGCTGTTTTCTTCCCTGACCTTGACCGCGCTGGCGTTTTCCGCCCACGCCGCGACCGGTTTGCCCGTGGTGCAGGAAGCGCCCTTGCGCGCCCACCTGGCCTTCCTGTCCAACGATTTACTGGAAGGCCGCGGCACGGGCCAGCGCGGCGCCGACCTGACGGTGGCATACCTGGAAACCCAGGCGCAGATGGCCGGCTTGAAACCCGTGCGCGGCAACAGCTACCGCCAGAGCGTGCAAATTGCCGGCGTGAAATCCTTGCCACAAGATAGCAGCCTGCAGGCGATGGCGGACGGCAAGGCCGTGCCGCTGGCCTTCGGTCCGGACTGGGTCTGGGCCACGGGCGACTCCGTTGCCGCGCATACGTTCGACGCGCCACTGGTATTTGTCGGCTACGGCATCACGGCGCCGGAAGAAGGCTGGAACGATTTCAAGGGTGCCGATGTCAAAAACAAGATCGTCGTCATGATGGTCAACGACCCGCAGCCGACCACTGCCGAACCAAACCGCTTTGCCGGCAAGGCGCTCACGTATTACGGCCGCTGGACCTACAAGTTCGAGGAAGCCAGGCGCCAGGGCGCCGCTGGCGTCTTGCTGATCCACACGAAACCGTCGGCCTCGTACGACTGGAGCGTGGTGCAGAACAGCTGGAGCGGCAGCGAACGTTTTCAACTGGCTGACCGTACTGCCGGTACGCCGTTGCAGGGCTGGATCGCGGAAGACGCGGCGCGCCGCCTGTTTGCGGCCGGTGGGCAGGACCTGGACGCCTTGCGCGCGCAGGCGGAAAGCAAGGACTTCAAGGCCGTCGCCTTGAATGCCAAGTTGTCGGGCGAAATGAAGTCCATCGTGCGCAAGGTGGAGCAATTCAATATCGCCGGCATGGTGCCGGGCACGGATCCGGCACTGAAAGAGGAAGCCGTCATTTACAGTGGCCACTGGGATCACCTGGGCAAGCAGGGAGATACTGGCGATACCATCTACAACGGCGCCGTCGACAATGCCTCGGGCACGGCAGGCCTGCTGGCCATGGCGCAGGAAGCCGTGAAAAAGCCTGCGAAGCGCACGCAGATTTTCCTGTGGGTGGCGGCCGAGGAACAAGGCTTGCTGGGCAGCGCAGCGTATGCGGCCGATCCGCTGTGGCCCTTGAACAAGACGGCGGCCGCGCTGAATCTGGACAGCCTGAACTTTGTTGGCGCTACGCACGACATCGGCGCGCAGGGCAGCGAGCGCACGGAGCTGGGGGCCATGGCCGCCACGGTGGCGAAATCCATGGGCATGCACATCGCGCAAGCGCGTCCCGACCTGGCCGGTGGCTACTTCCGCAGCGACCATTTCAGCTTTGCCAAGGCGGGTGTGCCCGCGTTTTCCATCAATGGCGGACGCGAGTACATCAAGGACGTGGAAAAGTCGAAAGCCAAGGCGGCCGCCTATGGCCCCCGCTACCATCAAGTCACCGATGAGTACGACGCCAGCTGGGATCTGTCGGGCATGACGCAGCAGGCGCAATTTACCTTGAACCTGGGCCTAGCCGTGGCCAACGCGGTGAAGATGCCGGCCTGGAAGGCGGGCGATGCGTTCGGCAAGGCGCGCGAACAGGCCGCAAAGTAAGGCGTGGTTTGTGCCAACAATGTTGTCGGATTACGCTCTACGAGCTAATCCGACCTACGCCTGATACTGGTGAAACAAGCCACGTAGGTCGGGTTAGCGCGCCAGCGCGTAACCCGACAACATGGCTGGCGCCGTAGCGTCGGATCAGGCTGCCCGTTCCAGCCGCCGCTGCGTGTGCCGGTACTTGCTCCACACGATCAGCATCAGCAGCGGCATGGCGCCGCCCACCATGCACAGGGCGGGCCAGCCGCCGGCCGCATAGCTGGCGCTGGCCAGGGCCGAGCCTGCCGATGCGCCGATGAAGCCGCCCGCGATGAACACGGTGGTCACCCTTGCGCGCGCATGCGGCGCCAGTTTATAGATGATGGACTGGTGCGTGACTTGCAGGCCCATCACGCCCATGTCCAGCAGGACGATACCGATCAGCAATAGTACGAGCGAATGGGCGCCAAAGCCGATCAGAGCCCAGCCTGCGATCGAGGCGACGGCCAGCAGCCACGTGGCCTGGCGCGCGTAGCCGCGGTCGGCCATGCGGCCCGCCGTGTTGGCGGCAAAGGCGCCCGTGGCGCCGGCCAGGCCGAACAGGCCGATCTGCATTTCCGAATAGTGATAGGGTTCGCCGCTGAGCAAAAAGGTCAGGCCCGTCCAGAACACGCTGAAGGTGCCCAGGCCCAGGCCCGAGAACAGGGCGCGCTGGCGCAGCAACGGTTCCTGGCGGATGATGTCGGCCAGGGAGGCCAGCAATTTTCCGTATTGCAGCTTGCCACGCGGCGCCTCGTTCGGCAGGATGCGGCGCAACATGACGAGCAGGGCCGCGACGACGATGGCCGCCAGTACGTAGACGGTGCGCCAGCCGCCGCTGATCTGCGACACCGTGCCGGAGACGGTACGCGCCAGCAAGATGCCCAGCAACAATCCCGTCATGACGGTGCCCACCATGCGTCCCCGGCTGTGATCGGGCGCGTACGAGGCCACCATGGCCGTCACTACCATCAAGGCGCTGGACGTGATCCCCATCAAGACGCTGGCGATGGCAAAGACGATGATGTTCTGGCTGGTGGCGGCCAGCAGCAGGGCGGCTATCTTGGCGATCAGCATCCACGTCAGCAACTGGCGGCGGTTCAGCACGTCACTGAGGGGGACCAGGAAGACGATGCCCAGCACATAGCCGATCTGCGTGGCCGTGACCAGATAACCGGCTTGCGGCACGCTGACGCCAAACGAGGCGGCCAGCATGGAGGTGAGCGGCTGCACATAGTAGAGGCTGGCGACGAGCACGCCGGCGGACAGGGCGAACAGCAGGATGCGGGTCGACGTCAGCAGGGCGCTGGCATCGACGGTAGAGGGTGCGGATTTCATGCGGTTACAACTTTCTTCGAGTGATGCTTTTGGATAAGCATGATAGCGGGGCTGCGCATTTCTTGCCGGGTAGGCAAAAAAATCCCGGCGATCGTTGCCGACGGCCGGGGAAAGGGTATATGGGGATATATACCGAGGGAGAGTTAAAACTTACTGCGCGCTTGCCAGCTCCGCATGCACCTGCGCCGTGATTTCATACGAGCGCAGCCGGTGCTGGTGCTCGAAGATCTGCGAAGTGATCATTAGCTCGTCGGCGCCCGTTTCGGCGATGAAGGTGGCCATTTTCGCCTTCACGGTGTCCGGCGCGCCGATGGCCGTGCAGGACAGGACGGAGTCGAGCATGGCGCGTTCCTGCGGGCCCAATTGCTCGAGGTAGCCGGGCACGGGCGGTTGCAGACGCGACGGGCGGCCCGTACGCAGGTTGACGAAGGCCTGCTGCATCGACGTGGCGCGCAAGTGCGCCTCGGCATCCGTATCGGCGGCGAACACGTTAAAGCCCAGCATCACGTACGGTTTGGCCAATTGCTTGGACGGCTTGAAATGTTCGCGGTAATAGGCCACGGCTTGCATCATCATCTGCGGCGCGAAGTGCGAGGCGAATGCATACGGCAAGCCCAGGTGGGCGGCCAGCTGGGCGCCGAACAGGCTCGAGCCCAGTATCCACACGGGCACTTTCGCGCCCTTGCCGGGTACGGCCAGCACGCGCTGGCGCGGCTCGTCGGACATATAGTCGATCAATTCCAGCACGTCCTGCGGAAATTGTTCCGCGTCGGACTGCAGGTCGCGGCGCAGGGCGCGCGCCGTCGTCTGGTCGGAGCCGGGCGCGCGGCCCAGGCCCAGGTCGATGCGGCCCGGATGCAGCGCTTCCAGGGTGCCGAACTGTTCCGCGATGACGAGCGGCGAGTGGTTCGGCAGCATCACGCCGCCTGCACCCACACGGATGGTTGTCGTGCCGGCCGCCACATGGGCGATGACGACGGCCGTGGCGGCGCTGGCGATGCCGGGCATGCCGTGGTGTTCGGCCAGCCAGTAGCGGTTGTAGCCCCAGCGTTCGCCGTGCTGCGCCAGGTCGAGCGTGTTCTTGAACGACTGGCTGGCGTCGCTGCCTTCGGCGATGGGGGCCAGGTCGAGTATGGAAAATGGAATCATGGTAGCGATATCGGGACGTGGTGGAAAATCACAATGGACGATTTGTCTATCCCCTGACGACAATAGGGTCGGCCTTGAAAGCGGCAGGGATGACAGGCTGTGCACATGATAATGCGAATCGGGAATTTGCGTACTGATCGGTAAAAAACTCGTGCCGGTCGGGATCGGTGCTGCTTGAACTGGCGGAGTTGCCGCAAACTCTGGAACTTTCCTTGCCAGCCCCAGTCTTAAGAATTCGTGCCTTAAGATTGTGAAACATCATGTATTGCGAGCAACTCGTCAAACCCGACGGGCGCCAGCTGACCCTTTACAGTAGGCGTCCCATCGTCGTCGCTGGCGTTGCACCGAGCCCTTTCCCCTTGCCGCAGGAAGCCAATCCGCACTTGCGCTGGCATCCTTTGCGCGGCGAGTGGGTGGCGTACGCGGCCTATCGCCAGGGCCGCACCTTCCTCCCTCCGCCAGAGTACAACCCGCTGGCGCCCACGCGCGATCCCGCGCATCCGACGGAACTGCCTGCCGGCGACTACGATATCGCCGTCTTCGACAACCGCTTTCCCACCCTGGCGCTGGACGCCCATGACCCGCCCGACCTGGCGGTGGCCACGGCGCCGGCCGCCGGCCAGTGCGAAGTGGTGGTGTTCGCCCAGGATGCCGGCGCCTCGCTGGGTACCTTGCCCGTCAGTCACATCGTCTTGCTGCTGCAAGCGTGGGCCGCGCGCACGCAGGCGCTGGCCAGGCGGCCCGGCATTGCTTATGTGCTGCCGTTCGAAAACCGTGGCGCGGAAGTGGGCGTGACCCTGCACCATCCGCATGGCCAGATCTACGCCTATCCCTTTGTTCCTCCGGTGCCGGCGCGCATGCTGGCGCAGGAGCACGCGTATTTCGCCGAGCATGGCCAGGCCTTGCTGGTGGACATGGCGCGGCGCGAAGCCGATGGCGGCGCGCGATTGCTGTACCTGGGACCGGAGGCCATCGCTTTTGTTCCCGCCTGTGCCCGCTACCCGTATGAAGCGTGGCTGATGCCGCGGCGGCAGACGGACAGCTTTGCGGCCCTGTCGGCGGCGCAGCGCGAGGATCTGGCGCGCGCCCTGAAAACCGTCCTGCTGAAATACGACGGCCTGTGGCAACGCGAGATGCCCTATCTAATGGCCTGGTACCAGGCGCCGACAGACGGCCGCGCGCATCCGGAAACGCAGTTGCACGCACAGTTTTATCCGCCGTACCGCACGCGCGAACGGCTCAAATACCTGGCCGGCACGGAGCTGGCCGCCGGCATGTACGCCATGGATGCTTTGCCCGAGGAGTCGGCGCGGCAGTTGCAGCAAGTGCGCGTGACATGGGAAATGTCAGAGGAAATCGCATGAACTGGAATGTGGAACTGGAAATTGCACATAAGCTGGCGCAGATGCGCGGCTGGCTGGAACAGGAAAGGGCTGGCGCGGTGCGCCTGCGCGGCGTGGACTGGTTCGCCTGGGCCACGGCGGGGGCGTCGGGCAGCGCCGGCCACTCAGCCGAGTGCGGCTGTGCCGAGGTGCTCGTCACGCGCGATGCGGCCTACATCCTGACGGATGCGGCCGAGGCGCAGCGGCTGCGTCAGGAAGAAGTGCGCGGCAGTTGGACTTGGCAAGTGACGCCGTGGATGCAGCCGCGGCTGGCCGAATTGCGCGAGCATTTCGTGCAGCATGCGGCGGGAGGGCGGCCCGTGCTGTGCGACCGGCCCGGCCTGCAAGAACGCTGTCTGCCCGTTGCCCTGCGCGAGGAGCGCCTGCCCCTGCTGGCACCGGAACAGGCGCGCTACCGCGAAGTGGGGCGTCTGGCCGCCGCGGCGGCCAGCGAAGCGCTGCGCGCCGCGCGTCCCGATTGGAGCGAGCAGGACCTGGCCGGCGCCTGCGCCCGTGCCCTGTGGTCGCGCGGCCTGCACGCCGTGTACGTGCTGGCGGCGGGCGCCGAGCGCTTCGAGCGCTACCGGCGCGCGCCACCGGCCGCGTCGCCGCTGGGCGAGCGTGCCGTGCTGGCGCTGTGTGCGCAAGCTTACGGCCTGTGCGCCAGCCTGAGCCGCCAGCGCCGTTTCCGCACCGCGCGCGACGGCATCGGCGAGGCGGATGCGGCCATCCTCGCGCTGGAAGCGGTGGCGCTCGACGCCTGCGTGGCGGGGCATGCGCTGAGCATGGTGTATCACGCCCTCGACAGCGCCTATGCGTATGCGGGCCAGCCCGATACGGTGCAGGAATTCCGGCAGGGCGGCATCGCCGGCTACCGCGCGCCCGAGGTGGCCGCCGGCGCGCACACGGAAATTGCCCTGAAGGACGGCATGGCCCTGGCTTTCCATCCCAGTTTGCCCGGCAGCATGGTGGAAGACACTTTCCTGCTCAGCGGCGGGCGCCTGCACAACCTGACTTGCGACCCGGACTGGCCGGTCACCTCGGTGGAAGGACGGCTGCGTCCGCTAACCCTGGAGTTGCCATGATCACCCCCGACGCGTATTTCGGCGCCGTCCCCGTGGTGGCGGCCTCGGCGCCCGGGAGGGTCAACCTGCTGGGCGAGCATACGGACTACAACGATGGCTACATGCTGCCGTGCGCCACGCCGCAGCGCACGCGCGTGATGCTGGCGCTTGCCGCCGACGGCCACCATCAGTTCTATTCGGCGACCCTTGACGAACTCGTGCGTTTCGAGCGCCAGTGCGCCGCGCCGCCCGGTTTCGGCCGCTACCTGGAAGGCTGCATCCGTCTGCTCGAGGAGCGCGGCGTGGCCGTACCGGCCGTGCGCGGCCATATCGATTCGGACGTGCCGCCGGGCGCCGGCCTGTCGAGCAGCGCGGCGCTGGAAATCGCCATGCTGCGCGCACTGCGCCAGCTGCTGGGACTGCAGATTGACGACGTGTCGCTGGCGCTGATGGGGCAGCAGGCGGAAATCCGCTACGCGCAAGTCAATTGCGGCGTGATGGACCAGATGGCGTCCAGCCTGGCCGACGAGCGCCATATGCTGCTGCTTGATGCGCGCACCCTGCGCCATGAACTGCTGGCGCTGCCCCATGACAGCGAGGTGCTGGTGATCGACAGCGGCGTGCCGCGCACCCTGGCAGGCAGCGCGTACAACGTGCGGCGCGCCGAGTGCGAACAGGCGGCGCGCCTGCTGGGCGTGGCGGCGTTGCGCGACGTGCGCGAGCCGTCCGTGGTGAAAGGCTTGCCCGAGCCGTACCGCCGCCGCGCGCGCCACGTGGTCAGCGAAAACCTGCGCGTGCTGCAAGCGTGCGGCCAGCATGGTCCCGTGCTTTTCGGCCAGTTGATGTCGCTGTCGCACGCCAGCCTGCGCGACGACTACGAGGTGTCGCTGCCGGTGCTCGATACCTTGGTGGCGCTGCTGTCGGCGCAGTCCGCCGTGTATGGCGCGCGCCTGACGGGCGCCGGTTTTGGCGGCGCCTGCGTGGCCCTGTGCCGCAAGCAGTGCGCGGCCAGTACGGGGCGCACGGTGGTGCAGCGCTTTAACGCCGAAGGACACAGCGCACGCATGGTGGTTCCGCTGAATTGAGCGAGGCTTGATCTTGCTCATGCGTGACAAAGCAAGCCTCTTTCTTTGGAACTTGCTCAGTGCCGCATGCCTCCAACAGGCATGCTCAATGACCATCTCTCCCCACCCGATACGAATGATGCCCAGGCCGGGACAGCCCTGCCTGGCGAGGGCGGCTTCGCGTATCCCCGCCCGCAGATGGTGCGTGAAAACTGGCAATCGTTGAACGGCGCCTGGCGTTTCACCTTCGACAATGAGCGGCGCTACCGGCTGCCCGATGGCGGCATCGACTGGACGCACGACATCATCGTGCCGTTTCCGCCGGAATCGCAGGCCAGCGGCGTGGGCGACCGTGGTTTTCACCGCGTTTGCTGGTACCAGCGCGAATTTTTGCTGCAGCCGGGCGGCCCGTGCGTGCTGCTGCATTTCGGCGCCGTCGACTACCATGCCAAGGTATGGCTGAACGGGCACGTGGTGGCCGACCACGAGGGTGGCCATACGCCGTTTGTCGCCAACATCAGCCATGCGCTGCTGTCCGACGGGCCGCAAGTGCTGACGGTGCGCGTCGAGGACGATCCGCACGACCTGGCCAAGCCGCGCGGCAAGCAGGACTGGCAGCTGCTGCCCCATTCCATCTGGTATCCGCGCACCACGGGCATCTGGCAAAGCGTGTGGATCGAACGCGTGGCGGCCACCTATATCGGCAAGCTGCGCTGGACGCCCGTGTTCGAAGGTTACGAAATCGGCTGCGACGTCTTCGCCACGGGCGACTTGCAGGACGACCTCACGGTGGCCGTGCGCATCTGGCATGGCGACAACCTGCTGGCCGACGACCAGTACAAGCTGATCGAAAACGAAGCGAGCCGCAAGATCGCCCTGTCCGATCCCGGCATCGACGATTCGCGCAATGAACTGCTGTGGAGCCCGGAGCGGCCCATCCTGCTCGATGCCGAAGTGACCTTGTGGCATGGCGACGAACTGCTCGATACGGTCAAGTCGTACACGGCGCTGCGCTCGGTGGCGATCAACCGCGACCGCTTCATGCTCAATGGCCGGCCGTATCCGCTGCGCCTCGTGCTCGACCAGGGCTACTGGCCCGATACCCTGCTGGCGGCGCCTTCCGACGACGCCCTGCGGCGCGACGTGGAGCTGGCCAAGGCCCTGGGTTTCAACGGCGTGCGCAAGCACCAGAAGATCGAGGACCCGCGCTACCTGTACTGGGCCGACCGCCTGGGCTTGCTGGTATGGGAAGAAATGCCATCGACGTACCGCTTTTCCAGCAAGGCCATCACGCGCATGGTGCGCGAATGGACGGACGTCATCGAACGCGACTACAGCCACCCATGCATCCTCGTCTGGGTGCCGTTCAACGAATCGTGGGGCGTGCCCAACCTGACGGCCATCCAGGCCCACCGCAACGCCGTCGAGGCGCTGTACCACCTGACGCGTACGCTCGATCCCACGCGCCCCGTGATCGGTAACGACGGCTGGGAAGCGTCGGCCACCGATATTCTCGGCATCCACGATTACGACTGCGATCCGGAACGGCTGCAGGCGCGCTATGCGATCAGCGATTCGGCCCGCACCACCTTGTTCGACCAGCGCCGCCCGGGCGGACGCATCCTCACGCTCGACGGCTTTCCGCACCGGGGCCAGCCCATCGTCCTCACGGAATTTGGCGGCATTGCCTTTGACAGGGAACAGAGCGAATCGGCGGAAACCTGGGGCTATGCGCGCGTGGGCAACGAGGCGGCCTTCCTTGATATTTACCGGCGCCTGATGAACGTCGTCAATACGGCGCAGATGTTCAGCGGTTTTTGCTACACGCAGTTCGCCGATACCTTCCAGGAAACCAATGGCTTGCTGACGGCGGACCGAACGCCGAAGGCCGCGCTGGAGCTGCTCAGCGCGGCCACCCGCAATATCCGGCTCAATTGACCGCGAGCCGGGCCCGGCAAGTTTCATCTGGTTCATCACATCAAGAGGAGCAGGCATGGCCGATACCGATGGCGCGGCAGCGCCGTTCCCGACATACTGGCAGGCGGGCTACGAGGGCGCCGACCACGTCACCCATGGCGGCCAGGCGCTGGACATGAACCGTGCCACGGGTCACCTGGACCGGGTGCGCGAAGACTATTTGCTGCTGCGCCAGTTCGGCATCCGCAGCGTGCGCGAAAGCATAGGCTGGCGCCTGGCCGAGCGCGATGGCCAGTTCGATTTTTCCGGCATCGAGGAGCGCGCCGCCGTGGCGCAGGAGGTGGGACTGCAAATCAACTGGACCTTCTGCCACTACGGCTGGCCGTCCGAACTCGACCTGTTCTCGCCCGACTTCGTGCCGCGCTTTGCCCGCTATTGCCGGGCGGCGGCGCAGTTCCTCGCGCCATATGCGGGGCGCGCGCCCGTGTATTCGCCCATCAATGAAATCTCGTTTACCAGCTGGGGCTTGTCGGTGCACATGTTCCAATGCCTGAATATGTACCGGCCCGATGCGGGCCACGAAGGCAAGCGGCAGCTGGTGCGCGCCACCGTGGCCGGCTGCGACGCCATCCGCGCCGTCAGCCCGCAGGCGCGCTTCCTGCAATGCGATCCCCTGATCCACGTGACCGCGCCGCCCGGACGCACGGACTGGGTTGCGCAGGCGGCCGCCTGGCGTGCCTCGCAGTTCGAGGCGTGGGACATGCTGTGCGGCTGGCAAGCGCCGGAACTGGGCGGCGCGCCGCGCTATCTGGACTTGATCGGCCTGAACTATTACCACAGCAACCAGTGGGAAAGCGGCAGCAATTTGCGCCTGTGGTGGCATCTGGGCGAACCGCGCCGCATGCCCTTGCACCAGCTGCTGCTGGAAGTGCAGGCGCGCTATCAGCGGCCGCTGCTGCTGGCGGAAACGAGCCACGTGGGCAGCGGGCGCGGTGCGTGGATACGCGAGGTGGCCGCCGAGGCGGCGCTGGCCGTCCAGCATGGCGCCGCACTGCGCGGCATCTGCATCTATCCCATTATCGACCGGCCCGACTGGGATGATGCCAGCCACTGGCACCACAGCGGCCTGTGGGATGTCGGCCTGGAAGGCGAGGGGGGAGAGCGGCTGCGGCGCATCCTCGTGCCCCCTTACGCGGCGGCACTACGGCAGGCACAGCGCCTGACCGGACAACTTTGTTCAACGTTTGCCCTGGCGGGGCAGAAAGGAACTGGCATGCGAACCATCATCGTTTTTTCCCATTTGCGCTGGAATTTCGTGTATCAGCGTCCGCAGCAGCTGCTGTCACGGCTGGCGCAGTTCTACCGCGTGGTCTTCGTCGAGGAACCCGTCTGGCACGATGGGCCCGGCACGCTGGAACTGTCCACGCCGGCACCGAACGTGACCGTGTGCCAGCCCCGTACGGCCGTGCAGGCGCCCGGCTTTCACGACGACCAGCTGGCCGTGCTGCAGCCCCTGCTGAGCCAGATCACGCCTGCCGACGATCCCATCGTGTGGTTCTATACGCCGATGGCGCTGCCGCTGCTGCCGGCCCTGCACGCGGATCTGGTCGTGTATGACTGCATGGATGAACTGGCTGCATTCAAGAATGCGCCTCGGCAACTGCTGCAGCGCGAAACGGCCTTGCTGGCGCGCGCCGACCTCGTGTTCGCGGGCGGCCCCAGCCTGTTCGAGGCGAAGCGCACGCGCCACGCGAACGTCCATTGCTTCGCCAGCAGCGTCGATACCGTGCACTTCGAACAGGCGCTGGACCGCCACAATGGCCATCCCGCGCAAGCGGAGATCGGCCGGCCCAGGCTCGGCTATTATGGCGTGATCGACGAGCGTTTCGAGCCGGCCCTGGTAGCGGCGCTGGCCGACGCCCATCCCGACTGGCAAATCGTGCTGGTCGGTCCCATCCTCAAGATCGACCCGGCCAGCTTGCCGCAGCGGCAGAATATCCATTACCTGGGCCAGCAGCCTTACCAGGCGCTGCCGCACTTCCTGGCCGGCTGGGACGTGTGTCTGCTGCCCTTCGCCAGAAATGAAGCGACCCGCTTCATCAGTCCGACCAAGGTGCTCGAATACATGGCGGCACAGCTGCCCATCGTCAGCACGTCGATCACCGATGTGGCCGTGCCGTATGGCGACATCGTGGCCATTGCCGATACGCCGGAAGCCTTTGTTGCCGCCTGCGAGGCGGCGCTGGCCGCGACGCCGGAACAGCGCGCGGCGATGGCCGCCAGCATGCGCGCCATCGCCGAGGCTACCTCCTGGGATGCCACGGTGGAGCAGATGCGCAACTTGCTCGACACGACGCCGCCGGGGCAGGGCGCACGCCAGCAGGTGCCCGCCGCCAGCACGGCGCAGGCCGCCACACCGGGCGCCGGCGCCGATGTCAACCTGCTGCATCCCCCTGGTGCGCCGCAAGCCGTGGCCTGCGCCATCATCGGCGCCGGCCCGACGGGCTTGAGCGCCGCCTATCACCTGGGCGCCGATACCTTGCTGCTGGATAAAAATGCCGCCGTGGGCGGCTGGTGCCGCTCCATCCAGGACCGGGGTTTTACCTTCGATCACGCGGGCCACATCATGTTTTCCAACGACGACTATGTGCTCGACATGTACCGCACCTTGCTGGGCGCCAACCTGCACTGGCAAAACCGCGAAGCCTGGGTCTACAGCAAGCAGGTCTACACGCGCTATCCATTCCAGGGAGCGTTGTACGGCTTGCCGCCGGCCGTCATCAAGGAATGCATCGTCGGCGCCATCGAGGCGCGCTACGGCAAGGCGCCGGGCCAGGCACCGGCAGCGGCCTGCGCCGTGGAAGACTGCTGCGCCGACGGCGGCACGGGGCTGGAGCAGGTGCACGATGCCGTGGCGACACCACCCCAAGCCCAGAGCGCGCCCAATTTCGAGCAATTCATCCATCAGGTATGGGGCAGTGGCATCGCCCGCCATTTCGCCATTCCCTACAACAAGAAATTGTGGACCGTGCCCCTGGCCGAGATGGAAACGTCGTGGCTGGGCGGGCGGGTGCCCTTGCCGAATCTGGAAGAAATCATCGAGGGGGCGCTGGAACCGGTGGCCAGGCCGATGGGCCCGAATGCGCGCTTCGGCTATCCCTTGCGCGGCGGTTTCCAGGCCTTGATGTCGGGTTTCCTGCCGCACCTGCAAGGCAAGCTGGAACTCAATGCCGATGTGGTGCAGGTCTTGCCGCGCCAGCATGTGGTCGTGCTGGGCGACGGCCGCCGCTTCCGTTACCAGCACTTGCTCAGTACCATGCCCTTGCCGCAGCTGGTGCGCCTGATCGGCGAGCAGGCGCCGCCGCAGGTACAGGCGGCGGCGCGCGCCTTGCGGCATATTTCCGTACGCTGCGTCAACTTGGGCGTGGCACGCGAAAACATCAGCGAGAAACACTGGATTTACTATCCGGAAGAGACGATATTCCACCGTATCTTCCTGCAAGGGAATGCCAGCCCCCACTGCAATGCGCCGGGCGGTTTCGGCCTCACGTGCGAGATCAGTTATTCGCCCTGGAAACCGCTGCCGCTCGATGGACAGGCCCTGATTGACCGCTGCGTGGCCGATTGTATCGCGGTGGGCTTGCTGCGCGACGACGACCGCCTGCTGGCCGCCAACCAGGTGGACATGCCCTACGCCTATGTGGTGTACGACCACGCGCGGGCCGCCAATGTGGCGCTGGTGAAAGCATGGCTGTCCACGCAGGACATCGTGCTGGCGGGGCGCTACAGCGAGTGGGAATACTACAATTCCGACCACGCCTTCCTGGCCGGGAAAAAAGCGGCGGAACTGATCGCCGGGCTGGCGGCAGGCCAGCGCAAGATAGGCATGGTGGAGTAGGCGTTTGCGCCGGGAGCACGGGAATGGCGCTCCCGGCGCGAGGTAGACGCGATGAGCACGACGGACATGAAGGAGACGATGAGGAGGAGGGACTAGCAATAGGCACAACAGTCACCAAGGGCAACCGACAAGAGGCAAGAGGCAAGAGGCAAGAGGCAAGAGGCAAGAGGCAAGAGGCAAGGCAGATGGAATCCTGCCTTGCCTCTTGTTTGTTGCCCGGGCATTGGCGGCGCGGCAGGCCACTGGCGTTCAGTACCCCGAACGCCAGTGGCCAGGCGTAATCAGTGCATGCCGCACTGATCTCCTGCGCTGATCCCCCATAACGTCAATAGCGCGTTAATAGCGCTGCAGCAAGCCGTTGACTACCTTGACCCTATCGCCGATCTGGTAGCCGGGCTGGGAGTTTTGCATGATGGCCCGCGTACTGCCGTCGTCCAGGCGCAGGGTAACCCGGTACTGCGTGTTGCCCGAGGTGGTGCCCGCCGTGCCGGAACTGCCCGATTGCATGTCGCTGCTCCCCTGGTCCATGCCGCGCGGTACCGGCTCGATCGATTGCACCGTGGCGGAGGCGATGCTCACACCCGATTGGCTGCCGTCCATGTTCATGGCGTTGTTGGCCGTGGAGGTGCGCGCGTCGGCGCTGCCGGTGCCTGCGGTGCCGCTGCTGCCCGTGCCGGTATCGCTCATGGTGCTGCCGGTGCCGGTGCTGGTGCTGGTGCCGGTCCCGGTGCCGGCCGACGTGCTGCCAGCGCTGCCTGTCCCGGCCGTATTGCTGTAGCTTTCACCGCTGCGGCCATTCGTGCTGCTCATGCTGGTGCGGTTCGGATCCGAACTGCAGGCGGCCAGCGTACACAGCAGGCCGGCCAGCGCCATGGTTTTTTTTACTCTCATCATGTTCTCCTCTTGGTCTGACAAAGTGTTAACCCGGTTTCCAGGGTGTGGCGGAGGTCAGCGTCAGTGGCGCATGTCAGGCATGGCCGCAACTGCTGCTAGTAAGAGCGCAGGAGGACTGAGATGTTCGGTACTTGTTATTTCACATTGAGGTACATCAAGTGCTTCAATTGTCGAGCTTGGTATAAAAGACATTCTTGCGCAGGGCGGGCACGGCGTTCGCGCATTCCCTTGTTCCCCGTTGCTTATTTCAGGAGAATAAATGTCTGCCGATTTCCATAGCGTCAAGCTGATCAATGAGTTGGTGATTGCCGTGTACGGCGCCCCGGGCGCGGCGAACGGTGCGCGCGCCCGCTATGCGCTGACCCAGGCCCTGCATGCCTTGACGAGACTGTCACGGTCGGAACAGTTGATGGAGATGCAGCGCGATGCGGCGCGTGCGGCGGGAGCAGCCAGCCGGCGCGAGATGCGCACGGTGCTGCGCCGCATCGCCGGCAGGGCGGCAGCGGGCCAGGGCCAGTTGCCGCTGGCGCTCGGTGCCGGCGATGACGCCGCGCCGTGATCAGCCCTGCTGTTTCTTCAGCGCGGCGGCGGCCATGCCGGGCCAGCAAAAGTAGAGCGGCAGCACCACGGCCACGGCGGCCGTGATATCGACCACCCAGTCGCTGACGGCGCCACGGCGGTAAGGCAGGAAACTCTGGATGAATTCGTCCAGCGCGCCCATGGCCGCCACCATCAGCACCGACAGCAGCGCCCGGCGCGCCATGCCGCCTGCCGTGCCGCTGAACAGGATCAGTGCCAGCACGCCATAGCCGACGGAATGCAGCACGCCGCCCGACGCATATTGGCCCACGTCCGCGCGCACGCCGGGGATGTCGCCGATCAGGATCACCAGGGCATACAGCAGCAGCGCGGTGCGGTAGCGCAGGCTTTCATAGCGGTCGGAAAAACAGAGTTCGGGCAAGGGTGCGGGCATGATGCGTCAGGACGGTTGAAAAGGCAGTCACAATATCATGTGCGTGGCGGGCCACCGTGTTTTTGCGCAAGAGCTTGCCGTACGGGCAAAAAAAGGCCCGCGGGGGCGCGGGCCAAAAACCCAAATGAAATGGGTCAAGAGTTGAGAGTTGCTCGGTACTCACCATGTCGCGCGCCTTGCCGGCGCCCGCCATGGTCATGAAAGGGGAGTGGTGTGCCATCGCGGCACACCTGTCTGTAGTCAGGCATATCGGTTGCCTGTACAGCAGATGAAGCAAGTATAGGGGGCGAAAATGACGGCCTGATGACACGCCGCAACATTTTTTTTGCGGAAGGCAAATGACCGGGAAGATTGTTCGCAATGGCAAGAATGGCCATGTTTCAGGACTGATAGCAAAAAAAAAAGCCCGCTGGTGAAAGCGGGCTTAAAACTATTTTCTTGGAGGAGAATAGTGGAGACAGGTGCATTATGCTGCGTCGCACGATATGTGTCTAATGGTCTTTTCAGATAACCATTATCGTTTTTTGATATAACTGCCTCGTCTTGCCCTCATTCCTTCACGGCCACCGTGTAGTTGAGCGCCATGCGCCCGCCATCGACATAGATGGTCTGGCCCGTCATGTAGGTGGCGTCGTCGCTGGCCAGGAAGGCTGCGATGCCGGCCACTTCCTCCGGCTCGCCGCAGCGGCCCAGCGGCGTGCGCGACAATATCGTGTGGCGCGCCTGCGGGCTCGACAGCACCGCTTGCTTGGCCAGTTCCGTCAGGATGGTGCCCGGGCCGATGCCGTTCACGCGCACGCCGTGCGGTGCCAGGTTCAAGGCCATGACCTTGGTCAGCTGGTTGATGGCGCCTTTCGACACCACGTATGGCACCTGGTTCGGGATCGCCAGTTCCGCATTCACGCTGGACATATTGATGATGCAGCCGCTGTTGCGCTTGACCATCTCGCGCGCCACGGCCTGGCCGCACAGGAACATCGATTTCAGGTTGATGCGCATGACCCGGTCGAAATCGTCTTCGCACACGTCGAGGAAATCGGCCGCGTGCGTGACGCCCGCATTGTTGACGAGGATATCGATGTGGCCGAACTGGGCCAGCGTTTCCTTCAGCATGGCATCGACGTCCGCCTTCTGGCTGACGTCGGCGCAAAAGAAGTGCGCCTGCGGGCCGAGGGCCGCGGCCGCTTGCGCGCCTTCTTCCTTGATGTCGACCAGCATCACTTGCGCCCCTTCGGCGATCAGGCGGGTGGCGCAAGCCAGGCCGATGCCTTGCGTGGCGCCCGTGACGATGGCGGTTTTATTGATCAGTTTCATGTGTGCTCCTCGGCGAATAATAGGGGCGCTGCCCAGGCCACGGGCTTGCGCGGCAATGGGCAGATTTTAATCCCTGGGCAGGAATCAGAGGAGAATGGGTTCGTTCGGCAACTGGTTGCCGCGCGTACCGTCAGCGGGGAAGTGGCTTTGCAGCAAAGTATTCAACTGCTGCAAGGCATCGAGCGTGCTGTCGTGGTAATTGCCATCCTTGAAACCCTTGGTCATCGTGCGGCATACGGCTTGCCACTGTTCCGGCGTGACGCGGCGGCCCACGTTGCGGTCGGCAACGATATCGACCTGGTGCTCGGCCAGGTTGATGTAGATGAGCACGCCAACGTTGTCTTCCGTATCCCACACACCATACTGGGCGAACAGTTCGCGCGCCCGCTCGCGGTTGCTCACGCCCTGGTAGGCCATGCCTGGCGTCAGGGCCGCTTCGACGATCAGGCGCACTTCGGCCCGGTGCATCGTTTCACCGTCGGCAATCGCCGTCTCGATGGCTTTCAGGGTGCGTTCCGGAAACGCCTGGCGCGCCGTTGCCGGCGTGCCCCGCAAATGTTTCAAGGCGCGTCCGCAGCGCTGTCCGAATGTCAGTTGTTTCGTCATTACCAATCTCCCGAGGCGCCGCCGCCGTCAAATCCGCCGCCGCCGCCACCGAAACCACCGCCGCCACCGCCACCGCCAAAACCACCTCCGCCGCCGAAGCCGCCACCGCCGCCCCGGTTGTTCAGGGCCTGGCTGAGGATGCTGCCCAGCACGACGCCGGTGGCGCCGCTGGACCAGTTGCTGCCGCGCTGCAGGCGGTTAGGCCCGCCGCGCGAACGGAACAGGGTCAGCACGACGAGAAAGCCGAAGAACAGCAGCGGCAGCCAGAAGGTCATGCCGCCCGCGTCCACCGTGGCCGGCGCCTTCTGCTGGGCCGGTGCGGGGAATTGCTCCTGGTTCAGCAGGGTGGCAATCGATCCCACGCCGGCCACCAGGCCGCCGTAATAATCGTTTTGCTTGAAATGGGGGGCGATCACGTCTTGCAGGATGCGTTTCGATTGCGCATCCGTCAGCACGCCCTGCACGCCGCGGCCCGCCTCGATGCGCAGGCGGCGCAGCGACGATGGATTGTCCTTCGCCACCATCAGCAGAACGCCGTCATCGACGCCCTTGCGGCCCAGCTTCCAGGCATCCGTCACGCGGATGCTGTACTGCTCGATGGCTTCCGGTTCCGTGCTCTTGACCAGCAGCACGGCGATCTGGCTGCCCGTCTTGGCTTCGTAATCGGCCAGCACGCCTTCCAGCGCCGCTTTCTGCTTGGTGTCCAGCATGCCGGCGTTGTCCGTCACGCGCGCCGCCAGCGGCGGCACAGGCTGCAAGCCCTGCGCGCCGGCTGGCGGCATCGTCCACAGCAGCAGCGCCGTCGCCAGCGCCGCCAGATAAGACCAGGCTTTCATCTTATTTGCCAAAGTTGACGGTCGGCGCGGTCGAGATGGCTTTTTCGTTTTCCACCGTGAACGATGGCTTGACCTTGTAGCCGAAGACCATGGCCGTCAGGTTGTTCGGGAAGCTGCGCGCATGCACGTTGTAATCCTGCACGGCAACGATGTAGCGCTGGCGCGCCACGGTGATGCGGTTTTCCGTGCCTTCCAGCTGCGACTGCAAATCGCGGAAGCTCGTATCGGCCTTCAGGTCAGGGTATTTTTCGGACACGACCATCAGGCGCGACAGGGCCGACGACAGCTGCCCTTGTACTTGCTGGAATTTTTCGAACGCGGCCGGGTCGTTCAGCACTTCGGGCGTGATCTGGAAGCTGGTGGCGGCGGCGCGCGCCTTGGTCACCGCTTCCAGGGTTTCGCGTTCGTGCGTGGCATAGCCCTTGACGGTGTTGACCAGGTTGGGAATCAGGTCGGCGCGGCGCTGGTACTGGTTGACCACTTCGCCCCAGGCGGCCTTGGTGGCTTCGTCCTTGCTCTGGAATTCGTTGTAGCCGCAGCCCGTCAGGATGCCGGCCAGGACGGTGACGCTCAGGGCCAGGCGCAGCCATTTGGTGAATTGATTGGTGATTTGCATGATGGGTTCCGTGCAGAGTAAAGGAGGTGAGGCAAATATACCTGAAACGGCCCGCAATGTCGGTTTAATAAGCGCTGGCCGCCGCCCCTGCCTGCCTTCCCGGGTCCATGCCGCGTTACAATACGGGGTTTGCAACTGAATATAGAGAAGGTGTGCCGTGAATTTCATCAATAAATTATCCGCCGCGTGGACGGCCAATAATTCCCTGCTGTGCGTAGGCCTGGACCCGGACCTGGCGAAACTGCCGGCCGAACTGCGCGACTTGCCTGATGGAATCACCACCTTTTGCACGCGCATCATCGACGCCACGGTCGACCTGGCCTGCGCCTTCAAGCCGCAGATCGCGTATTTTGCCGCGCTGGGCGCGGAAAAGCAGCTGGAAGACATCTGCCGCTACGTGCGCGAGAACTACCCGCACATCCCGCTGATCCTCGACGCGAAACGGGGCGACATCGGCGCGACGGCCACGCAATACGCGCGCGAAGCGTTCGAGCGCTACGGCGCCGACGCCGTCACCGTGAATCCCTACATGGGCGAAGATTCGCTCGATCCCTACCTGGCGTGGAAAGACCGCGGCGTGATCATCCTGTGCCGCACTTCGAACCCGGGCGGCTCGGACCTGCAATTTCTGAATACGGACGGCGAACCGCTGTACCAGCGCGTGGCGCGCCTGGTGGCCGACAAATGGAACAAGAATGGCCAGTGCGCGCTCGTCGTCGGCGCCACTTTCCCTGAAGAACTGGCGCAAGTGCGCGCCATCGTCGGCGACATGCCGCTGCTGGTGCCCGGCATCGGCGCCCAGGGAGGCGACATCGCCGCCACCGTCGGCGCGGGCCAGACGGCGAACGGCATGGGCATGATGATCAGCTCGTCGCGCGCCATCATCTACGCCACGCCGCAAGCGGGCGAAGATTTTGCCGACGCGGCGCGTCGCGTGGCCATTGAAACGCGCGATGCGATCAATCAGCATCGTTCGGTTTAAGCACCATCCATCAAAAATGTAGGTGGGGTTAGGCCAGCGGCCGTAACCCGACACACAGGTAACGTCAACAATCTTGTCGGATTACGCGGGCCTTCTGCCCGCTAATCCGACCTACCCGGCTCGCGCCCTCTTTCAGTCGCGCATGGGCGCCACCATCTCCGCGTAGTCGTACAGCTCGCCTAAAATCTCTTCTCCCCGCTCATCCACCGATTCCGACAGCACGTCGATTTCCGTAAACAGCATCTCGATGGTGCGGGCGCCGCCGTCGCCGTCGAACAGGCGGGCGGCGCGGTGCTGTTCCCAGCGCAGGCTTTCCGCTTCGCTCAGCGTTTGCGGGAAATTGCGGGCGCGGTAGCGGAACAGCAATTCCTGCAGGCGTTCGTCGGCAAACGAGGGGCGGGCCGTGGCCAGCTTTGCCGGCGTTTCGCGGCGCAAGGATTCGAGCAGGCGGCGGTCGTCATTGCTGACAAAACCGTTATACAGATCCTCATCCACGTCCAGCGCCACATTCGCGCCCGGGCGCTGGAACACTTCGGCCCAGATCGCGTCCATGTTCGGCGCCGTGGCGGCGAATTGCGCGTTGACCTTCGCCGCGTCCACGTCGATGCCCCATTGCGCGGCCATGGCCGGCGACAAGGTTTTCAGGTTGCCGACCAGCATGGGCGACTTGTTTAGGTGCACGCTTTTCACGGGCAGGCGCGTCATGCCTTCGGGCATGGCTTCCTTGCGCGTGAACAGCCGCGTGCGGATGGTGTCGGCGTCCAGTTCGAACAGTTCACGCGGGTCGTAGGCGCAATCCCAGACGAGGATCTCGTTCTTGTTGCTCGGGTGCGTGGCCAGCGGCCAGACGACGCCCACGCAGCCGCGCTCGGCGGGGAACATGCCCGACACGTGCAGGAAAGGCTGGCGCTCGCCGGCGGCCAGGTGCATGCCCATTTCGCTGGCGACCCTGTCCTTCTTGTGCAGGGCCAGGCAGAATTCGAACAGTTTCGGCTGTTTCTGCTTGATCAGGCGCGCCAGGGCAATGGTGGCGCGCACGTCCGACAACGCATCGTGCGCCGCTTCGTGGACCAGGCCGTTGGCCTTGCTCAAGTGTTCCAGCTTGAAACTGGTCTGGCCATCGTCGCGTTTCGGCCATTGAATGCCTTCCGGGCGCAGCGCGTGCGTCATGCGCACGACGTCGAGGATGTCCCAGCGGCCGCAATGGTTCTTCCATTCGCGCGCGTACGGGTCGATCAGGTTGCGCCAGAACAGGAAACGTGTGACTTCATCGTCGAAACGGATGGTGTTGTAGCCCACGCCGATGGTGCCCGGCTCCGAAAAGGCCGCTTCGATGGTGGCGGCGAACTGGTGTTCGGGCACGCCCAGCTGCAGACACTGCTGCGGCGTGATGCCCGTGATCAGGCACGATTGCGGGTCTGGCAGGAAATCATTGGCTGGCTGGCAATACAGCATGATCGGCTCGCCGATCTCGTTGAGTTCGGCATCCGTGCGGATGGCGGCAAACTGGGCCGGGCGGTCGCGGCGCGGCTGGGCGCCAAAGGTTTCGTAGTCGTGCCAAAGAAAGGTCTGGTTAGTCATTGATGGTCATTACTTGGTTACTTGATTGGTTATCCGGGCCGTAAACGCGCCGCTGCTACAGTTTTCTGAAAACCTGCCGATACTACACGAGAGGATGGTCATCATCGCGTTTCCCGCATGGTGGCATACATTGCCCGTTCAAGGAGGTCTATCGTGTCAATTCCCATCGCCGCAGGCGGCAATTCCAACCCTTCCGTGACTTCCGTCAGTACGGGCGTTGCCGGCAAGGACGAGAAAGTCCAGCAAAAGGACGGCATCAACGCTGAAATGAGCGTCAACGACCGCACGAAGCTGCAATTGAACGCCTCCATCATGCAGGCGTCGCTGAACGTGTCGATCGGTTCCGAGAACGAGCCGCTGGCGCTGCTGTACAAGACGGCCATCACCAACATTAATGAAGCGCTGAAAGGCCAGTACGGCGACGACGCGATCCAGAACGCGGCGTCGCAGGATAATAGCGCCGAAGCGACGGCGAGCCGCATTGTATCGCTGTCGACCGGGTTTTTTGACGCCTTCAAGAAACAGAATCCCGACCTGGATGACGATGCGGCTCTGACAAAATTCATGGATACCATCAGCGGCGGCATGGAAAAAGGCTTCAAGGAAGCGCGCGATATCCTGGAAGGCTTGAAAGTGCTGGGTGGTGATATCGCCGGCAATATCGACAAGACGTATGAACTGGTGCAGAAGGGCTATGCGGATTTCATCGCCGCGCACAGCAGCAAGAAGGATGACGCTGCCAAGCCGGATGCGACCAAGCCGGCCGACAGCAAGGCTGCCTGAGCTATAGCATGACCCGGTTGCGTCCGCCTGCCTTCGCGCGGTAGAGCGCCGCGTCGGCCGTCGCGATCAGCGCATGGTCATCCTGTTCGGCCGCCAGGCTGGACACGCCGAACGAGCCCGTGATGTGCGGCAGCGCGCTGCGCATGTCGGCGAAGATGACGGCTTGCTGCATGCGTTCGCACAAGCGTTCGGCGACCCGCAGGGCCACGTGTTCGTTGGTATCGGGCAAGATCACCATCATTTCCTCGCCACCGTAGCGCACGGCGAAATCCGTGGGCCGCAGGGCCGCGCCCAGCACTTGCGCGGCGATGCGCAGCGCCTGGTCGCCCGCCTGGTGGCCGTGCGTGTCGTTGAAGCGCTTGAAATGGTCGAGGTCTATCATCACCAGCGACAGCGGCGAGCCGCTGGCGTGGGCCGTGACGATCATGTTCGGCAGTAAATCCGTCAGCCAGGCGCGGTTGTACAGGCCCGTCAGGCTGTCGACCATCGACAGCTGGCGGTAAAACTCGCCCAGTTTCTGCCGGCGGCGCAGCAAGGCGTTGGCGGCGCGGATGCGGAAGGACAGCAGGCGCAGCAGGTTGCGCGCCAGGCCGTTCGATTGCTCGATCAATTCCCAGACGACGGCCGCGTCGATCACCAGCAAGTCGGTTTCTTCCAGGGCGGAAATGGCGGCCAGGTTGCTCGCTTCATCGAGCACCGATTGTTCGCCCACGCTTTCGCCGGGCAAGACCTTGCTGACGGTGCCGTCATCCATGCCCGTATGGATGTCGGCGGCCACGGCCAGCGAACCGCGCAGGACGATGTATAGGCAAGTACCCTGTGTGTCGGCAATGGCTTCGCCCGCTTCGAGGCGCATGACGGGGCAGGGCGCCAGCATGGCGGCCGTCTGGCTATCCGCCCCATCGCGAAATAGCTGTAAATCGCCGATGTTGCAGCCTGAAGCGCCGAAGTTGCCGATCTGTTCCACAATCACACTTTCAAAAAGCCGGCGCGCGCGAGCAGAGGGCCGGTAGCTTCATGATAGCGTAAAGCGGCCTTGGCTGTAACGCCAAAGGCTTGCTTGATGTCACTTACTGTGAGAAATACGACAATTATTTCATTGCGGTGTTAATACGCCGGAATGCTTGCTGTTCTGCTATGGATATTGTCGCGCAGGAAGGCGGGTCCAGATGTGCAAAGGCAGCCTTGAACGGCTGCCTCAGTCTCTGAAAATCCTGCAGGTGGGGAATTACTCGGCGGTTTCTTCCGCTTCGGCCGTATCGATCAAGGCATTCTTGCCGGTGGCGTGGCGCTTGCTGTCTTGCAGGCGGCCCAAGGCGCTATCGATGGCGCGTTTCAGTTTGTCAGTGGCGCCGGCAACGGATTGATGCACGGTGGCGTTCTGTTCGGTCACGGCGATCGGTTGGTAGCCAGCAACGCGTGCTTCCATGACGCAGCGAATATCGTCGGCGCCGCCTTTCGGGCCATTCGTGTCGCTGATGTGGACTTCGATGCGGGTCAGGTTGTCGCGGAAGCGGCTCAGTGCGCTTTCAAGTACGGATTGCACATGTTCGTTCAGTCCAGCGGTGTTGGCGATGGTGCTGTCGGTATGAATATTGATTTGCATATGCTTACTCCTGTCAATTCAAAAAAAACCCATCTCAGGCGTGCTGCGGCCTGGTTGCTGCCCCATGCACATGACCTCTGTGCATGGAACTTATCTTACTCCTCTTTCCAGTATTTCAAGAGGGTGCGCACGATTAAGATGAGCTTAACCCTTCAGCCAGGTCAAGTTTCCACCACGAAATTATTTCAACCATTGATCAGACCGGCGGCGATATTGATCGACAGCCCCAGCACGACCAGGTTGAAGAAAAAGCTCAGCACGGACTGCCCCAGCACGATCTGGCGCATCATGCGCGTCTGCACGGAAACGTCCGACGTCTGCACGGCCACGGCGATGGTGAAGGCGAAATACAGAAAATCCCAGTAATCGGGGTTTTGCTCGTCGTCGGGAAATTTCAACGGGCGCAGTGCGGGATCGGCCTGGTAATACAGGTGGGCGTAGTGGAAGCAGAACAGGGTGCCGACGAGGAACCAGGAGCCGACCAGGGTGAGGATCGTCAGGCCGTAGTGCAGCGCGCGCTCGTCCGGTGCCAGGTCTTTCATCGAAGACAGCTGCGAGACGATGGCCACCAGGCTCATCACGGATGCGACGGACAGGGCCGACAAGACTGTTGCCGCCCGCTCGTCCTGGCGCGCCGCCATCATTTTCACGCGGTGGTGGTTGGCGCGCATCATCATCCAGGCCATCGTCGCCAGGTAGAACCAGACGGCCACGTTCCACGCCGTCAGCAACCGCGTCATCTGTTGCCACGATGCAGGCAGCAGCAGGCCGGCCGCCACGCCGATGGCCGTGGCCAGGCTCAGGTGGGGGCGGCTGCGGATGAAGCTGCGGAACGGAAGCGTGATTTTCATGGTGCCAGGATGCATCTGTTGGGATAGCGCATCTTAGCGCTTAAGTTGCCGCCGTGGTGGCCGTCCTGGCGGCCGCTTCCTTCTCGTGGTGGGGGAAGCGGTCCATGCGCGACAGCACGGGGAACAGCACGGCCCAGATCCCCGTCACGGCCAGGGTGGCGGCGCCGCCGAAGAGCACGGCGCGCACGAGGCCGAACCAGCCGGCCGTGAGGCCCGATTCGAATTCGCCCAGCTCGTTCGAGGCGCCAATGAAGACGGCGTTCACGGCGCTGACCCGGCCGCGGATTTCGTCGGGCGTTTCGAACTGCACCAGCAGATGCCGGATGTAGACGCTGACCATGTCGCCGGCGCCCATCAGGAACAGCGCCGCCAGCGCCAGCGGGAAATAACTGGTGCTGCCCAGCACCAGCGTGCCCAGGCCGAAGACGGCCACGCCGCCGAACATCCATGGGCCCACCCTGCGCGTGATGGGGAAGATGGCCAGCGCGATCGAGCACAGGGCCGCGCCGGCGCCGGGCGCCGTGCGCAGCAGGCCCAGTCCGCTGGGGCCGATATGCAGCACGTCGTGCGCGAGCGCCGGCAGCAGGGCCGTGGCACCGCCGAACAGCACGGCGAACAGGTCGAGTGAAATGGCGCCCAGCACGATGGGTTTCGACCAGACGAAACGCAAGCCTTCGAGCAGGGTATGCCAGCTGACGGGTTCGCGCTTGACCACCTGCGGCGCGGGCGTGGTGGCG
This sequence comes from Janthinobacterium sp. HH104, assembly GCF_001758715.1. Classification (NCBI taxonomy): domain Bacteria; kingdom Pseudomonadati; phylum Pseudomonadota; class Betaproteobacteria; order Burkholderiales; family Oxalobacteraceae; genus Janthinobacterium; species Janthinobacterium sp. HH104. The sequence continues at coordinate 25,458 of NZ_LRIB01000034.1, read as the reverse complement.
CGCATCAGCAGGACGGACACGACCAGCAGCGCGGACGAGATCAAATACACGACCTTGGGGCCGAAGTAATACAGCAAGCCGCCCAAGGTGGGGCCCAGGATGATGGCCACGTGAGAACTCGATGAGCTGAGCGCGACGGCGCGGCTGAAGTGTTGCGTGGGCACCATGTTGACGAGCACGGCTTGCGTGGCCGGCATCATGAAGGCGCGCGCGCTGCCGAACAGCACCAGCACGGCAAACACGGGCCACACGATGGAGAGCCCGCTCAGGGTGAACGCCAGCAGGGCCAGCGCGCAAGCGAGCTGTGCCGCCAGGCACCAGGCGATGATGTTGCGGCGGTTGTAGCGGTCGGCCACATGGCCTGCCGGCAAAATCAAGACGAGGAAGGGGGCGAACTGCGCCAGGCCGATCAAGCCCAGGTCGAACAGGCTGCCCGTGATCTGGTACACCTGCCAGCCGATGGCCACGCTTTGCATCTGCACGGCCACCGTGCCCAGCACGCGGGCGGAAAGATAAAAGGCGAAGTTGCGGTGACGCAGGATGCTGAAGCCGTTGCCGGCAGAGGCGAGAGACATGAAATTTCCAGGAAGCAGCGGGGTAGAGCGGTGGTGGCAGCGGGCGCCGCACCAGCCGCGCCCCGCTGTCTGGACAGTGACGCTTACTTGGCCAGGTCGGCTTCCGTGGTGAAAGCGTCGGCGTAGAACTCGTCTTCTGGCAACTGGCACAGCTGCACGAAGTCGCGGTGGGCCGAATCGACCATCACTGGCGCACCGCAGGCATATACCTGGTGGCCTGACAGGTCGGGCAAGTCCGCGATAACGGCCTGGTGCACGAAGCCCGTGCGGCCTTCCCACGCGTCTTCCGGCAGGGCGTCCGACACGACGGGCACATAGGTGAACTGCGGCAAGTCGGCGGCCCAGTGGCGGCACAGCGCATCCATGTACAGGTCATGCGGACGGCGGCCGCCCCAGTACAGGGTGATCGGGCGCGTGGAGCGCTCGTTGATCATGTGTTCGACGATGGCTTTCAGGGGGGCAAAGCCCGTGCCCGAGGCCAGCAGCACGACGGGCTTGTCGGAATCTTCGCGCAGGAAGAAGGTGCCCATCGGGCCTTCGAAGCGCAGGATGTCGCGCTCCTTCATGGTGCCAAATACCTGGTCCGTGAACAGGCCGCCCGGCAGGTGTCGGATGTGCAGGGTCACGGGGCCGCCGTCGGCGGGCGCGCTGGCCATGCTGTAGCTGCGGCGTTTGTTGTCGCGCAACAGGATTTCGATATACTGTCCGGCGCGGTAGTTGAGGCGCTCGCTGGCCGGCAACTGCAGGGTCAGCACGACGACGTCGGGCGCGACTTTTTCGATGGTGGTCACGCGCGACGGCATTTTCTTGATCGGGTAGTCGCTGCTGCCCGCCACTTCGCGCGCTTCGATGACGAGGTCGGCGTCCGTGGTGGCGCAGCAGAACAGGGAAAAACCGGCCGCTTCCTCTTCCGGCGTCAGGGCGCGCTGCTGGTGCGCCTTGTGCTGGACGGTGCCGGAAACCACTTTGCCCTTGCAGGAACCGCAGGCGCCATTTTTACAGCCATACGGCAAGCCCACGCCGGCGCGTATCGCCGCCGCCAGCACGGTTTCGTCCGCTTCGCAGCTGAACTGGTGGCCGCTGGGCTGAACAGTAACTTGAAAAGTCATACAATCCTTGAGATGAAAAATATGTTAATGCACTCTTTGCGCAAGCCGTCAGGCTTGCCGCGCCTGCTGATCCTGGGCTGCGGCGACGTCGGCATGCGCTTGCTGCCCCTGCTGCGCGCGCGCTTTCGCGTCTTTGCCGTCACCAGCCAGCCGGCGCGCTGCGCGCAGTTGCGGGAAGCCGGCGCCGTGCCCATCGTGGCTAACCTCGACGACCGCGCCAGCCTGAAACGGCTGGCGGGACTGGCGACGATGATCGTGCACCTGGCGCCGCCCCTGTCGTCGGGCTTGCTGGACCGGCGCACGCGCAATCTGGCCGCCATTTTACCCGAGCATGCACGCATGGTGTATGTGAGCACCAGCGGCGTGTATGGCGATTGCGCTGGCGCCTGGGTCGATGAAACGCGGCCGACGGCGCCAGCGAATGCGCGCGCGAAGCGGAGGGTGGACGCCGAACAGGTCTTGCGCGGCTGGGGCGCGCGACGCGGCGCCAAGGTGGTCATCCTGCGCGTGCCCGGCATCTATGCCGACGACCGCTTGCCCTTGAAACGCTTGCGCGAAGGCACACCGGCCCTGGCCGCGGATGACGATGTGTACACCAACCATATCCATGCCGACGACCTGGCGCGCATCATCGAACGGGCCTTGTGGCGCGGCAAGCCGGGACGCGTGTATCACGCCAGCGATGACAGCGAACTCAAGATGGCCGAGTATTTCGATGCCGTGGCCGACACGTTCGGCCTGCCGCGCCCGCCGCGCCTGCCCCGTGCCGAGCTGCGGCAAGTGGTCACGCCGATGCTGTTGTCGTTCATGTCCGAATCGCGCCGATTGCACAATACGCGCATCAAGCGCGAGCTGGGCGTGCGCCTGCGCTACGCGCGCGTGGCCGATGCCTTGCGGGCGCTGTCCGCCGATGGCGCCGGCATCGGGTAAAATGGCCGGTTATCTGCGCACTTTGCTGGGCCGGCGCGCAGCGCGCCGTTCCCGCGCTGCGCCACTCACTTAAGGAAGACAGCATGAGCACCCTCACTTACGAAGAATACCTGGACGAGGTCACCACCGTCCTGACGGAACTGTACGACCTCGACGACGAAGCCGCCATCAAGCTGGTCGTGGCGGCGCAGGACGCCGAATTTTTCGTCCCGCACGATGCGCATGAAGAAATGCGTACCGTCGAGCAAGCCAAGAAAGATGCGGTCACCCTGTTCGAGCGCAAGCAGAACCGCCAGCAAACGCAGGAAAAACAGCAACAGCGCGTGCGCCAGCAAAAGAAATAAGACGGAAGCAGGCCGTGGGGCAGTACGGGTTCCGGCGCAACACCGGGGCCGTGCCATTTGATGCACCGCAAACGCGCCATGGCGCGCTGGCGATATGGTGAGCAATGTCGTCACGCGTCTGGGCTCTTGTGGCGGGCTCTGCATCTACAACCAGCGTGACGTTGTTTCCCGTCAGCAGGAGCGAGCCATGCGAGCAACGAGTCACCCCAGCAAGGAGCAAGTGCGCGCTTATATGCGCCGGCGCGAACATGCGCTGCAACCCCCACCACCGCCCGATGAAATTCGCCGGCAACTGGCCTGGTGCCGCGCGGACGATTTCCCATGCACTTGCCCGCTTGCCACCCCGGCCGGCGTGGCCGCGCAAGGCTGGCATTTATCCGCAGAAATGGCTCGCCTGGGCACCCTCATGGCCATAGCCTGGCTCATGCATAGCGGTGTTGCTCATCGTAAAAATTGATGACGTGCAGCAAATTTTTCCGATTTGAGTTATCCTCTAGCACATTCCAAGTGCGTCAATTCTCTTCAATTATCACAATTTTGCTCTAAGTTACGCAAAAATCAACAATAGCGTGTATTATATTGTTTGTGGCGTAAAAGCCGCATAAGTGATGGCGCTTTTTAGTGTGTTTACCCTGAATTAGTGCGGAAGAGACATTCTGTCTTTTATTGCCCTAATACAACAAGTACGGATTTTTGATCATGTCTCTCAAACAAATTACCTCTTTGCCTACCTACAACCCGAATCGCGTCCTCGATGCGATCATCGACAAGCTGCAACTGAAAAACGATGCCGCTTTGTCGCGAGCTCTGGAAGTGGCGCCACCTGTTATCAGCAAGATTCGTCACAACACCTTGCCGATCGGCGCCACGATCCTCATCCGCATGCATGAAATCAGCGATTTCAGCATTCGTGAACTGCGCGAGTTGATGGCTGCCTAAGAGCGCCTGACAGACGGCAAACTGAGAGGTGCCGTCTGGGTAAGTCAGGCTTGCCGCGTGCGGCAGCCACATCTGTTTTCCGCTTTTCTATTGCGGGTCGCGGTTCAATACCGGACGATCGACATAGAAGCGCCCCATTTCCAGGCCAGTCGAAGACGACTTGACCACCGCTGCGGTAAGTGAGGCAGGCGCGCTGGAAAATGCGGTGCTGGCAGCCCCGGTCGCGCGGCCCGAATACGCCGTCGCCTGCACCGCCGCACTGGAAAACGCCGTTTGCACAGCCCGGCCCGAGTAGGCCGTTGCCTGTACCGCCGCACTGGAAAATGCTGTTTGGACAGCCCGTCCCGAATACGCAGCCTGCACAGCCCGCCCCGAATACGCCGCCTGTACGGCGCGACCCGAATACGCCGTCTCCGTGCGGATATAATCTTCTCCGAACGTTTGCTCATATAGCTGCTTCATGCGCTCGCCCACGCGATGGTGCGCCGCTTCGTCGTCTTCGCCGCGCAAGCCGATGTAGGGGAAGTGATGGAGGAAGTAACCAAACACCTGTTCGCAGTCGGCCGCATATTTCAGGGTGTCGAGAATGTGGTAGTGCCAGAAGGTATCGACGTCCATCAGTGGCGCCGTTTCTTCTTCCGGAAACTGTTTCATCAGGATCAGGAAGCGGCGGTATTCGAATTCCACCGCATTCGCCTTTTCCAGGCTCCATCCTTCGCCTGACTCGCGGTGCATCAGCTTGACCTTGATCGCGTCCAAATTCAAATCGGCAATTGCCTTGAAACTGTCGTTCGTATCCATGAATGTCCTTTTGTAAAGAGCGTTGTGGGAAATACGGTGAAACAAGGGAAAGCGGCGGGTGCGTACTCCTGGCAAGTAGTCGAGGAATGCCTGGCCCATGGCGGGCGGGCGCTGAGTTGTTCCACATTAATATTGCATCTAATTACGAAATATGCAAGCTGAGCTTGCTTCATGCGGGCGCGCGCCTGTCAATTGCTGGCCCGGCTTTCTTCCTGGTAGGGAAATGCGGTGGCGTCCGCGCCCAGCGGTACGCTGACGTGCACGCTCATGCCGGCGCCGGGACTGCTTTCGATGTAAAAAGTGCCGCCTAGCAACTTAATGCGCTCCTCGATGCCCACCAGGCCAAACGAGCCCAGCTTGTTGCGCCCGTCGATGGCAGCGCCCACGCCGTTGTCGCTGATGCTCATCGATACCGTATCGCGGCACTTTTCCAGCTTGACTTGCACGCGGCTGGCATGGGCATGCTGGGAAATGTTGCTGAGCGACTCTTGCAGGATGCGGAACAGGGCCGTCGCGCACTGGTCGCTGAGGCAAATGTCGTCATGGCTTTCGCTCACTTCGCAGGCGATGCCCGTGCGCTGGCGAAATTGCGCCACCTGCCATTCGACGGCCGCATTCACGCCCAGGTCCAGTACGGTAGGGCGCAAGTCGTTGATGATCTGCCGCACGCTCTTGATGGTGGCGTCGATCTGTTCCAGGGTCGAGCGGGCGCGGGCATTCAGGCGCGGGTGGCGGCGATGCGTGCGCGAGGCCAGCATGTCTGCGTCGATGCGCAGCACCAGCAGGTTCTGTCCCAGGTCGTCATGGATTTCGCGCGCGATGCGCTTGCGCTCTTCTTCCTTGATCTGGTCGGCATGGGCCGCCAAGCGGCGCAGTTTCTGGTGCGACAGCTGCAGACGGATCTGACTGGCGCGCAATTCCTCCGTCATGCCGTTCGCCATCTGGATGGCGCGCCGGCGCGACGATGCCAGAGTGTGGAACAGCATGTACAGCAACATGGTGCTGGCAAAGCCTATCAGCAGGGCCAGCCAGGGCAAAAAGGCGTCGAAGCGCGTATACAGGTCGCTCTTGCGCACGCTGAACAGTGCTTGCCACACGCGGCTATTATGTTCGATCAGCATCGTGCTGCTCAGGTAGCGGCCGGAATTGCCGGGCAGCCACCATGGCGCATGCATGCCTGCCGTCGTGCTGTCGAAGATGGGGCGCATGTCGTGCGGTAAGTCTAGCGGTGCGCGCGCCTGCGGGCCGATATCGAACAGGGTCAGGCGGACGTTGCGTACCGGCATGTCCGCCAGCGCGCTGCGCATCATCGTCACCAGGTCGTAGCCGATGCCGACGGAACCCTGGTACGCCGCGCGCCGCTGCTCCACCGTATCGACCGGCATGCCAAAACGGTACACGGGCAGGCGCATGGCCATGCCCGTCAATTGGGGGCGGCCTTGCATCGGCACGGGCACGCCGGAATTGCTGATGTGGCCAGAATCGCGCGACTGCGCCAGCATTTCGGCGATCAGGGGGCGCGAGGCGATGTCATAGCCATATTTTTCAGGGGCGCTGGCAATCGGTTCGATATACACCAGCACGGAATAGTGCGCGCGCGGGGCGGGCGGATGGATGGCAAACGCCGGATAGCCGTCGCGCCCGGGCGGATAGTCGCGCTGCATGGCCGCTTCGACGGCGGCGCGCTGCGTCTCGTCCAGTTCCTGGCTGTAATTGAGGTTCATCACGCCCGGATAGTTCTGTTGCAGCGCGATGTTCGCCACGTAGCGGTGGAATTGCTCACGGCTCACGTGTTCGTTGGCGTGGAACAGGCTGGCCGTGCCGCGCAGCAGGTTGGCATACGACTTGACGCGCGATTCGATGTTTTTCTGGGTATTGCGGGCCAGATTGTTGAATAGCTCGCTGGCATCGTTTTCGATCGACAGCGAGGCGGCCATATAGAACAGCAGGCCCACCATCGTCGACATCACGAAGCCGAGCAGCCACTGCGGCCTTTTTTCAGCAGATAAGGGGTGTTCGCCGGCAGTAGAAGACATCGCCATCCGCATCAGGAAGAGGAATCGGGTGCCGCCTGGGCGGCGGAGGCTAGGCTGCGTTGTACAAGCACTATTAAAATTGCAAATTGCTCAATAGCTGCTTAATATACAAAATTATCGTTATTATAGTCAACAAGCAATATTTCTCGTTGAAACGAAAAAAAACCGCCGAAGCGGTTTTTTCGTGTGCCGTCAGCCTTTATTTGGCGGGCTGCCAGCTGTCTTTCAGGGTGACGATACGGTTGAAGACGGGCTTGCCAGGCTGGCTGTCGACGCGGTCGGCCGCGAAATAGCCGTGGCGCTCGAACTGGAAGCGTTCTTCCGGCTGGGCCAGTTCCGCACCCGGTTCCAGCCACGCTTGCACCACTTCCTTGGCCAGCGGATTCAGGGCCAGCTTGAAGTCCTTGCCGCCCGCATCGGGCTGCGGGTCCGTAAACAGGCGGTCGTACAGGCGTACTTCGGCGGCAATCGCCGTCGGCGCGCTGACCCAGTGCATATTGCCCTTGACCTTGTAGTTGGAGCTGCCTTCCGTGCCCGACTTGCTGTCCGGGAAGTAGGTGCAATGCACGGCGATGACCTTGCCGTTGTCATCCTTGTCGTAGCCCGTGCACTCGATCACGTAGCCGTAGCGCAGGCGCACGCGGCTGCCCGGCTTGTCGTCGATCGGCGGATACAGACGGAAATAGCCCTTGTTCGGCACTTCCATGAAGTCGTCTTCCTCGATCCACAGCTCGCGCGAGATGGGGAAGGTGCGCAAGCCGCGCTCGGGGAAGTGCGGGTGCACGGGCGCCGTGCATTCCACGCTTTCGCCTTCGGGGAAATTGTCGATGATCAGTTTCAAAGGACGCAGCACGGCTACCGAGCGCGGAGCTTTCGGGTCCAGGTCTTCGCGCAAACAGCCTTCGAGCACGCTGTAGTCGATCCAGCCGTCCGATTTCGTCACGCCCGTGCGTTCGCACATCAGCTGGATCGCTTCCGGCGTGTAGCCGCGGCGGCGCATGCCCACCAGGGTCGGCATGCGCGGGTCGTCCCAGCCGTCGACGATGTTTTCTTCCACCAGCTGGCGCAGCTTGCGCTTGCTGGTGACGATGTACGTCAGGTTCAGGCGCGAGAATTCGTACTGGTGCGGCACGGGCTTGGCGAAGAAGCCGCCGGCCGACAGCGTTTCCAGCAGCCAGTCGTAGAACGGGCGGTGATCCTGGAATTCCAGGGTGCAGATCGAATGCGTGATGTTTTCCAGCGCGTCCGAGATCGGGTGCGTGTAGTCGTACATCGGATAGATGCACCAGGCGTCGCCCGTGCGGTGGTGGTGCGCATGGCGAATGCGGTAGATGGCCGGGTCGCGCAAGTTCATGTTCGGCGAACTCATGGCATCTTCGCTCATCTTCGCGCGCAGGATGTGCTCGCCGTCCTTGAATTCGCCCGCTTTCATGGCGCGGAACAGGGCCAGCGATTCGTCGCGCGGACGGTCGCGGAACGGCGAATTCTTGCCGGCCTGGCCGAAATTGCCGCGGTTGGCGGCCATGTCTTCGGCGCTCTGGCTGTCGACGTAGGCAAAGCCGGCCGTGATCAGGTACTCGGCCATCGCGTACAGCTGGTCGAAATAGTCGCTCGCGTAGTGCAGGTGGCTCTGGCCATCGGCCTGCTTCGGCTCCCAGTCAAAGCCCAGCCATTTCACGCTGTCCATGATGGTGTCGACGTATTCCTGCTCTTCCTTGGCCGGATTGGTGTCGTCGAAGCGCAGGTTGCACTGGCCGGCGTAATCGCGCGCCAGGCCGAAGTTGACGCAGATCGACTTGGCGTGGCCCACGTGCAGGTAGCCGTTCGGCTCCGGCGGGAAACGCGTGATCACCTGGGGCAGGCCGGGACGCACGTGGGCGCCGGCAGCCAGGTCGGCTTCGATGATGTTACGCAAGAAATTGGGCGCCAGCGCTGGCGCGGCGGTATTCAGTTTATCGTTGCTCATTGATCAATGCGGAAGAGTGACAGTAAAAAGCATTTTACCGTACCGCAAGCGCTTTATAAGCACGTATTTACCCCCATTTCCCGGCATGCAAGCGACGCCGACGCCGTTCTATAGGATAATTCGCCTTTAATTAGTAGAAAAACGTGACCCCGGAGCCTTTTATGGAAAATTTATATAACGTCCTCGGTGTCGCGCCCAATGCCAGCGACGATGAAATCAAGAAGGTTTACCGTTCGCTGGCCATGCGCTTCCACCCCGACCGCAACCAGGCCCCCGGCGCCGAGGCGCGCTTCAAGAGCGTCACCAAGGCGTATGAAATCTTGGCCGACCCGGCCAAGCGCGCCGAATACGACCAGAGCGTGAACCACCGCATCATCATCGATCCGGAAGCGGAAGCGTATGCGCTGTGGTGCGGCGTGTTTCGTTTACATGGCACAGTATTACCTGCCGACTAAAACGATGCGGCCCGCATCAGCCGGCCCGAATTACTTGAAAACAACAACAACGGCGCTTTTATCAGCGCCGCGCATTACATTGGAAAGCACAGCATGAGAAGAGTACACCCTGAATTCGCGTACCAGTCGCGCGAGCTGGAAGGTCAGATCGAAGGCATCCTCGGCGACCCGCCGAACCGCAAGAATTACAAGAGCATGGTCGATGCATTGGTCGGCGAATACGCGAGCGGCGGCGGCATCGAAGACGTGAACATGCTGGCCTTCGCGCTGGTCGACCACATCACCTTCAGCGACCCGAAAGGCTTGCTGGCCGAAAGCGAAGACTACGAGTTCGGCGACCCGGCCCGCGTGTTTTCCATGGCCGCCTGCGCCGCGCCGGAAGCGGCGAAGATGTACGCCGCCATCGAAGAGAGCTTCCCCGACCTGGCGCGCCAGGCCATCATCACGGCTTTCCTGCACAAGAATCCGCGCCTGTGGGACGACGACGACCAGTCGCTCGACCAGCTGGCCGCCAATGACGACGGCGACGACGATCACGACGAAGACGAAGCCACCGACGATTTCGCCCAGATGTTTGACCAGGATGGAGATGACCATGGCCGATAACACGGAACAAAAGAGCAATCTTCCCGCGCTGACGAAACAGGTCACGGAATTGGTGCTGTCCGGTTCGCTGGGCCACGCCGAGCAGGCGTTTGCCGACGCGGCCGACCTGTACGGCGACCTGGCCGTGGTGGAAGTGCTGAGCGCGATCCCGCCACAGGTAACGGCGCTGCACCTGGCTGGCTTTGACGGCGGCAAGATGTCGCTGGCAACCCTGCTGGTGCCGCCGAAGGCGTGGGCCGACAGCCTGGCCTTCATCGCCGCCACCTGGAGCGACGACCAGATCGAGGACGATCCGGAACGCATCGCCGAAGCCCTGTTCGCGCACATCCACGGCGTGGTGTTTTCCACCGACGACGCCGAGCGCCGCCGCGAGCTGCTGCTCGAAGCGTCCGCCACCGACTGGGGCGCCACGGCGTTCGCCATCCTGTTCTCGATGGCACCGAAGGAAATCCTCGAAGTGGCGGGCGAGATCGTCATCAAGGGACCGTACGTGACGGGCGTTACCTCGTCCGACAACGACGTCGTGCCGCTGGCCATCGAGCTGGCGCAAGCGAATGAAGACGGCTGGGACCGCTCGCTGTTCGAACTGTTCCCCGACTTCCGCCACAGCGCCGACCTGGCCGACGCGGAATACTCGGACGACCCGGACGAAGAACCGACCATGTTGCAGCGGAGCACCAAGGAATTGCTGTACCGCTTGCGCAAGCAAGTGCCGAGCACGCGCAGCGCGCCGCGCTCCAGCACGCGCCGCAGCCTGGGCACGGGCATTTTCTCGTAATGAAAGCAGGGAACGTCTAATGCTGCCAGCAATTGTTGTAGAGAATCTTCCGCGCCTCGTGCGCGCCATCAAACTGTTGCCGGGCGACCCGCGCGAGGACGCGGCCCTGAACCTGGCCGACGAATTGACGGGTATTACGGCGATGGTGGCCGAGAAATTCACGAATGAACGGACGGCCGACGGCATCCAGAAAGCGTTGTACCTGACGGTGGGTGGCGTGTCCCTGGGCCTGGAACAGGCCGTCACGCATGAAGGCGACCAGGCCGCGCTCGATTTCCTCGTCGAGCACGGCGCCGAGCACGCGTTCCAGGTGGGCTTTCGTCTGATCAAGGAATTGTCGCAGCTGCCCGAAGACGCCCTCGTCGGCGAATACGACCAGGATCCCGTTTACCTGCAGCGGCGCCTGCGCGAGCTGTTCATCGATATTTGCCAGGCCGACCCGAACCAGAACTGGGCCGGCTATGAAAAGTATGCAGTGCAGTTACAACAGCGCAAGGAAGTGCAAGCCGTCGTGCGCCTGGCAAGCTGGCTGCGCCGCCACCATGACAACGGCCCGGTCAGCGACAGCGACTTGAATGCCGAGGGCGTCATCGCCCTGGCCATTATCTTCGCCATCGAAGGCGGCGGGCGCATCATCGCGCGCACGGGTCAAAAGGAGTTTGAACGCTTTGTGCGTTCCGTGCGCAAGAACAAGCCCGATTTCGAGGAGGGCTGGGCCGCCCTGGTGGCCAAGGTGCCTGTCCAGCACCACCCGGTGCTGCTCGACCGTATAGAGTCGTACCGCCGCAGCTGCACCGTCGTGCATAAAATCCTCACGCGGGCCAGCATGAAGAGCCTGTTCGAGGACCTGGAAAATTATGCGGGTTCGGAACTAGACGCCGATTATTCGTGACCGCTGGTGTCGGATTACGCCCTACGGGCTAATCCGACCTACGCCGACCTCATCGGCCTATTCTTTCTCTTCCATGGCCGCTTCCTCGGCCAGTTTCACGAACGCCGCCACCAGCGGCGACGTCTCTTCTTCTCTTTGCGCCAGTAACAGGCTGGTGGTCGCCTGCGGGTCGGCGATGGGGCGGTAGCACACGCCATCCATGCGGATGCGGTCGAACGAAGAGGGCAGCACGGAAATGCCGCAGCCGGCCGCCACCAGGCCGATGATGGTCGACGCCTCGCCCGCTTCCTGCGCCACCTGGGGCACGAAGCCGGCCGCCTTGCACAGGCGGAAGATCTGCGGATAAATCCCCGTGCCCGCATCTTTCGGGTACATGACAAAGCCTTCGCCCGCCATATCGGCAATGGCAATCGCGTCCTTGGCCGCCAGCGCGTGGTCGACGGGCAAGACGAGGAACAGCGGATCCTGGCGCAGTTGCGTCAGCTTGATATCGGATGGATATGTCGTTTCCGGCGGGCGCACGAAGCCCAGATCCATCGTCCTGCCCGAGATCGCTTCCAGTTGATGCAAAGTCGCCATTTCGTGCAGGGTCAAGGTGACGTGCGGGAACTGCTGGCGGTAGCGGTTGATGACGGTGGCGAAATACGGCGTGAACGGCGTGGAAAAGGTAAAGCCGATGCGCAATTCGCCCGCTTCGCCCCGCTGGGCCCGGCGCGCCGTGACAGCCGCCTGCTCCGACAGGGCCAGGATGCGCCGCGCATCGTCGAGAAAGAGGCGGCCTGCTTCCGTCAGGCGCACTGAGCGCTTGTTGCGCTCGAACAACTGCGCACCCAATTCCGCTTCCAGCGCCTGGATTTGCTGGCTCAGCGGCGGCTGCCCGATGTGCAGGCGCTCGGCCGCGCGCGTGAAGTGCAGCTCTTCGGCGACGGCGACAAAGTAACGGAGGTGGCGCAGTTCCATGTTCAGTAATCGTTTTAAAGTATGAGTTGGGCCTTGAATATATATTGGACGATATGAGTTGGCAATCCTAAGATGAAGACTCGCTCCTCTTTGAAACACGGCCATGTCTGATTCATCGCTTGCTTTTGCCCCCGCTGCCTCATCCGCCATTCCAGTTTCCGCTCCCGCTCCCCGCACGGCCATCGCCAAGGGTTCCATCGAATTCAAGCGCAGCAACCGCGCCCTGTTCTTTGGCGGCTTTTCCACCTTCAGCTTGCTGTACTGCATCCAGCCCCTGTTCCCCTTGCTGTCGCACCAGTTCCATCTGACGCCGGCGCAAAGCAGCTGGTCGCTCTCCGTGTCGAGCGGCTTGCTGGCCATCTCGCTGGTGCTGCTGAGCGCCGTGTCGGACCGTGTCGGCCGCAAACCGCTGATGGTGGCATCGATGTTTTCCGCCGCGATACTCACGATTTTGTCCGCCTTCGCGCAGGATTATGCGCAGCTGCTGGCCATCCGCGCGGCGCTCGGCATTGCCCTGGGCGGCATGCCGGCCGTGGCCATGGCTTACCTGGGCGAGGAAATCGAGGGCCCATCCCTGGGCCTGTCGATGGGGCTGTATATTGCCGGCAGCGCGTTTGGCGGCATGTCGGGAAGGCTGGTGGCGTCCATGCTCAGCGATTTCCTGTCGTGGCGCTGGGCTCTGGGCGTGCTGGGCGTGGCCGGCGTGCTGGCGGCGGCGGAATTCTGGCGCAGCCTGCCCGCATCGAAAAATTTCGTGCCCAGTACAAAAGGCTGGAACGCCTTGCCGCACGCCATCCGCCAGCATTTTTCCGACCGGGGCTTGCCGTGGCTGTTTTGCCTCGCCTTCGTGCTGATGGGCTGTTTCGTCAGCCTGTATAACTATATCGGCTACCGCCTGCTGGCCGCGCCATTTGGCTTGCGCCAGAGCACGGTCGGCTTGCTGGCCTTTTTGTATCTGATCGGCATTTTCAGCTCCGTCTGGGCGGGGCGCCTGGTGGACCGCCTGGGGCGCCGGGGGGTGCTGTGGATCATGCTGTTGCTGATGCTGTCCGGCATTTTATTGACGCTGTTCGACTCGCTGCCGCTGATCGTCATCGGCATGGCGCTGGCCACCTTCGGCTTCTTTGCCTCGCACTCGATCGCCAGCAGCTGGGTCAGCCGCCGCGCGCGCGCGCCACAGGCGCTGGCCTCGGCCTTCTACTTGCTGTTCTACTACCTGGGTTCGAGCCTGATCGGTTCCGCCTCGGGCATGATGTGGGGCTTCGACGGCTGGACGGGCGTGGTCATCATGCTGGGCCTGTGCCTCGGTGGCGGCGTGCTGATCGCCTTGCGTCTGCGCCATCTGCAGCCGCTGGGGGCGCGCGAAGCGGTGGGCTGAGCCGCTACTTGGGACACATGCCGATCATCGTTTCCCCACTCTTGCCGGCGCGCATGGTCACGCACAAGGTGCCCAGCGCGCTGGTGATCTTGTAGGTGCGGCTGCCTTTGGCCTCGTTCGCGCCGATTTCCTCGATCTTTGACGCCTCGTACCATTTCGGCGGCACGGCCGCGTAGGCTTCGGCAAAGCCCTGCTGCATGCGCTTGTAGCCCGTGTCGTCGAATTTCTCCCCACCCCGTTGCGGGAATTCTTTGCGTAAATCCTTGTCGATCTTGCCCACGTCGCGCTTGGCTTGCGCCAGGATATCGGCCGCGCTCGGTGGCGGGACGAGCATGATCGCTTCCGGCGTTACTGGCGTTGGCGGCTGCTCGATGGCGGGAGCGGGCAGGGGGCGGCTGACGGGAACTGGCATTGGCAGGCGCGGCACTATTGCTGCCGCTGGTTTTGGGCCGAACGGTGCGGGTACGGGCTTGGGCGGCGCCGGGGCGGTGTGGCGCAGCCAAGTGATGGCCGGGCCCTGCGGCAGGTTCTCGTCCGTGACGGCGTGGGGCCGCGACTGCAAGACGATATACGCGAAGCCCAGGTGCAGCAGGACGATCAGCAGCAGGCCGGGAGCGCGGCGGGGTAGGGGCGGCAACGAGATCATGGGCGGCATGGGGGTTCAGGTACGCCAATGTATCTGAAGGATTTGATCATTATCTAAAATGTCACAAGCGCTTACAAAAAAGTGCCGCATGGAAATTTCGACCTTGTCGCGGCCAGCGGGGAACCCTGTGCCGGCTTGACGATCCAACTCCCTACACTGTGGGAGGACACATCATGATGCAGGTAAAGGAAGTGGCACGGCGCTTTGGCGCCATCGAACACGCGATCGGCCAGGCGGCCCAGCTGTGCGGCCAGCAGCAGGGCATGCCGATGGACTTGAAGGATTGCATCAACCAGCTGGACCAGCAAAAGAGCGCCGTGCGGCAAGCCATCGACACGCAAGACGATGCGCGCATCCGGCAAGCAGTCGATCAGATGGAATCGCTGGGCGACCGCGCCAAGCGGGCGTGCGGCACGGCGACCAGCGTGACGCCGGAAATGAAGAGCGCCGTGCTCAAGGTGCACGATGAGTTGTCTGACTTGAAGCACCAGATGCACTAGGCATTGGCTCTTGCGCGTCTTGTCTTGTCTTACATCTGGCGGAACAGATGCGCATATAAAGGGCTGACGCGCAGTTGCGCGGGGTGCTGGCGCAGGGTCAGCGACAGCTTGCCGGCTTCGTCACGCACGGCCGTGGCGATGGCGCTGGCGTTGACGATGGTGCCCCGGTGGATTTGCCAGAATTGTTGCGGGTCCAGCTGGGGCAGCAGCTCCTTCAGGCTCGTGCGTATCAGCGCTTCGCTGTCCTGGCACACGACATTGATGTATTTGTCCAGCGCTTCAAAATAGACGATGTCGGCCAAGGCAATCATGCGCACGCTGTTGCCCACGGCCGCCCGTATCATCTGCAGGCGCGGCGCGGGTGGCAGCATGGCTTGCAGCTGGCTTAGCAGGCGGGCCATGTTGTCGTCGCTGGCGGTTCCGGCTGCCAGCGCTGCCGTGGCGGTCGTCGCTGGCGCTGAGGCTGCTGCTGTTGCTGTTACTGCAGCGTTGCCGCTGCCGTTGCCAACGCCTTTGCCAACGCTGCTGTCGCGCAAGCGCTGCTGCAAACGTTCCACCGTCTTGCCCAGACGCGCATCGTTGACGGGTTTCAAGACATAGTCGGCGGCCGCATGCTCGAAGGCGGCCAGCGCGTATTCGTCGTAGGCGGTCACAAACACGATGTGGGGGAACGCGATGCCGTCCGGCCATTGCTCTGCCAGTTCTTCGGCCGCTTCCAGGCCCGTCTTGCCTGGCATTTTGATGTCGAGAAACAGAATGTCGGGCTGCAGCGCCAGGCCTTGCCGCAAGGCTTCCACGCCGTTGGGGCAGGTGGCAACGATGTCGAGTTCCGGCCACAGCCGCTGCAAGGCGTGCGTGAGGGCGGCGGCGAGTATCGGTTCGTCTTCGGCGATCAGGGCGCGCGGGGTGGGGCTGGTCATGGCGTGGGGCTCGCGGTGGTGGAGTGAATCGGTAATTGAAGGCGGGCGATGACGCCTGCCGGCGTATTGGCGTCCAGTGACAGGCTGGCGGTATCGCCATGCATGCCGCGCAGGCGTTCGCGGATATTCGCCACGCCCAGCTGCGTGCCCTTGGTCTGGCCCGGATGGTCGAGGCCCAGGCCGTCGTCGCTGACGGTGAGTAGCAGCACGCCGCCATCCGTGGACGCCTGCACGTGAATGTGGCCGCCTTCGATCTTTGGTTCCAGGCCATGCTGGATGGCGTTTTCCACCAGCGGCTGCAACAGCATGGGCGGCACCTTGATTTGGCGCAAGGCGTCGGGCAAGTCCAGCGTAAAGCGCAGGCGCGCGCCCATGCGTATCGACATCAGGCCCAGGTAGGCTTGCATCAGGGAAAACTCCTGCTCCAGGGTGGTGGACTCGGCGCGCGAGGAAGAGAGGGTGGCGCGCAAGTACTGGATCAGCTGGTCGAGCAGCAACTGGGCACGGTCCGGGTCAAAGCTGATCAGACCCTGCAGGTTGGCCAGGGTATTGAACAGCATGTGCGGTTCGATCTGCGCCTGCAGCAATTGCAGTTGCGCCTGCATGGCCTGGCGCGCCACGGATTCGGCGCGGGCTTTTTCCTCGGCAGCCGCCATTTGCAGGCGCGCAATCTTTTCGCGGCTGGAGAAAAACAGCACGGCGCCGCCCGTGGCCAGCAGGGTGAATACGAGCGTGCCCATCATTTGCGTGGGCAGCAGGTTTTCGAAGCCGCCCACGTCCACGCCCGTCAGCCAGCCGAACAGGAGCAAACCCAGCATTTGCGCCACGGGCACGGACAGCAGGATGATGAGCATGAAGGGCAGGAATCTGGGCCGCTGGCCTGCGCCCCATAACGTCAGGCGCATGCCATCGATCAGCAGGAAGGCGATCGTGCCGATGCACATCGAGGCGATCAGGTTTTGCCCAAAATGGCTGCCCGGATTGAGCATGAATGTAATGACCAGCGCGCAGATCACGTTCAGCACCACCGCATAGCGCGCGTCGAGCAGCATGCGGTAGTAGGGGAAGCGGCGCCTGGCGGGGGCATCTGCGAAAGGGACGTCGGATTTCATGGAAGTGTCTGCTGGTAACGATGGGGCATTGTGTGCCAGCGCAGGCCGGCGCGCAACCGGGCTGCGACGAAACGGGGCTGGCGGGGTGCCAATCGCCGCGGCGGGCCGTCAAACGGCGGCCGCTTTACTTTTCAGCATTGGCACGCGATAGTATGGCAAGACAGTCTTGCCTCCATAGAATTGCTTAAAGGAATCCCATGTGGCCTTATCCACGCACCCTCGCGCACCGCGGCGGCGGCACCCTGGCGCCTGAAAACACCGTGGCCGCCCTGCGCTGCGGCCTGGCCTACGGCTACCGCGCTGTGGAATTCGACGTCATGCTGGCGTCTGATGGCGTACCCGTCGTCGTGCACGATCCCGAACTGGGCCGCACCGTGGCCGGCAGCGGGCATATCAACGATTACACGGCCGCGCAGTTGGGGACGATGGAGGCGGGCGCCTGGTTTGGCGCCGAATTCGCCGGCGAAGGCGTGCCCACGTTCGATGCCGTGGTGGGGTATTGCAAGGCCCAGCGTATCTGGATGAATATCGAAATCAAGCCGGCACCCGGCTTCGATACGCAGACAGGGACAGCCGTGGCGCGGGCCACACGAAGCTATTTTGCAGAGGAAGTCGCGGCTGGCGAATTGCTGCCGCTGCTGTCGTCGTTCAGCATCGCTGCATTGGAAGCGGCGCGCCAGGCGGCCCCGGAATTGGCGCGCGGCTGGCTGGTCGAACAGATACCTTCTGATTGGGCGAAAAAGGCAAAGGAACTGGACGTGGTGGCCATCCATTGCGACCACCAGCAACTGACGCCGGAACTGGCGCGAGAGGTCAAGGAGGCGGGATACGGGCTGTTCTGTTACACCGTCAACACTCCCGAACGGGCCAGCGAATTGCTGGCTTGGGGCGTGGATGGGTTTTGTACGGACAGGATAGATATTATTCCATCCATGGCGTAGGTCGGATTAGGCGCGCAGCGCCGTAATCCGACAACATTGTTGGCGCTGCTGGTGTTGTCGGCTTACGCGCTTGCGCGCTAAGCCGACCTACGTTTCAAACAGCTTAGAACGTTACACGCATGCCGACCGTCAAGTTGCGCCCCGTCAAAGGCGCCGCATTCTTGATGAACGAAGTATGGCTGTACGCCAGTTCATTCGTCAGGTTGTTCGCCTTGATGTAGAACTGGGCTGGCGTCGTGCCGATGCGCGTGTCGTAGTTGGCGGAGAGGTTCAGCATGTTGTAGCCCGGTGTTGCCGTTTCGAACGCGGCCACTTTATCCTGCTTGCCCACGCGGTAGAACTCGGCCACGCCGCTCCACGCTTGCCAGTTGGCGTCGAACTTCACGCCGAGGCGCTGGGCCGGGATGCGCGGCAAGTTGCCACCACCGTCGGCCAGCTTGGCCCGCACGTAGTCGCCGAATACGCTGGCGCCGAACATGGGGTTCAACTGCTGGCGGATCTGGCCTTCCACGCCCGTAAATGTGGCGTCGCGCTGGGCGTACTGGATCAGCTGGAAGCCTTCGTGGTTGTCCAGGGTGGAGCCGAAGATGTAGTTATCGACCTTGTTGCGGTAGGCGCTGGCCGAGAACGTCGTGGCACCCGCATATTTGCGCAAGGTCAAGTCGATATTGTTCGACGTTTCCTTGCCCAGGTTTTCATTGCCCAGCTCATATGTGGCCGTGGCCATGTGCACGCCGTGCGCATACAGTTCCTCGGCGCTGGGCAAACGGTGCGTGCGCGAAATGGTCGAGCCGAGCGAATACTGGGGCGCGAATTTCCACACGGCACCCAGCGAGACCGACGTGCCCTTGGCGCTGCGGTCTTGCAAGGTGGCGCTGTCGACCGTGATGTCTTGCCATTCGTGGCGCAAGCCCGCTTCGAAGCGCCATTGGTCGAGTTTGTATTCCTCGACCAGGAAAGCTGCGTGCTTCTTCGTGACTGTCGGCGCCACGTACGCTTCTTCGCCCAGGGCGGAGAAATCGCGCTTCGACGTTTGCAGGCCGACCACGCCGCGCCAGCCGAAGACGGGATGGTGTTCCATTTCCAGGCGTGCGTCGTGGCCCTTGTTCTTGAAGGTGGTGGCGATTTCCGTGCCTTCGATTTCATCGTGCTTGTAATCGGTGAACGAAGCGCGCAGGCGCAGCTTGGCGAAGCCCGGTACGGGGTCGCGCAATTCGCCGCGCACGTCCCAGCGTTCGCTCTTCAGTTTCACGTAGGGAACGGCACCATCTTCGTGGTCGTGGTCATGTTCCTCTTCATCACCGTGATCGTGGCCTTCGTGGCCGCCGCAATGCAGGTGCGTGCCGTGCGGGTGGCAGCTTTCGAATTCGTGGTTGTGGCCGGGCAAGCCGTATTCCGCATGCTGGCTGGTGAAGGCCAGGCCCAGGAAGCCGCGCTCGCCCACCCACGACACGCCCACGCTGCCCGTGTCCGTCTTGTTGTAGCTGCCGGCCACTTTCGAACCGCCTTCCCAGCCGCTGCCGACCTTGTATTCTTTTGCGTCGCGCTTGACGCCTTCCGCGTGGAAGGCGATGTTGCCGGAGCCGCCAGTCACTTCAAAGGCGCCCGCCTTTTCGCGCGCGGCGGAGTTGGCGCGCACTTCCGCGCTGCCTTCAAAACCTTTTGCGGGCACGCGCGTCGGGATTTTCTTGTCGATCACGTTGACGACGCCGCCGACGGCACCGCCGCCATAGGCCAGCGCGGACGGGCCGCGCAAGACTTCAATCTGTTCCGACAGCATCGGTTCGGCCGCGACGGCATGGTCGGGGCTGATGGTCGACGCATCCTGCACTTCGGCGCCATCGGACAGCACCTTGACGCGCGGGCCATCCATGCCGCGGATGATGGGACGGCTGGCGCCGGCGCCGAAATGGCTGGACGTGATGCCGGGCTGGCCGGCCAGGGTTTCGCCGAGGGTCGCCGCCCTTGCCAGCACCAGTGCCTCGCCTTCGAGTACGGTAACGGGCGTGCTCATGTCGTCGCTGCCCAGGGCCAGCGCGCTGGCCGAGACGGTCACAGCGGGCAAGGTTGTCGCCTGCTGCGCCAGTGCGCTGGCGGGAGCGGCAAAGGCCAGCATGATGGCCAGCGCGAGGGGAGTGGGTTGGTGAGGACGGACGGACATGGGCAAAAGTTCCTTATTCGCTATCGGTATTGGCAGGGTTGGGGCAGCGCGTGACAGGTAAATGCCTGCCCTAAGTTGATAATGATAACCCATTATCATTACTGTGTGACAGTTTTTCCGGACAGTAGATACAGGTGGATGGTGTATTCTGTCGGCTATGGAACGCACAACACGTCAAAAAACCGCTATTCAAGCCGCCATCGAGTCGGCCCAGCGCCCCTTGTCGGCGCAGGAAATCCTCGAACAGGCCAGCTTGCAAGTGACGCAGCTGGGCATCGCCACCGTTTACCGCAACTTGAAGTCCCTGGTGCTGGAAGAAAAGGTGCACGTGGTGACCTTGCCGGGCGAAAACCCGCGCTACGAGTCGAACACGGCGGCCAATCACCACCACCACCATTTCCAGTGCACCACGTGCCAGCGCGTGTTCGACGTGCATGATTGCCCGGGCGACTTGAAACGCATGGCACCGCAAGGCTTTGTCGTCGAGCGCCACGAACTGACCCTGTACGGCCGCTGCGCCGACTGCAATGCCGCCGCGGGCGTCACGGGGGCCGCGGCCGCCAAGGCCAAGCCCGCGCCACACGCCTGCGCCAGCCACCACGACCCGGCCTGAGCGGGCGGGGCGGCATGCGTGGGCAGGCTTGCAACAATGCTGGCTGCCCGGCGCCAATTCCCGTACCTAGATCACGTATAATCTTCCCTTTAAAGCTGCCGCCACTCTTTGCCAAAAAAACATGAAATCAACTGAAATCCGCGACAAGTTCCTCAAATTTTTCGAGTCCAAGGGCCATTCCATCGTCCGTTCCAGCTCCCTGGTGCCAGGCAACGATCCGACCTTGCTGTTGACGAACAGCGGCATGGTGCAATTCAAGGATGTGTTTACAGGCACGGACAGCCGTCCCTACACGCGCGCCACCTCGGTGCAGCGCTGCGTGCGCGCCGGCGGCAAGCACAACGATCTGGAAAACGTCGGCTACACGGCGCGCCACCATACTTTCTTTGAAATGCTGGGCAACTTCAGCTTCGGCGACTATTTCAAGCGCGATGCAATCCAGTACGCGTGGGAACTGCTGACCAAGGTCTATGGCTTGCCGGCTGACAAGCTGACCGTCACCGTGTACATCGAAGATGACGAAGCCTACGATATCTGGGCGAAAGAAATCGGCGTGCCTGTCGAGCGCATCATCCGCATCGGCGACAACAAGGGTTCGCGTTACGCATCGGACAATTTCTGGCAGATGGCAGACACGGGCCCATGCGGTCCGTGCACGGAGATCTTCTACGACCACGGCGCCGACATTCCTGGCGGCCCACCGGGTTCGCCTGACGAAGACGGCGACCGCTTCATTGAAATCTGGAACCTCGTGTTCATGCAGTTCAACCGCGACGAAGCGGGCGTCATGCACAAGCTGCCGAAGCCTTGCGTCGACACGGGCATGGGCATGGAGCGCCTGGCCGCTGTGCTGCAGCACGTGCATTCGAACTATGAAATCGATCTGTTCCAGCATCTGATCCGCGCCGCCGCGCGCGAAACGGGCGCCACGGACCTGGAAAACAAGTCGCTGCGCGTGATCGCCGACCACATCCGCGCCGCCGCCTTCATGATCGTCGACGGCATCATCCCGGGCAGCGAAGGCCGCGCGTATGTTCTGCGCCGCATCATCCGCCGCGCCTTGCGCCATGGCCACAAGCTGGGCCAGACGAAACCGTTCTTCTACAAGCTGGTGGCCGATCTGGCCATCGAGATGGGCGGCGCCTATCCCGAGCTGGAAGAAGCGAAAGACAACGTCGCCAATATGCTCAAAGCCGAGGAAGAGCGTTTCGGCGAAACCCTGGAAACGGGCATGAAAGTGCTGGAAGCGCAGTTGGCCAAGGATGCCACGGGCATCGACGGCGCCACCGCTTTTACCTTGTACGAAACCTACGGCTTCCCGCCGGACTTGACGGCCGACATCTGCCGCGAACGCAATATCACGTTCGACCAGGCCGGCTACGACGCGGCCCTGAAGGAAAGCCAGGAACTGTCGCGCAAGGGCGGCAAGACGCACAAGGACAGCAAGGTCGAGTACACGGGCGAGAAAAATAAATTCGTCGGCTACGATCAATTGACGTTCAGCGGCAAGGTCGTCGCGCTGTACGCGGCCGGTACGCAGGTAGCTGAACTGAAAGCTGGCCAGGAAGGCATCGTCGTGCTCGACACGACGCCGTTCTACGCGGAATCGGGCGGCCAGGTGGGCGACCAGGGCGTGATCGCCTCGGGCGCCGGCAGCTTTGCCGTCAGCGATACCCTGAAAATCCAGGCGGACGTGTTCGGCCACCACGGCGTGCTCGAATCGGGCGTGCTGAAAGTGGGCGACGCCGTCTCGGCGCAAGTCGATACGGCCAAGCGCGCACGCACGATCCGCAACCACTCGGCCACGCACTTGATGCACAAGGCCTTGCGCGAAGTGCTGGGCAGCCACGTGGCGCAAAAGGGTTCGCTGGTTGACCCGGACAAGACCCGTTTCGACTTCAGCCACAATGCGCCGATGACGGCCGAGCAGATCGCCGCCGTGGAAACCATCGTCAATAAAGAGATCCTGGAAAACCGCGCCACGCAAGCCCACTTGATGTCGTTTGACGATGCCGTCAAGCATGGTGCGATGGCCCTGTTCGGCGAGAAATACGGCGATGAAGTGCGCGTGCTCGACATCGGCAGCTCGAAAGAGCTGTGCGGCGGCGTCCACGTGCAGCGCACGGGCGACATCGGCCTGTTCAAGATCATCGGCGAAAGCGGCGTTGCCGCCGGTATCCGCCGCGTGGAAGCCGTGACGGGCGAGGGCGCGCTGGCGCTGGTGCAAACCATCAACCGCCGCCTGGTCGAAGCGGCCAACGCCCTGAAGGCGCAGCCGGAAGAACTGACTGCCCGCATCGGCCAGGTGCAGGACCACGTGAAGGCGCTGGAGAAGGAACTGGCCGCGCTGAAATCGAAACTGGCCTCGGGCCAGGGCGATGAACTGGTCACGCAAGCCGTCGACGTCAACGGCATCAAGGTGCTGGCGGCCGTGCTGGACGGCGCCGACGTGGCCCGCTTGCGCGAAACCATGGACAAGCTGAAGGACAAGCTGAAAACGGCCGCCATCGTGCTGGCCAGCGTGGCGGACGGCAAGGTCAGCCTGATCGCCGGCGTGACGGCGGACGCGACTTCCAAGGTCAAAGCGGGCGAGCTGGTGAACTTCGTTGCACAGCAAGTGGGCGGAAAAGGCGGCGGACGCCCCGATATGGCGCAGGCTGGCGGTACCGATCCGAGCGGTCTGGCGAACGCCCTGGCTGGCGTGCCGGCCTGGGTCGGCGAGCGCGTGAAATAAAGCGTAAGCTAGCAGGCATGCGGGGTTTTCGCCCCACAGCCCCTTGAAAACGGCCCGCAGACGGTGTTTGCGGGCCGTTTTGCCGTGTGGAATCTCGTTGTGACACCACAACAGCCGATGAACTATTTTGGTGCAGCGCGTCAATGCCCCTGATTTAGAGTAGTATGTCGAAAATCAGTACAACAAAACAATGGTGGGATATTGATGATGAGCGACACACTACTTGATACCGAGATTATGGAATTTCACAAAGAACTCGACGCGCGGGGCTTGAATTGCCCGTTGCCGATTCTGAAGGCGAAAAAGGCTTTGTCAGAGCTGCAGAGCGGGGAAGTGCTGCGCATCATGGCAACCGATCCCGGTTCCGTGCGCGACTTCCAGGCCTTCGCCAAGCAAACGGGCAATGCCCTGCTGTCGCATGTGCAGACGGGTACCGAATTCGTCTTCCTGATGCAACGCAAATAATTCTGCCAGCCGGGGCCGCCGTGGCGCGGCCTGGTTTTCCTTCCCGAGCCAGCCCTTTTGCTGCCCTGCAGCGTAGCGGCGGATACCCCTGAAATCCCCGAAGCTGGACAGTTTAGATGGATTGCTCTAACAAAAAATCGCACGATCGTGCTTAAATTCGGTTCAAGATTCAAATTTCTCTTATAATCGAACGCACAATCAGCACTTGATCCGTCATTTTTATAATTTCCCAAAGGCATAGCTATGAAAGTCTTGGTACCCGTCAAACGCGTGGTCGACTATAACGTCAAAGTCCGCGTCAAGAGTGACGGCACTGGCGTCGATACCGCCAACGTCAAAATGTCGATGAACCCTTTCGATGAGATCGCGCTGGAAGAAGCGATGCGCCTGAAAGAAGCTGGCAAGGTCACTGAAGTGGTCGCCATCTCCTGCGGCGTGACGCAGTGCCAGGAAACCCTGCGCACGGCCATGGCCATCGGCGCCGACCGCGGCATCCTGGTGGAAACGACGACCGAACTGGAACCGCTGGCCGTGGCCAAGCTGGTGAAATCCCTGGCCGAGAAAGAACAGCCGCAACTGATCATCCTGGGCAAGCAAGCGATCGATGACGACAGCAACCAGACCGGCCAGATGCTGGCTGCGCTGCTGGGTTGGCCGCAAGCCACGTTCGCTTCGAAAGTCGTGCTGGAAGACGGCAAAGTCACCGTCACCCGCGAAGTCGACGGCGGCCTGGAAACCCTGGCATTGACCTTGCCAGCGATCATCACCACCGACCTGCGTTTGAACGAGCCACGCTATGTGACCTTGCCGAACATCATGAAGGCAAAGAAAAAGCCGCTCGAGACCGTCAAGCCGGAAGACCTGGGCGTCGACGTTGCGCCACGCCTGAAGACCCTGAAAGTTGTCGAGCCAGCCAAGCGCTCGGCCGGCATCAAGGTCCCGGACGTCGCTACCCTGGTCGCCAAGCTGCGTACCGAAGCCAAGGTTATCTGAGCGGTTTGCCGCCAAAACATAAAATCTGGGGTCAGACCCGCCGGGTCTGACCCCGGCACTTGCTAACTATTAGGAATAATCATGGTCGCATTAGTTATTGCTGAACACGACAACGCTACCTTAAAGGGCAGCACCCACCACACCGTGACCGCGGCTGCCCAGTGCGGCGGCGACGTGCACGTACTGGTCGCAGGTTCGAACGCATCGGCCGCTGCCGCTGCCGCCGCGCAAATCGCCGGCGTGACGAAAGTCATCGTGGCCGACGCGCCGTACTTTGCCGACGGCCTGGCCGAAAACGTGGCCGAGCAAGTGCTGGCCATCGCAGGCAACTACAGCCACATCCTGGCGCCAGCCACCGCCTACGGCAAGAACATCCTGCCGCGCGTGGCCGCCAAGCTGGACGTGGCGCAAATCTCGGAAATCACCAAGGTCGATTCCCCTGACACCTTCGAGCGCCCGATCTACGCCGGTAACGCGATTGCTACCGTGCAATCTGGCGACAAGATCAAGGTCATCACCGTGCGCACCACCGGTTTCGACGCCGCTGCCGCCACCGGCGGTTCGGCTGCCACGGACAACCACTCCGCCCGCTCAACAGCCGCCA